>DUMT01000064.1 GCA_012839705.1 Clostridiales bacterium | reverse complement strand
GTATGAC
Source organism: Clostridiales bacterium (assembly GCA_012839705.1). Taxonomy (GTDB): domain Bacteria; phylum Bacillota; class Clostridia; order Oscillospirales; family Acutalibacteraceae; genus Avimonas. Next base: position 33,533 of record DUMT01000064.1, on the reverse strand, counting down.
ACCGGCGCAGGTTGCTGGTCTTAAACTTTCCAAAAAACAAAAACGGGAGTTTCTGCTTGTGGCATGAAGCTTTTGTTCGGTTTCGGGCGCTATTCTTTCATGTTATCTTTACAGAGCCGCTGCAAATAATGTAAAATTTTCTGTAAAATGCAGCATATATTTAAATTTTTTTGAATGTCTTGAAATGGAGTCCGGCCGCCTTTTTTTTAACAGCGCAAACCGGTTAATAAACCGGTAACAAAAAGGGCAGAAACCTCCCTAAAAAAGAGTTTCCGCCCAGAATTTTCGATTTAGCCGCCTTATAGCTCGCCGGGAAATAAAAAACTAATAAATCAGCGGGCAGTAAAACAAACCTACAACTCCTATTTTTTGTTTATTATAGCCCTGCTTGTGGCGGCTGTCAAGGATTAATACTACATATTGTCAAAAAATGTTTAGACTTTAATTTATGCTTTACCGTCCTTTTTAACAAATAACTCCTTAATACCAATACATAATAGGAAAACGCCAAAAATTCGCCGAAGGAGGTTAACATCTATATAGGCTGCAAGTAAAGAAGCCGCTATTGACGACGGAATCCCGGCGCATATGCATATAAGGGCGGTTTTCCGCTCTATCATTTTATTTTTGCAATGGGAAATAAGGGCCGAAGGCGCGCAGAACAGGAAATACATCAGGTTAATGCCGGCGGCGGCAAACTGGGGCGTGCCGGCAAATATTGTGAGGTATAAAATCAAAAGGGAGCCGCCGCCTATACCAAATCCGCTTAAAACCCCGGTGGCAAGCCCTATAACAAAATCTATAATATAATTCATAGCAGGAATACCGCCTTTATCGCCCCGTAAATAATCAGCAGCCCGAATATCCTTCTTAGAAATGTGACGCGGACTTTGCAAAACACCTTTCCGGCAATAATTCCGCCCGCAAGCCCGCCTAAAAGTATGGGCCAGACCGAGCCGATATCCACATCCCCTTTAAAATAATAAATTATCAGCGAAACCGCCGACAGGGGGAAAATGACCGCAACGGATGTGGCAAAAGCCTTTTTTTCGTCGAGCTTTAACCACCGCACGAACAGGGGGACTAAAAACATCCCGCCTCCCGCGCCGAAAAAACCGTTTGCGAACCCCGCCAGGGCGCCGGTTATAATGCTTTTAGACGTATTTTTCATATAATTCCCAACACCTTTTATCCTGTATTGTGTTGTTAGTCTTTACTGTTAGGGTTATAAAATGTATTATAGATAAAAGATACTTCAAAATACCCTTTACTTATACAAAAAAACTGATAAACTTTATTAAAAAGCAATATTATTTATATGTTCGGAAAGGGATGTGAAGGATGGGGAAAGTTCCTAATTACGACGAAGCCATGGAGCTTTTGAAAAAATATAACAGGGAGGAGTTCCATATCCGCCATGCGGTGATTGTTTCCGGGGTTATGGGATGGTTTGCCGAAGAATTAGACCCCGAAAACAGGGGGTTCTGGGAAGTTGTAGGATTGCTGCATGACCTGGATTTCGAGCTTTATCCCGGCCAGCATTGCATAAAGAGCCAGGAAATAATGCGCGAGCTGGGGCTGGATGAAAGGATTATCCGCGCCACCGCGAGCCATGGGTATAATATAACCGTGGATATCAAGCCTGAGCATATAATGGAAAAGGTGCTATACGCAGTAGACGAGCTTACCGGGCTTATTGGCGCTGTCGCAATAATGCGCCCCTCCCGCAGCGTTGCCGACCTTGAGGTAAAATCGGTTATGAAGAAGTTTAAATCCAAAGGCTTTGCCGCAGGATGTTCAAGGGAGGTTATTTCCAGCGGCGCCGAAATGCTGGGTTGGACGCTGGAAGAGCTGATAGAAAAAACAATCCTTGCCATGAGGAGCCTTATCGGAAAGATTGAGATATAATTTTTTTTACATAGGAGTTTGCAATATGGGTTTTCATTTTTTTGCGATGATTTCGAGAATGAAGTATATAAACAGATGGTCGCTGATGCGCAACACCCGCACCGAAAACATTTCTGAGCATTCCCACGACGTGGCTGTCCTTGCCCACGCCCTGGCGCTGCTAACAAACAAGCGGTTTGGCGGGAATGTGGACGTGTGCCGCTGCGTGCTGCTTGCCCTCTACCACGACATGCCCGAAATACTCATTGGCGACCTTCCCACTCCTGTGAAATATTTCAATCCCGAAATCCGGGATGCCTACAAGCAGATTGAAAGGGTTTCGGGAGAAAAGCTGCTGAGAATGCTGCCGGAGGATTTAAGGGAGGAATACAGCCCCCTTTTAATCCACGATGACAGATACAGTGAGGAGCTGAAAATTGTCCGGGCGGCGGATAAGCTTTCCGCGCTGATAAAATGCATTGAGGAGGAAAGCCAGGGCAACCGGGAGTTTGAAAAAGCCAAAAGGGCCACCGAAAAGGCAGTCAGGGAATTAAACCTTCCCGCCGCCAACTGTTTTCTGGAGGAGTTCCTGCCATCCTACTCCCTGACCCTGGACGAGCAGGATTACTAATTTCTTCCTTGTTTATCTCTTACTAATTTGGTGTGAATTTATACTTATTTAATATTGACGTTAAAAAGCTAAAATGTTAATATATAAAATGTGTGATTAGTTTTTTGCTTTCTGCGAAGATGCAGAACTGCGGAAACGAAGCGCGAAGTTGCGCCTGCTTTTCCGCAGATTTTATAGCGAACAAAATTGTTAAAAAAATAACAAGCAAAAATTTTGTCTAATTTTGCCACCTTCTATATTGCCTGTCAAAAGGGTTGATAATATTAGCCTATTGCATTGACTAATAGCTTTCCAACTTTTTATTAGTCCAATGTGATTATATATACTGTTGGAACCGAAAAAACCGGTTCTGGCAATTGCGATTACGCAAACCACAACCCGTAAGGAGGAAAAGGGAAAATGCAGAAAAAAATCAGCAACCTTCCTTTTAAAGGCACTGCCGAACAGGAAAAAAGGCTGAAAGAAGTAATCGAAACCTACCGTGACGACCCAAGCCGCCTGATGACCGTTATGCAGGAAGCTCAGGAGATTTACGGGTATCTGCCGATTGAGGTTCAGAAGATGATTGCCGACGGCATGAATATCCCGCTTGAGAAGGTGTACGGGGTTGCCACATTCTATGCCCAGTTTTCACTGTCGCCCAAGGGCAAATACAATATTGGCGTTTGCCTTGGCACAGCCTGTTATGTTAAAGGCTCGGGTGATATTTTCAACAAAATCAGCGAAAAGCTGGGGATTGGCGCGGACGAGTGCACCGAGGACGGCAAGTTCTCACTGGTGGCTACACGCTGCATAGGCGCCTGCGGCCTTGCACCGGTTATGACGGTGAATGAGGATGTTTACGGAAAAATCACAGTAGACGATATCGACAAAATCCTGGAAAAATACAACGATTAAGCTATGCAGGAACTTTCGCTGTATATCCTGGACATTGTCCAAAACTCGATATCGGCCGGCGCTTCAAGGATTGAAATTTCTGTGGATGAGGACACAGCTGCCGATACCCTCGCCATTGAAATTTCAGATAACGGCTGCGGCATGACAGAAGAACAGTTAAAGCGGGTTTCCGACCCCTTTTACACAACCCGCACTACCCGCCGTGTCGGGATGGGGATTCCCCTGTTCCGCCTTGCAGCCGAGCAGTCTGGCGGAAGCCTTGAAATCAGTTCCGAGCCGGGAAAAGGCACCAGAGTTTCAGCCCGGTTTGTCCGCTCCCATGTGAACCGCCTTCCTTTGGGGGATGTCTGCGGGACACTTACGGCTTTAATCAGGCTTAACCCAAACCTTGATTTTTGCTACATGCAGTCGCTGGACGGAAGGAGCTTTTCGATAGACACTTCGGAGCTTCGCCGGATTTTAGGGGATGTCCCCCTGGATAACCCGGATGTGATGTCCTGGATAGCCGGCTACTTTAATGAACAGTCAGAGCTTTTGTCCGGTGAAACGGACCAAACAATTTGAAATTAGGAGGTTAGCGTCGTGAAATCATTGGCAGAGTTGCAAGCCATTAGGGATAAAGCCCGTATGCAGATGCAAATGCGCAAGGACAACAGTGAAGCTATCCGTGTTGTTATAGGAATGGCTACCTGCGGTATCTCCGCCGGGGCAAGGCCGGTCCTCAACGCATTTGTGCAGGAAATTGAAAAACGCCGTCTTGAGAATGTGGTGGTGACACAGACCGGATGCATAGGCATGTGCCAGTTTGAGCCTATCGTTGAGGTTTTTGTGCCGGGCAAGGATAAGGTAACATACGCAAAGGTTACCCCTGAAAAGGTGCCGCGTATTGTTGCGGACCATCTTGTAAACGGCAATCCGGTGATGGAATACACCATCGGCAGCGTGATGAAATAAGGAGGTTTAATCGATGGCTCGTTCTCATGTACTGGTTTGTGGCGGTACAGGATGTACCTCATCAAACAGCGCTTTGATAGTAGAAACACTGAACAAGGAACTGGAAAAACAGGGCCTGGCTGATGAAGTTAAAGTGGTCACCACTGGCTGTTTCGGCCTTTGCGCTTTGGGCCCCATCATGATTGTTTATCCCGAGGGAAGCTTTTACTCTTCTGTAAAGCCCGAAGATATTCCCGAAATCGTCTCCGAGCATCTTCTCAAGGGAAGGATTGTTACACGCTTGCTGTATCAGGAAACAGTTGACGAGGATCAGATCAAATCCCTCAATGAAACCGACTTTTATAAAAAGCAGGTTCGCGTGGCACTCCGCAACTGCGGCGTGATTAACCCCGAAAACATAGAAGAATATATCGCAATGGACGGTTATCAGGCATTGGCAAAATGCCTTACCGAATATACCCCAGAGCAGGTAATCCAGATTGTAACCGATTCCGGGCTCCGCGGCCGCGGAGGCGGCGGGTTCCCCACAGGGCGCAAATGGGCGCTTACCGCTCCCAACAAGGCTCCCCAGAAATACATCGTCTGCAACGCCGACGAAGGGGACCCGGGCGCATTTATGGACCGCTCGGTTCTTGAAGGCGACCCCCACACCGTTATCGAAGCCATGGCTATTGCCGGTTACGCGGTAGGGGCTACCAAGGGCTATGTTTATGTCCGCGCTGAGTACCCCATTGCTGTAAAGCGCCTTCAGATTGCTATCGACCAGGCCCGTGAATATGGCCTGCTTGGCAAAAATCTCTTTGGCTCCGGTTTTGATTTCGACGTTGAAATCCGCCTTGGCGCCGGCGCCTTTGTCTGCGGCGAGGAAACCGCTTTGATGACTTCTATCGAAGGTAACCGCGGAGAGCCCCGCCCCCGTCCGCCTTATCCGGCTGTAAAGGGCCTGTTTGGCTGCCCGACGGTTGAAAACAACGTTGAAACCCTGGCAAACATCCCGCCGATTATTCTCAACGGCCCGGAATGGTTTGCATCCATGGGCACCGAGCGCTCCAAGGGAACCAAGGTTTTCGCCCTGGGCGGAAAAATCAAGCACACCGGCCTTGTTGAAATCCCCATGGGCACAACACTGCGGGAGATTATCGAGGAAATCGGCGGCGGCATACCCAACGGCAAGAAGTTCAAGGCTGCCCAGACCGGCGGCCCCTCCGGCGGATGTATCCCGGCTGACCTTATCGATACACCGATTGATTACGACAACCTGACCGAAATCGGCTGCATGATGGGTTCCGGCGGTCTTATCGTAATGGACGAAGACACCTGTATGGTTGACATAGCCAAGTTCTTCCTTGAATTCACCGTTGACGAGTCCTGCGGCAAGTGCACGCCCTGCCGTATCGGTACAAAGAGGCTTCTCGAAAAGCTTGAGAAAATCACCAGCGGCAACGGCACCATGGAGGATATTGACGAGCTTGAGGATTTGTGCCATTACATCAAGGCAAATTCCCTTTGCGGTTTGGGACAGACCGCACCTAACCCTGTCCTGTCTACACTTCGCTTCTTCCGTGACGAGTATATCGCCCACGTTAGGGATAAGAAGTGCCCGGCAAGGGTTTGCAAGTCCATGCTGAGCTATGAGATTGTTGCCGACAAGTGCAGGGGCTGCACCGCCTGCAAGCGCGTCTGCCCGGCAAACGCAATTTCGGGCGAAGTCAAACAGCCGCATGTCATCGACAAGTCAGCATGCCTGAAATGCGGCGCCTGCATAGAGAAATGTAAATTCGACGCTATTGTCATCAGATAAGAAAGGAGTACGCTGAGATTATGGAAAATATGGTAAACGTCAAAATTAACGGAATCGCAGTCAGCGTGCCCAAAGGTAGTACAATACTTGAAGCCGCCCGTGCTGCCGGCGTGGAAATCCCCACGCTGTGCTATCTTAAAGAGATAAACGAAATCGGCGCCTGCCGTATCTGCGTTGTTGAGGCTACCGGCGCCAGGGGGCTGGTTGCCGCCTGCGTTTTCCCCGTAGCGGAAGGCATGGAGGTCAGGACCAATACACCGGCTATCCAGAAGGCGCGCAAAACCACCCTTGAGCTGATTCTTTCAATGCACGACAAGAGGTGCCTGTCCTGTGTCCGTTCCCAGGATTGCGAGCTGCAGAAGCTCTGCCACGATTTGGGCGTTGAATACACCGGCAGGTTTGAGGGCTACACTCCCAAATATGAAATTGACGAGTCAGCACCCCACCTTGTCCGTGACAACAATAAATGTATCCTCTGCCGCCGCTGCGTTGCGGTCTGCAATCAGCAGTATGTATCGGTAATCGGCGCAAACGACCGCGGTATTCACACCCATATCGGAACCCCCTTTGAAAAGCCCCTTGATGAGGTTCCCTGTATATCCTGCGGCCAGTGCACCGTGGTTTGCCCCACCGCTGCCCTTGTTGAGAAGGACGATACCGACAAGGTTTGGGAAGCCCTGGCGGATCCCACAAAACATGTGGTTGTCCAGGCTGCTCCCTCAATTCGTGTTACTTTGGGCGAATGTTTCGGCATGCCCATCGGCACAAATGTTGAGGGCAAAATGGCGGCAGCCCTCCGCCGCTTAGGCTTCGACAAGGTGTTTGATACCAATTTCAGCGCTGATATGACCATTGTTGAGGAAGCCACCGAGTTTATCGAGAGGGTTAAGAACAACGGTGTTCTGCCAATGATTACATCCTGCTCACCGGGATGGGTCAAGTTTGCAGAGCTGTATTATCCCGAACTGCTCGACAACCTTTCCACCTGCAAATCTCCCCAGCAGATGATGGGCGCTATCATTAAGACATACTACGCAAAGAAGAACAATATCGACCCGAAAGATATCGTCAGCGTATCCGTTATGCCCTGCACCGCCAAGAAGTTTGAGATTGGCCGCGAGCACGAGAGCGCCGCAGGTGTTCCTGATGTTGATATTGCAATCACAACCCGCGAGCTTGCCCGCATGATTAAGATGGCAGGAATTGATTTTGTAAACCTTCCTGACGAGGATTTCGACAACCCGCTGTCCGACGACACCGGTGCAGCCGTTATCTTCGGCGCCACCGGCGGCGTTATGGAGGCTGCGCTGCGTACTGCCAACGACCTGCTGACAGGCAAGGACAACGATGCTATCGAGTTCAAGGAAGTCAGGGGTACCGCTGGCCTTAAGGAAGCTGTTTACAATATCGCCGGCATGGAAGTCAAGGTTGCCGTGGCAAGCGGCGCCGAAAACGCCAATTATGTCATGAGCCGCATTAAGGATGGCACCGCTGACTGGCACTTTGTTGAGATTATGGGATGCCCGGGCGGATGTATCAACGGCGGCGGACAGCCGCTGCAGCCTGCATCGGTGCGCAACTTCACCGATATTAAGGCTCTGCGCTCAAAAGCCCTCTATGACCAGGATGCATCCATGGCAATCCGTAAATCCCACAAATCCCCGGCTGTAAAGGCTATTTATGAGGAGTTCTTCGGCGAATATGGCAGCCATAAAGCCCACGAAATCCTCCATACCAAATATACAGCCCGTCCGAAATACAAATAAGGCTGGATAAAATAAAAGAGGCGGTAAAATCGCATTAGATGCGGTTTTACCGCCTCTTTTTTGTATTTATAAAGATAGTTGAAAAAGATTTATGATTAGTTTATTGAATTGGCATAATTTCAAGTTTATACTAAGCTTAAAGTTAAATATAAATGGAAGGGTGAACATTATGGATAAGAAGCTGCCAATTGCGATTCAACTATATTCAATAAGGGATGAAATGGAAAAAGATTTTAAAGGGACGTTAAAAAAAGTTAAGGAAATGGGCTATGACGGAGTGGAGTTTGCCGGGCTTTTTGGAAATTCCCCGTCGGATGTAAAAGCAATGCTTGATGAAATCGGGATTGTTGCCATCAGCGCCCATGTGGCTTTGAATGAAATTCTGGCTGATATTCCAAAGGTTATAAGCGATTACAAGGCAATTGGCTGCCGTTACATTGCAATACCCTGGCTTGCGGAGGAGCGGCGCCCGGGCAGGCCCCTGTATAGCCAGACGGTGGAGGATTTCAAGGCAATTGGCGAAGAAGCTAAAAAGCAGGGCATGACGCTGCTGTACCACAACCATGATTTTGAGTTTGAAAAGGTGGATGGGGAGTACATACTGGATATACTTTACAGGGATATCCCTGCGGACCTGCTCCAGACTCAGCTTGATACCTGCTGGGTAAATGTGGGCGGAGAAAACCCTGCAAATTATGTAAGGAAATACTCCGGACGGGCACCTGTTGTGCATTTGAAAGATTTCGTTATGCCGGGCAAAAAGCCTGCCAGGCTCTATGATTTGATTGGAACTGATAATGAGCCCCAGGATGAATCCGATACCGAAAAATTCGAGCTTCGGCCCTTAGGCTATGGAGTTCAGGATGTGCCTGCGATTGTCAAAGCTGCCGTCGAGGCGGGTACCCAGTGGTTTGTCATCGAACAGGATAACCCGAGTATGGGCAAAACCCCGATGGAATGCATGAAAATGGGTATAGATTATCTTAAGTCAATACTTTAAAGAATTAAACCGCTGCCAGCAAAAAGCTGGCAGCGGTTTAGTATTTATCAAACCCACAGCGCATAAATATGTATTGTGAATATTGCGGCCGCAATTAAAAAAACAATTTAATCAAAATTAAAGGCGGAAGGTGGGGTTGCTCAGCATTTGAATGTTGTTCCTATCAGCATGATCAGGACGTACACCTTCAGAATCTCGTTTTCGCTTTCGGTTCCGCTAACCGCATTCCGCAGAATTATCATGCTGTAATGATAAGGGGGTTGAGGATTGTTTCTTTCCAAAGCCGCAGCGAAAGCTGCGGCTTTTTTGCAGCGAAAGCTGCGGCTTTTTTGCAGCGAAAGCTGCGGCTTTTTTGCAGCGAAAGCTGCGGCTTTTTTAAAAATGCGAGTTTACGAAGCATTTTTAGCCGGCCTTTTTATATGCGCTGGGGTCTGATTTTCAGCAGGTTTGATTATGAGCCACAAAATCAGCAAAGCCACTGCAATTGCAAGAAATGTGAAAATGTTGAATGTGGCGCCTAAAACAACCACCCGCCCTATCTGGTATATCACAAAGGATACCGAATATGCCAGAAGGGTCTGGTACCCTGTAGCGATTAAAGTCCACTTTAAACTTCCCATTTCCCTGTGTATCGCCCCTATTGCGGCGACACAGGGGGCACATAGGATATTAAAAACAGCGTAGGAATACCCGCTAACGGGGTTGAAAACCTTCGAAACAGCCTCGGCAAACTCAGCACCGGCATCTTCCGCGTTTAAAAGTATGTTGAGGGTGCTGACGATGTTTTCCTTGGCGGCAAGGCCTGCCACTGCCGAAACAGCGGCTCTCCAGTCCCCGAAGCCCAGGGGCGAAAAGAGCGGGCTTAAGATGTGCCCGAAATGGGATAATATGCTGTTTTCCCGGCTTAAATCAAGGTTAAAGCTGAAATTTCCCAAAAACCATATAACGCCGCTGGCGATGAATATTACAGTCCCGGCTTTTACTATAAATGCCCTGATTCTTTTCCACGCCTGCAAGAATAATACCTTTGGTGAAGGTAGGTGGTAATCCGGCAGTTCTATCACAAAGGGAGTAGCATCCCCTTTAAACAGCCTGGTTTTTGACAGAATCAGTGCCGACAGGAATATCATCAGAATCCCCAAAAAGTATATTGACGGCGCAACCCACCAGGAGCCCTCGGGGAAAACAGCCCCCGATATCAGGGCGATAAGGGGCAGTTTTGCTCCACAGGGAATGAATGTGGTAACCATAATGGTCATTTTTCGCTTATTTTCGTCCTCTATAGTACGGCTTGCCATAATGCCGGGAACTCCGCAGCCCGAGGCCACAAGAATTGGTATAAAGGATTTGCCCGACAGCCCGAAAGACCTGAAAACCCTGTCCATGATGAATGCCACCCGTGCCATGTAACCGCAGTCCTCCAGAAAGGAGAGGAGCAAAAACAACAGCGCCATTTGCGGCACGAACCCCAGCACAGCCCCGACACCGCCTATTATCCCTTCGGTGATAAGGTTTACAAGCCACTGGGCAGCACCTGTATTTTCAAGAATAGTTTTAGCGGCTCCCGACACCCATTTTCCGAAAAATATGTCTGTGGTCCAGTCGGTAAGGTATGTACCAACCGTGCTTACCGAAATAAAATACACGGTGAAAATAACCGCCGCGAAAACCGGAAAGGCTAAAAAGCGGTTGGTGGCGATTTTGTCAATTTTCCCTGTAAGGGAGGAATGGCGCGGGTTTTTCCGCAGGGATTTATTCACTACCTTTTCAATATATGCGTATCTTTCACCAATGACAATGCTTTCGCTGCTGTCGCCCATCACGGCTTCGCAAATTTTAATGATGTGTTCAATCATTGCTTTTATCTGTTCCGGCAACCTGAGTTGATTTTGTACGTTTTTATCCCGCTCAAAAAGTTTTATGGCATACCATCTGAGAAGCCTTTGGTCCTTAATGTATTTTAAGGCAAGGCTTTGGATTTCGCTTAATGCCTCTTCCAATGCTGGGCTGAACTTTATTGGGGTGGGCGGTCTGAATTTCGACTGTTTCAAAGCGCATTTTGCTGCTTCGCCGGCCCCCTTCCCCTTTACTGCCGAAGTGGCAATCACCGGGCAGCCTAAATACGCGGAAAGGGTTTCGATATCAAGGTGGTCGCCTTTTTTTTCAACCACGTCCATCATATTGAGGGCTATAACCATTGGGATTCCGGTTTCCATAAGCTGGGTGGTGAGATACAGGTTCCGCTCAAGGTTTGAGGCATCCACTATGTTCAGGATGACATCGGGGCGGCCATTTAACAGGTAATCCCGTGTTACAACCTCTTCAAGGGAATAGGGCGACAGGGAATATATCCCCGGCAGGTCTGATATTACGGCATTGTCAAAGCTATGCAGCCTGCCTTCCTTTTTCTCCACTGTAACCCCCGGCCAGTTGCCCACATACTGGCTGCTGCCGGTTAAGTGGTTGAACAGGGTTGTTTTACCGCTGTTGGGGTTGCCCGCCAGTGCAATCTTTATACTCATCTCGGCATCGACCTTCCGAATTAAGGGAGATTTGTTATAACAGCTTATCCCCTCCACACTATTATATATGTCCTGTTGCTTTATATATAGAACTGCTTGTATTCCTAAAATTGCACTTGATTTTTGACGGCGAATATTGTATACTGTTTAACGTTCCGAAAATATGCCGGTGTGATGGAATTGGCAGACGTGCTGGACTCAAAATCCAGTGGTGGCGACACCGTGCCGGTTCGACCCCGGCCACCGGCACCATTCAATAAGCCGATTGCGCTGCATTAAGTTGCATTGCAATCGGCTTTTTATTTTGGTTTTAATCTGGACAAGCGGGTTTAAACCCAATATAATAAACAAGGCGAAGATTATCTTTAACATTTCAGGAGGTATGTCCAATGCCTGCCACAGGCGCTCCTGTTTATGATATGCTTCAAAAATACCTGTCAAAAGGCAGGGTTTCATTCCACACGCCCGGGCATAAGGGAAGGGCGGGATTGCTTTCAGGCCTTGCGCCCTTGCAGTTTGACTTAACCGAACTGCCCGAAACCGCCAGCCTGTTTGACGGCGGGGATGCCATCGAGGAGGCGGAGCGCCTTGCCGCCGCGGCTTTTGGTTCGGGGCTTACCCTGTTCAGCGCCGGAGGCTGCACCCTTTGCATTCAAACCATGCTCAAACTCTCGGGTGAGGGCGGAAAGGTTGTATTTGCCCGAAATTCCCACAAAAGCGCGGTGCATGCGGCTGCCTTATTAGGCATTGAGCCGGTTTGGGCATGGCCCACCGGTGAAAACGGGCAGATTACGCCCGGGGATATAGAAATCGCTTTAAAGGAGCCGGGCATCAGGGCGGTTTACATAACCAGCCCGGATTACTATGGCAATATCGCGGATGTAAGGGAAATATCCCGGATTTGCGAAAAGGCGGGGGTCCCCCTGCTGGTGGACAACGCCCACGGCAGCCATTTGGGCGCCTTCGGCCTTCACCCGCTGCACCTTGGAGCTTACATGACCGCCGATTCATGCCACAAAACATTGCCGGTGCTCACAGGCGGGGCAATGCTGCATATCGGCAGGGCAGGTGAGGATATTAATATATGCCGGCATTCCGCAAAGGCTGCCATGGCGCTGTTTGGCTCCACCTCCCCGTCATTCCCGGTTATGGCGTCTTTGGATTTAGCCCGGGACTGGTGGGAGCGGGCGGGGGTAGAAGCGTACAACCTTACCGCCGGGGCGGTAAGCCAGCTTAAAAAAACTGCAGAGGATTTTGGAATCCATGTGTTAAAAGGCGGGTTGCATGACCCGGCACGGTTTACCCTTGAGTTGCGTGAGGATGGGGTGGACGGATTCGAGGCGGCTCAGTTTTTACGGGAACGGGGCTGCGAGCCTGAATATGCCGATTCCTGCTTTGCAGTGTTCATTGTAACACCTTTTAATACTCCCGAGCATTTGCGACGGCTTGAAAATGCGGTTAAAGAATTGTCGGCGGAAATCAGGCGGGGTAGGTTTTTGAAAAAACTAAAGAGGAAAAGGTTCTACGGTATATACGGGCAGGACTTTGAGCGCCCAAAAGCTGTTATGACGCCAAGGGAAGCGGTTTTGCAGCCTAATGAAACGGTGGATACCTTAAATGCAGTGGGCAGGATTTCAGCCACTGCCGCAAGTATTTGCCCGCCGGGTATAGCGGCGGTAGTCCCTGGGGAGGAGATAACACCGGAGGTTGCGCAGCAGCTTTTAAGTATTGGAATAAACAGTATGGTGGTTGTAAAGGGATAGCAAAATCGGCAAATTTACTTGTAACAAGGCTGTTTATGTAATATAATAGCTTTAGAGATCAATTTTTTTAGAATAGATCAACATTTTATGTCATAAGCTGTATTAAACAGAGGAATAAAACCAATCATGATTACGGGGGGTATCAGGATGAAACTGGTTTTGGCGATTGTCAACAAAGACGACAGCGGAACAGTTTTGGCTGCACTTACTAAAGAGGGGTTTTCGGTAACAAAAATAGCGTCTACCGGCGGTTTTTTAATGTCCGGCAACACATCTATCCTTGTGGGTGTTGATGACAGCCGGGTGGATGAGGTTATAAACATTATCGAAAAGCATTCCAAAAAGCGCAGCCAGATGATTCCAAGCACCACTTACAACAACAATGCTTATGCGTCAATCCCGGTGGAGGTTACTGTTGGCGGCGCAACTGTGTTTGTGTTGAATGTCGAGCGTTACGAAAGGCTCTGACTTGCTCGTAAAGCAATCGGGGATGGCTGAGGGTTATGCGCTTTATAGGATTTGAAGGGAACCAGGATACCAAAAATCTGCTCTCCTCTTTTGTGGATAGGGGGAGGATTCCCCATGCGATTTTAATTGAAGGCCCACAGGGAAGCGGGAGAAGGACGCTGGCGAAAATAATTGCCCAGGCGGCGGTTTGCTCCTCCGGGGATGAAAAGCCCTGCGGGGTTTGCAGCCATTGCAGGAAAGCGTTAAGCGGCAACCATCCCGACATTATTCTGGCGGGAGGCGATGGCTCCTCCAGGTCGTTTCATATAGATGCTGTGCGGCAGTTAAGGGAAAGCGCCTATATACTGCCAAATGAAGCGGAACATAAGGTATTTATACTTGCGGGGGCTGAAGGGATGACCGAGCAGGCGCAAAACGCCCTGCTTAAAATCCTTGAAGAACCTCCAAAACATCTGATATTCATTTTGACCTGTGAAAGCAGGTCCCAACTGCTGCCCACCATACAGTCCCGTACCGTATGCCTGACTGTGGGCGCGGTTGATGTGGATTTAGCCGTAAATGCCATAATGCGCATACTTCCCGAAACAAGCCCGGAGGAAGCAAGGCAGGCTGCGGCGGTTTTCGGCGGGATTATCGGCCAGGCGGTAAACGGGATTTCGGACGGCACATTTAAACAGGTTGTGGGGCTGGCACCGCAGATTGCCCTTGCGGTGGCGGCGCCGAATGAAATTGATTTGTTAAGGCTTACCGGGAAAATTGAGAAGGACAAAGCCGCCTGTGACGGCGTTTTAAATACATTGTCCCTGATATTCCGTGACGCGCTAGTTTTGCGCTCCGGTTATAACAGCAGCATTTCCTCAAGCCCGGATACTGCCGCCTCGATTTCAAAACTCCTTACAAAAGGGCAGCTAGCGGCGCTGGTTGAGGAAGTGGACAGGCTGAAACGCGCCCGGCTTTCAAACATGAACCAGACGCTGTTTGTTACATTGATGTGCAGCCGGCTCAGGGAGGCTGCGGGGAGATAAAGAATAAATTAGAATTTAAGCTGCGGGGTTTGCCTTAAGGGCAGGCACTGCATTAAAATAGAAAGGTAAGGTATACCGCATGGCGGAAATAATAGGAATCCGATTCCGGAACATGGGCAAGCTCTATTATTTTGACCCCGACGGTCATCAGTTCCAGCGGGGGGATATGGCTATTGTGGAAACCTCCCATGGCCTGGAATGCGGCGAAATTGTACTGACAAACAGGGAGGTTGACGATGCGGATCTGGTAAAGCCATTAAAGAAGGTGATCCGCCCTGCCCTGCCGGAGGATATTGAACACCTGAAAGAGAATATGGAGAAGGAAAAACGGGCTTTTGGCATCTGCCTTGAGAAAATCAAGGCCCACGGTCTTGAAATGAAGCTTGTTAATGTGGAATACACCTTTGACAACTCCAAAATACTCTTTTATTTTACCGCCGACGGGCGGGTTGATTTCAGGGAGCTTGTTAAAGATTTGGCTTCGGTTTTCCGCACCCGGATAGAACTCAGGCAAATCGGAGTCAGGGACGAGGCTAAAATGATGGGAGGGCTGGGTATTTGCGGGCGGTCATTCTGCTGCACCCAGTTTTTGAGTGACTTCCAGCCGGTTTCCATCAGGATGGCGAAGGAACAGGGGCTTTCCCTCAACCCCACTAAAATATCCGGCTCCTGCGGCAGGCTGATGTGCTGCCTTAAATATGAGCAGGAAACCTATGACGAACTGCTCAAAATTACCCCCAAGGTGGGCGCCATTGTCAATACAAAGGACGGCAGGGGAGTGGTGACAGAAGCAAACCTGCTGACCGGCAGTTTGAAAGTGGTATTGGACAGGGCTCCCGATTCACCGCCGGTGACCGTCCACAGGCGGGATGTAACGGTCATTAAGGATTCCCAGATCAAAATCGACCAGGAGGAAGTGGAGGACCTTCTTGCCCTGGAGGATGATTAAGCAGATTCAAGTTTAAAAATCTTAGAAAAAACATTGATTTTTTCTCCTCGTATGTTATTATTTAATAGAGCGCTTAGGGTAACCTGAGCCTTTGAATGGTACATACGAAGGAGGTGCGTTTCCATGGCATATATTATCAACGACGACTGCATTGCATGCGGAGCTTGTGAGCCTGAGTGCCCCACTTCTGCCATCTCCGAGGGTGACGGCAAGTACGAAATCTCTGCGGATGCTTGCACCGAATGCGGAACTTGCGCTGATGTTTGTCCAGTAGGTGCTCCCCAGCCGGAATAAATCATAAATTTATAAGGTTGGCATTTGCCGGGCTTGCTGTTTTGGCTGCCCGGCATTATTGTATCCGAAAAAGATATGCGGGGGATTACGTTGAACTGCGAAGTACGGATTGAAAATATAGGCGGCGGGTTTCAGGCTGAGGTTACCCGGGACCACAGTTTTGGGACGGATTCCTACCTCCTTGCCTGGTTTGCGTCCCCAAAACCTAATGAGCAGGCCTGCGACCTTGGCACCGGCTGCGGTATAATACCGCTGCTGTGGTGCAGAAGGCAGCCGGCCCTGTCTGTTGCCGCCATTGAGATACAGAAAGAGGCGGTGGAACTTGCCCGCCGCTCGGCGAGCCGCTGCGGAGTAGAGGACAGAATTACAGTTTATCATGCTGATTTAAGGGACTGGAAAGAAATCCTTGGGCCCAACACCCAGAACCTTGTAGCCATGAACCCCCCGTATTTTCCTGCCGGCAGCGGGGAACTCAGCAAATCACCCGCCGCCCGGATTGCCCGGCACGAGGGGGAAGGCTGCAGCTTCCTTGACGTGGCAAACGCCGCCTTCGGGCTGTTAAAACAGGGCGGAAGGTTTTGCTTTTGCCACAGGCCCGAAAGGCTGGCGGATGTACTTGAAATTTTGAGCCAGGCGCGGCTGGTGCCAAAACGCATCCTTTTCGCCCACCATACCCCGAATTCTTCCCCCTGGCTTTTCCTTTGCGAAGCCAGAAAAGGGGTGTCAAAGGGCATTAAAATCCTTCCCCCTTTCATAGCCAGGGATTATGATGGGAATTATACTGAAGATTATAAAAAAGTGTATGACCTTGAAAGGTGATGTTTTATGCCGGGTAAGCTGATTTTGGTTGGCACTCCCATAGGGAACCTGTCGGATTTTTCCCCAAGGGCGGTTCAGGCCCTCAGGGAATGCGATTTTATTGCCGCCGAGGATACCCGCGTAACCTTAAAACTGCTGAACCATTTTGAAATTAAAAAGCCGATGGTAAGCTACTTTGAGCACAATAAGCGGGAGCGGGGCATACAGATTGTTGAAAGGATAAAAGCGGGAGAAACCTGCTGCCTTGTAACTGACGCCGGAATGCCCGCCATATCCGACCCCGGCGAGGATATTGTGGCCCTGTGTTATGAGGAGGGGATTTCCGTCGGTGTGGTGCCGGGACCCAGCGCCCTGATTGCCGCTTTGGCTGTTTCCGGCATTCCCACCGGCAGGTTTACCTTTGAAGGATTCTTAAGCATGAACCGCAAAAACCGCAGGGAACACCTCGAATCCTTAATCAATGAGCGGAGGACTATGATTTTTTACGAAGCCCCCCACAAGCTGCCCTCAACACTGAATGACCTTCTGTCAACACTGGGTGACAGGAGAATTGCGATTGTACGGGAACTCACCAAGGTTCATGAGGAGGTTATCAGGACAACGCTCTCCGCTGCGGTGGAAAGGTTTAAAACCGAAAACCCCAGGGGCGAAATCGTTCTGGTGGTGGAAGGAGCAGCGGAGGAAACGGTTGTGCAGGAATATACCATCCAGCAGGCGGTGGAAATCGCAAAGAATTTTATGGATGAGGGTATGTCGGCATCCGAAGCCGCAAAGCAGGCGGCGGCTGTTACGGGGATTAAAAAGGGAGAAATATACCGCGGCTTAAATAAACTTAAATAAAAATTGCCTTTTCCGGGGCTTTAGTGTCATTATTTGACGGATTCGCCCTGTTTTTGTCGTTAATTTCTCATAACCGTACATCTGCAATCTATGAAATCTCACATATATCACAAAATATATTGCCAGCGCGGTTTAATACTTTACTTTGTTAGCATGATAGTGTATAATAACGATATAAGGTTTTTGGATTATGCAGATTTTGTACGGAATATAGAAAGGATGAAAAATTATGAAACTGGTTAGAATAGCTGCTTTGATAATCGCAGCAGTTTTCGCAGTGGCTTTAATCGTTGGATGCAGCGGCGGAAAAGTTGAATACATAATCCTGGACGAGGTGCTGGCGGACGAGCAATACGGCATCGGATTTCGCAAAGCTGATGTGGCACTCAGGAATGAAGTTCAGAAAATCCTTGTTGAGATGAAAAAAGACGGCACCCTTGCCGAGATTACAAAGAAATGGTTTGGAGAGGATACTTCAACCGTTCCCGACACCTTCACCCCCATCGAGACAAACGATGATTCTCTTGATAAGATAAAGGAAAAGGGCGTACTGGTGCTGGGCCTTGACTCCTCCTTCCCGCCCATGGGTTACGAGACGGATAATGGCGAAATCATTGGCTATGACATCGACCTTGCCAAAGAGGTTTGCAAGAGGATGGGTGTTGAGCTTAAACTTCAGCCCATTGTCTGGTCCCAGAACGTGAATGAGCTGAACGCCGGCAATATTGACTGCATCTGGAACGGTATGACCATCAACGACGAGCGGAAAGAGAAAATGTGCCTGTCCGAGCCTTACATGAACAACCGCCAGGTTGTCGTAACCACAAAGAGAACCGGTATTACAAAGCTTGATGATTTGAAAGGAAAAACCGTTGTTCTTCAGGCTGGCTCGACTGCTGTTGAGGCTTTTGAAAAATCCGATATTAAAAACATAGTTAAGGAAGCAATTGAAGTTAACAATAACGTCAATGCCATGTTTGAATTAAGGAATGGTTCCGGCCACGCGGTGGTTATGGATGAAATTGTAGCCCGCTACTACATCGCCCACCTGGCCGAGCTTGAAGAAGTTGCAAACGCAGCGGAGAAATAAAATATTTCACAATTGTTTTAATTGCCCAACACCTGCCGCATTTTGCGGCAGGTGTTTAAATGCTTGTATAGAAAATAATACATTTATTGGAAATTTGTTTGTGAGGTTAGCTTATGACTTGGGATAAAATCCTGAATTTTACACTGCAGTTGACGTCGAATGCTTTAACGACCCTCCAACTGTTTTTTATGACCCTGCTTTTTGCCCTGCCATTGGGGCTGCTGACGGCTGTTATCAGGATGTCCCGCATCCGCCCGGTGTCCTACATAATGAGGGGGTACCTGCTTGTGATGCGTGGAACCCCCCTTATGCTGCAGCTTATATTCTTTATGTATGGGGTAAAGCCCGCCATTGAGAATCTGCTTTTCAATGCGTTCGGGGCCAGTGTGACTTTCTCCCGCCTTCAGGTTGCGATATTCTCCTTTACCTTAAACTATGCTGCCTATTTTGCGGAAATCTACCGCGGTGGTATAGAAAGCATCCCCGCAGGGCAGAGGGAAGCCGCCAACGTGCTGGGGTTTTCAAAAAAGCAGACATTTTTCAGGATAATCTTGCCCCAGGTGGTGCGGAAAATCCTGCCGCCCATGGGAAACGAGTTTATGACCCTTGTTAAGGACACCGCCCTTGCCCGGATTATCGGTGTTGTGGAGATTACCTCCTATGCCGAGAAAATGCAGGCATTCTATGTGTCTGTCCTGCCAGTGGTGATTGCCGGCATATTCTATCTTTTAATGAACGCGGTTGTGTCCAGATGCTTTGCCGCAGCCGAAAAACGCCTTGGGTATTACAGTTAAACGGGTTATTGAAAGGTTTGGTTTGGCCATGAAGGTATTACAAGCAACAGATATTCAAAAATCCTTTGGGAAAAACCCTGTGCTGCGGGGCATATCCTTTGACATTTCCCAGGGGGAGGTCTTGTCCATTATTGGCCCCTCCGGTTCGGGAAAATCCACCCTGCTTCGCTGCCTTACCCTTCTTGAGAGGATTGATTCAGGGTATATTGCCTATGAGGATTTGGTGATGGCGAAGAATGATGCTGCAAGCGGCAAAGCGGTTTACAGCCCTGCCCCTGTTTTGCAGCAGATTAGGCGGAAATTTGGGCTGGTGTTCCAGAATTTCAACCTGTTTCCCCATTTTTCAGTATTGAGGAATATAACCGAGGCGCCCATCCATGTGGCGGGCAAAAGCCGGGATGAGGCGGAAAAGGAAGCCATGGCGCTATTAGACAAGGTTGGGCTGGCAGAAAAGGCGAACGCCTATCCCTGCGAGCTTTCGGGAGGTCAGCAGCAGCGGGTCGCAATTGCCCGCGCCCTTGCGATGCACCCCGACATACTATTTTTTGACGAGCCTACCTCCGCCCTGGACCCGGAGCTTACCGGCGAGATTTTAAAGGTTATACGCAACCTTGCAGAGGAAAAAATGACCATGATAATCGTCACCCACGAAATGGCATTTGCCAGGGATGTTTCCGACAGGGTAATATTCATGGACGAAGGGGTAATTGTGGAACAGGGGGACCCAAAACAGGTAATCGAAAACCCCCAAAGCGAGCGCACAAAAGCCTTCTTATCAAGATTCAGCCAGAGATAGTAAAAAACTTTAAAACATCCGAACGGCAGATACGGATGTTTTAAAGTTTTTTCATATCATACATAAACCTCATCATATAATAGAATGTAGTAGCCTGAACAAATTATCTTGACAATCAAACTAATTTATGATAACTTTAGTAAAACACCGAGGGCTTAAGGGTTTTAAACGCCGCAGCTTTCGGTGATTGAATAATTACAATATGAAAAGAGGTTAGGTATGGCTGTTAGGATAATTACAGACAGTTCCTGCGATCATCCGTTTTCCATTCAAAAGGAATGGGACATTAAAATAATGCCTTTTAAGGTGATATTCGGGGATGACGAGTATGTGGACGGGCAGGACCTTACCATCCAGCAGTTTTATCAATTGATGTATACTGCCACGGAGCTGCCCAAAACCGTCCAGATAAACCCGATTGAATTTGAGGAAGTTTTTAAAGAATATCTGGATGCCGGGGATGAAATAGTTGTACTGCCTATCTCAAGGCATATGAGCGGTACATATAATAACGCCCTGGTGGCAAAGGAACAGTTCCCCGGCGCACCGATTTATGTAGTTAATACCCTGAACGTCACCTTTGGTTTGGGGCTGTTGGTAGAAATCGCAGTGCGTTTGAGAAACCAGGGTTTGGACGCGAAAAGCATTGCCGAGCAGATAGAAAGCATTAAGGAGCGTGTAAGGCTTTATGCCGTAGTGGGCGATTTGAAGTATTTGAAAATGGGCGGCAGGCTTTCCTCGGCAGGAGCCGTGGTGGGTACCCTGCTTGGAATCAAACCCATAATCTGCATACAGGAAGGAAAGGTTATAGGCATCGACAAGGCGCGGGGGATTAAGGCTGGATACCAGGCTGTTTTGTCCTACGCAAAGAAGGACGGCATAGATTTCAGCTATCCTGTGTACTTCGGCCACTCCGATTTTCCCGGCGGGATGGAGGAGCTGATTTCGCTGTATAAACAGGAGTTTGAGGGTTGGGAAAACGGGGAAATCCACGCCTCGGATATCGGCCCGATAGTGGGCACCCATGCAGGCCCTGGGTGTACTGGTATAGCATTTATAGCAAAATAAGAAAATTATATTTAAACAGGGCATATCCGGAAAGGGATATGCCCTGTTGGTTTTATTCCAATATTTCGCGGATATCGTAAACCCTTTTGTATTCCTTGGTTTCGGGGTCCTTTACAACCTCGCTCCTGTGGCGGCTGAGGAGCTGAATAATCGGGTATATGTCAATCCAGATTTCGTTGGTGGATTCCTTCTGGGATTCGTCAAATATAAGCTGCAGCCCGATGTGAAGGTGGGTCTGGCGGATATTGTTGACGTTTTCCTTTATGCTGTACCCCGTCCTTCCCATATACCCGATGACATCACCGGGCTTTACAATTGAGCCCACTTTAAGGGATTTGTTGAAAGGGAAATCTTTTCTGAGATGGGCGTAGTAGTAATACCTTTTATTGTCGTGGCTGCGTATGCCGATGCGCCAACCTCCGTACTGGTTCCAGCCGAGGGCTTCCACCCTGCCGCCTTCAACGGCGATTATCGGGGTGCCGACGGAGCCCATCATGTCGTGCCCCAGGTGCCGGCGCTTGAACCCGTAAGTCCTGCTGACCCCGAAATCGTCAAAATCGTTGTAATAAAACCCCTTAGCAATGGGGGAAAAAGCCTTAATCCCGTATCTTCGCTCCCACCTCTTGCCGGTGTCGGTGTTTTCGTCCTTCACCTCGATTTCATATGTTCCCACAAGCCCCGAAAGGGCGGCGGTGAAGGCTTCAAGGTAGTAGTCATAGTATTTGAGGTTTGCCGCCAGTTCCTCCATTGTCTTGCCGGCTTTTAACTGTTCTACCACCGCGTCCAGCTGCGAGGTTTTGAATTTTTTAAAATTGTTGCCGTTCTTTGCCGCCATATACGCCAAAAGGCTGATAAAGCTCACCGGCGTTTCGCTGTCGTGGTATTTTATATCCAGCTTTATGGCGTAATCCAGCGCCTCGTATGTAACGTTGAAATCAACCCATTTGATAAAGTCATCCTTCTGTTCCTCTTCTGCTTGGCTGGTATTGGCTGCAACCGTCTGCGAATAAATAAAACAGGCTGAGCTAATAAATAAAATTGCTGCAAAAAAAATTGCAGCGGCATGAACCAGCTTCTTCTGGCGGACAACAAGCACCATATGAATTCACGCCTTTCTTTCACAGTTGCAGGGACTAACCTTAAAACAATAACCGTTTATATATTTATGAGATCAGGAAAGTTAAAATACCCCAAAAAGGCTGGAAAAAGGCTTTTGAAAAATAATTTTTCCATAAAACCCAAATTAATCATTGTAAATTATTCACGAAAGTAATTTCCATAAAAACACCGGGCAAATCAGGTTAAGATAAGAATGGGAACTATTAAGTTTCCCCGGCACAAAACCAAAAGGCGCATTGACTTCGGCTTAAAGGAGGGAGTTGATGCGGCGGTTATTTGAGATTTTTGCTGCGGTAATTCTGTCCACCGCAACGCTGACCAATATCGGGGATATTGCAATAAGCTCGGTCAGCGAAGGCACAGCCGGTGAAAATTTTGTTTTTAACGCCAGTTATCCCCGCTTTTTTGGAATAGGGGACAGCAATGCCCAAAAATCCCTTAACGCCCAGATTTACGAGATTGCGCAGCAGTCCCTCTACCGCACAAAAGCCTTGTCTATAAGGTTGCCGTCCGGCGACAGGCCGGGGCAATCAAAAGCTGAAGGCACTTTTGATTACGAAGTCAAAAGAAACAGCGGCGGGATAGCAAGCCTTTTGCTGTTGGAAACTTTAAGCTGTGGGGATTCCTACAAATCCCAGGCTAAAAAGGGCTTTACCTTTTATACCTCCAGCGGCAAAATATTAAAAATTTCCGATTTGTTCAAAAACAGCGAGGAGGGGCTTGGATGCGTAAACAGTGAGATAGCAGCCCAAATCAATGAGCGGGGGCTTTCAAAATCCATTCAAAAACTGAAACCCGAAGTTTGCGAAGATTGCGATTTTTATATCACCGATACAGATTTAGTGGTGATTATCCCCGAACTGACCTGGTTTTCAAGGGAAGCGGGCATTGTGGAGTTTGCAATCCCTTTAAAAAATCTAAACAGGTATTTAATTGACATCCTCACAGTATAGATTTTGTGCCGTTAAAAAATCCCATCCGCAAATAAAGCGGATGGGATTTTACTAATTTATTTAATCTATCAGCTTGTGGGAAAGCCATTTTTTGCCCATAAGCCTTATATTGTACATCAGCCCCCGCAGCACCCATTCAATAAACATCGCAAGCCATACGCCAAGGATGCCGAGCTTGAAAACAATGCCCAGGACATATCCCAGCACTACCCTGAGGGTCCACATGCTTATCAGGGAGGAGACTAATACAAACCGCCCGTCGCCCGCGGCCCTGAGGGCGGCGGGGC
The DNA here is from genome assembly GCA_012839705.1 of Clostridiales bacterium. Taxonomy (GTDB): domain Bacteria; phylum Bacillota; class Clostridia; order Oscillospirales; family Acutalibacteraceae; genus Avimonas. The sequence goes on along the minus strand of DUMT01000064.1, from coordinate 9,810 downwards.
TGACGAAGCTTAAACACCAGAACAGCGGGGTTGTGACTGAGCAAATATAGCAAATCCTCATTATTTCCGGCAAAAGCTGCGGTTCCGGTGAAAAGAAACCGATCAGGGGGGATAGCAAAGGCAACATTATCAAACAGGTAAGCGCAACCGAAATGGAACCCAGAATTAAGAATACCCGTACATATTTCTTTGCGCTTTTGTAATCCCCATGGCCTAAGGATATTCCCACAACGGTTACAATCGCCAGGCTAAGGCCCAGCCCGCCGGTTTCCATCAGCACCATCAGTGAATTGCAGATAGCGTTTATCGCAAGGGCTCCGGTCCCCATCGTTACGATAAAGGACTGGGTAATAAGCTTTCCGGCGTTGAAAAATACCTGCTCCCCTGCCGAGGGGATGCCGATAAACATAATTCGCCTTAGCATTTTGCAGTCGATTTTCAGCAAATCCCTGAAATGCAGTACAATCTGCCTGTTTAGAAGCCTTATGTAGATAAATGCACAGCACATTCCCAGGAAACGGGATAAAATAATGGATAGAATAAGCCCGATGATTCCAAAATTGAATATTTTAAGGAAAATTATATTAAAGAGCAGGTTTGAGCCGTTCTTTATCAGGGAAAGCCAGAAATATGACTTTGAATTACCAATGCCCCTCAACACGCCGCTTATCGCGTCAATCACCGACACAAAAGGGTAAGACAGGGCGCTGCCGATAAGATAAATCTTGGCATTGGCAAAGACATCCGGTTCCGCACTTTTGAACAGCAGGGTTAAAACAGAATCGTGAAACCCTGTCAGGACAATGCTAATAATTACAGCGGAAAAAATCACAGCGGCAACGGCGTTGGCAGCGGCCTTTGTGACCGATTCCGCCTTGCCCGCCCCGTAGTACTGGGCTACTATAACCGTGCCTCCGGTGGCTATGCCGATAAAGATATTCAGCATGATGACATTTAACGAATCCACCATGCTGACGGCCGCTACTGCTGCGGTGCCGGAGGAGCTTATCATGGCGGTGTTAAGCATCGATATGATACCGTTGAAAAGCTGGTCAAAAAACAGTGGTATGATTATTGCGATTACCTGCCGGTAATTCAAATGCTCGCCGGATAAGTACCGGTCTAAAACTTTTGATATCCAAAGCTTAAATCGAAGTGATGCCGATACTTCCAGCATAGGCTCACGGCTCCAAAAAAAATTATAATAAAATTTGATGGTATTTTAACTAATTTTCAGTATATCACCCGTCGAATTTTATTGCAATATCAAGATTATTGTCGGGAGAATTATTTCGTCCGTATTAATGCAAAAATTTGAAAAATTTTGGTTATATTCATACTTGACAGTTTACGGTGCCGCAAATACAATATATAGTATGACGCCCAATATTACAATACTTTATATTGGAGCGCAGTTTATACTAGATGTAATAAATCAGCGGTTAAAAGTTACCAGGACTAGCAAAGAGAATGAAAGGGGAATTGACAATGAATCTGACGCAGAACGCACTGACAGTGCTCGAACGCAGATATTTGGCAAAAGGAGAGGATGGAAGGCTGCTGGAAACTCCCGAGGATTTGTTCCGCCGGGTTGCTCATACAATCGCGCAGCCTGATTTAAATTACGAGCCTGACAAGGATATTAAGGCTGTAGAAGAAGAATTTTACGAGTTGATGACCAGTTTGGAATTCTTGCCCAATTCCCCGACGCTGATGAATGCGGGGCGCCCCCTTGGCCAGCTTTCTGCCTGTTTTGTACTTCCTGTAGACGACAGTATGGAGGCTATTTTTGAGGCGGTAAAGCAGGCTGCCCTTATACATAAATCCGGAGGAGGCACCGGATTTTCATTCTCAAGGCTGCGCCCGAAGGGCAGCACCGTCAACACCACCGGCGGCGTTGCCAGCGGCCCTGTAAGCTTTATGCGTGTATTTAACATGGCAACCGAGGCAGTCAAGCAGGGAGGTACCCGCCGCGGCGCCAACATGGGTATTCTGCGGGTTGACCATCCGGATATAATGGAGTTTATCGATTGCAAAAAGAATAATGCCGACATAACCAACTTTAATATCTCGGTGGGCATTACCGAGGCATTCATGCAGGCTGTTGAAAATGGCGAAGATTATGACCTTGTGGACCCCAGCACCAAAAAGGTGACGGGTAAGCTCAATGCCCGGGAAGTTTTTGATAAGATAGTATATTCAGCATGGCGCAACGGTGAGCCTGGCATCATTTTCCTTGACAGGCTGAACCGTGACAACGTGGTGCCCTCCATTGGGGAGATTGAATCCACCAACCCCTGCGGCGAGCAGCCGCTCTTGCCCTATGAAAGCTGCAACCTGGGCTCAATAAACCTGGTCAAGATGATAAAATACACCAGAGGCAAGGCGGCGGTGGATTGGGACAAGCTTGCCAGAACGGTTGAAAAAGCCGTGCATTTCCTGGACAATGTAATTGACGCCAACAAATTCCCGCTGGAGAAAATCGCCGAGACTACCCGGATGACAAGGAAAATCGGCCTTGGCGTCATGGGCTGGGCGGACATGCTTTTGTATCTCGGTATCCCGTATAACTCCGAGGAGGCTGTTGCCCTGGCGGACCGCCTGATGAAGTTTATTACCGACTGCGGCAGGAAGGCGAGTGCCGAACTTGCCAAAGTACGCGGCGCCTTCCCGCTGTTTGGGGAAAGCATATACAAAGACGGCGTGCCCCTTCGCAACGCTACCGTTACCACCATCGCTCCCACCGGTACCCTGTCTATCATAGGCGGCGTATCCTCCGGAGTCGAGCCGGTATTTTCCTATGTATATATCCGCCGTGTTATGGACGGCACCGAAATGCTGGAGGTTAACCCTGTCCTTAAGGAAGTCCTTGAAAAACGCGGCCTTTACTCCGATGAGCTTATGCGCCGCATAGCCGAGGAAGGGACCATCGCCCATATCGAGGAAATCCCCGAAGAAATCCGCAGGGTGTTTGTTGCCGCCCACGACATTTCCCCGCTGTACCATATCAAAATGCAGGCGGCATTCCAGAACCACACCGACAACGCGGTTTCCAAAACCGTCAACTTCCCGAACAAGGCTACTGTCGAGGATGTTGCACAGGTTTACAAGCTGGCATACAAGCTCGGCTGCAAGGGCGTTACCATTTACCGCGACGGCAGCCGCGATTCCCAGGTTTTAAACCTTGCGTCAAAGAAGAGCGACAGCGAGGAGAAAAAGGAAGCGGCGCCTGAGGTTATGCCTGCAAGGCCCATCGTACCCCGTCCGCGCCCGGATATCACCCAGGGTATCACCGAAAAGATGGGTATAGGCTGCGGCAACCTGTATATCACCGTAAATTACGACGACCACGGCATTTGCGAGGTGTTCACCAACACGGGCAAAGCCGGCGGATGCCCGTCCCAGTCAGAGGCTACCGCAAGGCTTGTATCCGTAGCCCTGCGCTCCGGAATTGATGTAAAGACAATTGTCAGCCAGCTCAGGGGAATCCGTTGCCCCTCCACCATCAGGCAGAAAGGCATGAAATGCACCTCCTGCCCCGATGCGATAGCCCGGGTAATTGAAAAGGTGGTTGCCACCAACGGCTTTAAGGAAGCCGGTGCGCATTTTGCGGAAGTGGCGGAAAAATACAGGGCTAATGAGCAGCCAGGCGAGGACGACAAACAGCGCACCTGCCCTGAATGCGGAGCAAAGGTTGAGCATGAGGGCGGCTGTGTCATCTGCCGCAACTGCGGATATTCAAAGTGCAACTGATAAAAGATGTATTTAATTAAAAAAGCAGGGGTTTCCCCTGCTTTTTATATTGATTTTCCGCCTTCCAGTGTTGTGAGTTTGGTTTTATTGCTGCGTTTTTTGGGAATACTTTTACCCATGAGTATGTCGGGTTTGCCAGGCCCGTTGGCATCTGGAATGACTCCTATGATATTATATCCGCATTTTTTAAAGAAAGTATAAGGGTGCCTGTCCCGGCAGACTATGTTATCTATTTTATCTCCCAGGTTTTCATAAAGGTTGGTTCCGGAAAGGCTTGTGGAACCGGTCAAATCGTCGGTACCGAGGATTATCGTATGGGCGCCCCTTGCGGAGGCTTCCTTTTCCAGCGCTTTAACCAGTTTCTTGCCGATACCTTGCCCCCGGTGGGATTTTTTAACCACCAGCGGGTGCATTTCCCAGACTATCCCGTCATAGTCCGGCAGCCCGCCTATCATCCCAACTATATTGTCGTTTTCGTCATAAGCGCACAAAAGCACCCTGTTTGGCGCCAGAAGGGTGTTTACCACAGAGCGGGCGATTTCCGCGGCTGGCCAGAATTCGGGGTTTTCCAGCAGTATCTCCGCCGCCTGCCGCCTGTGTTTCCGGCTTTGCCTTTGCAACTCTCTTATATGTATTTTCATAGGGTTATCCTTCCAATCAGGTTAAAATCAGGCTTTCAAATAAATTATCGGCATTTTAAAAATGTTATTAAAATATCCGGATATAAATTTTTCTTATAATTATTATAGTTGATTTTTTGTGTAATTATAATAACGGATTATATTTTTTCCCGATTATTCTGTAAAAAAGTTAAATCATACAAAAACTATGGGATACAATTGACATATAATTAACAAAATGGTTTATTGACTAGCCGCCAAACAGATTATATAATTACTATAATTTATTTTTTTTTATGAAAATTATAGAATTCCAACAAGTTATTTCTTCCCGATGATATAATTTTTTTGAAAGGATACGAAATCACATGCAGGATAATGCGAAGAAGATTTTGGTTATAGGTGCCGGTTATTCAGGTGTGTTGACTGCCAAAAAGCTGGCAAAGCGGTTTAAGAAAAATCCAAACGTCAGCATTTCCATCGTGGACAAGAACCCGTTCCATACCATGCTGACCGAATTGCACGAGGTTGCAGCGGGACGTGTCAGCGAGGACAGCATTAAGCTCAGCCTTAAAAAGATTTTTGCCGGCAGAAAGGTTAACGTAATCCAGGACACCATCACCGGCATTGATTTCGACGGGAAAAAGGCGTTAGGGAAAAATGGCAGCTATGATTATGATTATCTGGTAATCGCCACAGGCTGCCGCCCCACTTATTTCGGGGTTGAAGGCGCTGCGGAATACTCGTACAAGCTATGGTCCTATGACGATGCGGTAATACTCAGGGATCATATTCTTGATTGTTTCCGCAAAGCCACAAGGGAAACAAACCTTGAGGAAAAGAAAAAGCTTTTGTCCTTCTTTGTGGTGGGAGCTGGCTTTACAGGCACCGAAATGGCAGGCGAGCTTGCCGAATATGTCCCGATTCTGTGCGAGGAATTTGAAGTTGACAGGTCTTTGGTCAGCCTTTACATTGCCGACGTACTCCCCCGCACAGTCCCTACCTTGCCTGAAAAACTGTCGAAAAAGATTGAGCGCAGGCTTGAAAAAACCGGCGTGCAGCTTTTCCTTGGGGCTAAGGTAGTTAAAATCGGCGAAGGCTATATCGAGCTTCAGCACGGCGGGGAAGACAAGCGGATTGAATCAAAGACTGTTATCTGGGCGGCAGGTACCGAAAGCTCAGAACTGGCTGCCAGTGCGGCTGAAAAGCTGGAGTCGGCTGGCAGGGGCAGGATTAAGACCGACAAGTACCTGCGCTCCCTGAACGATGAAAGCGTATACGTCACCGGTGACAATATATTCTATATCCCAGAAGGGCAGGAAACCCCGGTTCCCCAGATAGTTGAGAACTGCGAGCAGAGCGCCGCGGTCGCTGCCCACAATATCACCTGCGCCATTAAGGGCGAAGGCGACATGAAAGAGTATAACCCGAAATTCCACGGGTTTATGGTAAGCGTGGGCGGGCGCTATGGTGTTGCCTATGTGGGCACCGCAAATCGCAAGTTTTCCCTGGCGTCCTTCTTCGCGATGTTCACAAAGCATTTCATCAATATTGTATATTTCGTGCAGGTTCTGGGCTGGAATAAAATCTTCAGCTATTTAAAACACGAGTTCTTCACCATCCGCCACAACAGGAGCTTTGTGGGCGGGCATTTCTCAAACAAGACCCCCAGCTTCCTGCTTGTACCTTTAAGGCTTTGGCTCGGCGCCGTATGGGTGTTTGAAGGCGTGATGAAGATAGTCGAAAAATGGCTGGTTGAGCCCAAGCTCAAAGGCTTTTTCGGCGGCGCCAACCAGTGGTATGAATCAATCCTTAAAGGCGTTGCGACAAGCGACGGCGGAAGTTCCGCCACGCCTGCCGCCAGCGCGGTGGCTGACGCTGTTTCCTCCGCCTCGAATGCGGTGGCTGATGCTGTATCTTCCGCCACAGGCGGGGCTGTAGACACAGTTGAAAAGGTTGGGCAGGTACTGATTAATTTTGATTTCCTGGGCCTTTTCAAACTGATTGCGGTAAGCGGCAAGGACCTTGCCCATTCCACACTCAACGACCTTGCCTTCAGGATTGATATCCCGATACTCAACTGGTTTATTAACACTCTGATTATTCCTTATAACGGCATGCAGCTGTTCATGCAGATTTTTATCGTTATTGCTGAGATTTTAATCGGCCTTTCCCTGATTTCGGGATTGTTTACTACTGCCTCTACCGCGGCATCCCTTGTTTTGCAGGTGATGTTTGTCTGCACCACAGGGCTGTATTTCGGAACTTTCTGGATGGTATTTGCTGCCATAGCCCTCCTGATAGGTTCTGGCAGGATTTTCGGCCTTGACTACTATGCAATGCCTTTCTTAAAGAAACAATGGAAAAATCTCCGGTTTGTGAGGAAGTTATATATCTACAATGATTAATAAGCCTATAGAATTAAAACCGCAGGATTTTACAAACAGTTTGAATAAAGTAAGGGAAGAGCTGGATTTTCTGCTGAAATCTTCCCCGGAAATAATCCGCGCCCAGACCGAGCATTTGTCAAAAACCAGTGGCAAATTCATCAGGGCGGTTTCCCTCCTTGCCTGTGCAGAGGACGGCGAAGGGCTGATTAGCCCCGACGCTGTCCGCCTTGCGGTATCCATCGAACTGCTTCACCTTGCAACCCTTGTCCATGACGATGTGATAGACGATTCCTCTGTCCGCAGGGGGATTCCCACCCTGCACAGGGAATTCGGCAAGAAGCCGGCGGTCATCTGCGGGGATTACCTTTTTTGCCTGGCACTTAAAACCGCTTATGGAGTGTCCCGAAAAGAAGAGTATTTCGGTTACGACATACCGGATTACATGAGCAGGATTTGCCTTGGCGAGCTTATGCAGGATGTCAACAACCGCAATTTCAACCTGACCGAGCGGAAGTACCTCAGGATAATTTCCGGAAAAACGGCGGCGCTGTTTGAAGCCGGGTTCCACGCCGGGGCGATGCTCTGCGATGAGGCAAAGGAACAGGTTAAGCTGTATTCAAGGCTTGGGCATTTTGTTGGGATGATATTCCAGCTTACCGACGACTGCATTGACTACGAATCCTCCGAGGAGGAAGCCAAAAAGCCGGTGACCCTGGATTTTGAACAGGGGGTAATCACCCTGCCTTTGATATACGCTTTCAGGAAAAATCCCGGGTTAAAGCAAAGGGCTTTGGAAGGCAATATCTCCAAGGAGGAAATAAAGGTTGCGGTAAACGATGCCGGAGGTGTGGAATATACCCGTTTTGTTTCAAAAAAATACTATGACAAAGCCCGGCAGATTATAAACAGGCTGAATGCCCATAATGATAAAAAAGCGAGGCTTACCGCCATTCTTGACAAGGCCTATTACGGATTGGGTGGGGTTAACATTGGTTAAGAGGTTTTTAAGCTATATCGAAATCAAAACAAAAATAACCAGTGTGTTTGCATTCCTTATGACCCTGTCCTACCTGTTTTCTGTGGGGCAGAGGGTAGATTTCGTAAAAACCCTTGTCTTCTTTCTGTCCATGTTTTTGTTTGATCTGACCACCACCGCAATCAACAACTATGAAGACACCAAAACCAACCATCAGGTTTTGCAGTTCGAAAGGCGGATAGCCTTCATAATCATTATAGTTTTGTTTCTGGCAGCCGCCGCCCTTGGGCTGTATCTGGCATATATAACCGATGTCATAGTTTTGCTCCTGGGTGGGCTGTGTTTCCTTTGCGGCGTGTTTTATTCCTTCGGCCCGGTGTCAATTTCAAGGCTCCCTTTGGGTGAGGTTTTTTCCGGGTTTTTCTACGGGTTTGTAATACCCTTTATCCTGCTGTATATAAACATGCCGCCGTCAACATATATATCTTACAGCTTCTCTTTTAAGACAATTGCATTTTCCTTTGACGTGTTTCAGGTGTTAACCGTAATCCTTCTTTCTGTGGCGCCTTTCTGCACTACTGCCAACATCATGCTGGCAAACAATACCTGCGACCTTGAGCGGGATATTGAGGTGAAAAGGTACACGCTTCCTTATTTTATCGGCAGGAAAAGGGCCACATGGCTTTTTGCGGGGCTTTATTATCTGGTTTATCTTTCTATCATTTTGATGGTTGTGCTCAAAATCCTGCACCCCGTTTGCCTTTTGATTTTACTGACCCTGATTCCGGTGCAGAAAAACATCAATATTTTCTTAAAGGAGCAGGACAAGGCCACCACCTTTATAACGGCTATTAAAAACTATATAATCATAATGGCAGCCGACTGCCTGCTTATTGCGGCGAGCGGGTTTTTCCGCTAACAATTTATTAAAGGCGAGATAAATGAAATTATTCAAAAAATCCGATTTGGTTGTAATCTCTGCAATACTGCTTTTAAGCCTGGGCATATGGGTGTGGTACAAGGCATATTATTCCCAAACCCCTGTGATGGCTGCAATCTATTACAATTCAGAACTTGTGGACACCATAAGCCTTGAAGGTGGCCGGGAGAGGGATTTTTCAATTGGACAGAACCGCAATGTTGTTTTGCGCCTTTACAGCGATGGCAGCATTGCTTTTGTAAAATCCGATTGCAGGGATAAGCTGTGCATCCGTTCGGGAAAGCTAAGGACAGTTGGGCAAAGTGCTGCTTGCCTGCCTAACGGGGTTTCTGTAAAAATAATCAGGCAGAAAACCAGTGACGATGATTTGGATATTGTAATCGGATAAACTTAATCTTTAAAAGAAAGGGTAAAAATTTGAAGGATAATGCTTTTAAGGAAAACACTTTTAAGTGTTTTGGGCAGCCGGATGAAATAATCCACCCGATTTCGAAAAAAATAATACGTGTGGTTTTAACAGGGCTGCTGTTTGCCGCCGCTATCGTGCTGTCGATAGCTGAGAATTCCCTGCAGCTGCCGATACTTGCCCCTGGGGTAAAACTGGGCCTTGCGAATGTAGTTGTCATGTATGCCCTGTTTTTCCTCGGCAAAAAGCATGCCTTTGTTTTGACTGTGTTAAAAGCCCTTTTCGCCTTCATCACCCGTGGCCCGGTGGCGGGAATTATAAGCTTATCCGGCGGGCTGGCTTCGGTTATTATTATGATACTGCTGTCAATTATTTTCAGGGATAAGGTTTCTTATTTGATTTTAAGCATATTCGGGGCTATAACCCATAACCTGGGGCAGCTCGCAGCGGTATCCTTCATCTATACCAATTTGATAGCCCTGGTCCATCTTCCGGTATTGCTGGTTTCCGGGGTTCTGACCGGCGCCGTCACTGCGGTTTTACTGCGTTTTTTCATCCCTGCGGTTAACAAGCTGGGGTTGAAATAAATAAAAAAGAAAAAATCTAAAAGAGGTGGGTATTATGAAAAAAATCCTTGCATTGGCAATCTGCGCGATTCTGGTTATATCAGTTTTTGCCGGTTGCTCAAAGGAAAGCTCAAATTCGGTTAAAACCGGGCTTGCAGT
>DUMT01000063.1 GCA_012839705.1 Clostridiales bacterium | reverse complement strand
TCAAGCTCCACTCCCTGCTGGGCAGCATAGTTCAGTTCTTCATCTGATGGTGGAGTAACGAAAATCAGGCTTGTATTCCTGCCGTAGCCGAATCTGTCCTCACTGTTGATAAGTTTTAAATATGCCTCATGGGTTGTGGAATGATAGACAACCCGATGTGAGTTTATATCGCCGTCGCGAAGGTCAAAAAACTGCCGTAGCAGTTCCGCTGTTATTGGGATTGTGGCGGTGGAACCGTCGATAATATCCATGTCATCCTGGCTTATAACGGGTTCATTTGCTATTTTGCGCCAATTGGCAGGGCGGGTGAGCATGACATTGACGTTATCAGTCTTGTCTGCAATCCCTAACGGTTTCTGGTTCAGCAGGTTTACAACAAGAGGGACAGCACCTAATCCGATTACCAGAGCGATTAAAATAGCTCCTAAAGCTACAGATACTTTCCTCAAAATAGACACCCCCGATTATTTACTGTAATTCAGTATACCAAATATTGCTAACAAAGTCCAGAAAATATGCTATATAAAACATCGCCCGGCATGTAAAGTGCCGGGCGGGATGTTATTCAGCCTTTTTGCTAAAGATTTTAACTGAGATTAAAATTGATACAACGTTTAATACAACAGCGGCGAGGAGTAGGCAAATTCCAAACCCCCAGGGGCTTATGTTGATGTTTAATATAATTTCCCCAAGCCTGCTGCCAAAGGCGGTAACGGCGATAGTAAATACTGCAATCAAAAACATGAAGATATACCTGCCCTTTTCAACCCCCATTTTGAATACGATGGGAAGATTGACTGCCAGGACTACCGTACCTGTTAACGCCACAAATAAAATCGACAGGATGTCGTTAGCCGCTGAATCCGAATTCCTGAATAACGCAATAAATGTCTGGGCTGTCACAGTCAGCAGGGTAGCGGAGCCTACCGTAATATATCCCAGCAGGTATTTGCTTAAAACCATATCCCTTGCGGAATATGGCATCATGGCCGCCAGGGTATTCCATTTGCACCGCTCGTCGTAGGCCAGGGCGGTAATGGGGAGCATGGCGCCGTAGACAACCGCAAAGCTGGCACCCGAATATCCGGGAGTTATGGAGAAAAAAATAACCAGTAAAAGGATTATCCTTGTCTGTTTGATAAGTGTATATATATCTTTTAATATAAGCCCTTTCATTATCTGCCGTCCCCCTTCGCAAGGAATAATACAATGTCTTCCAATGTGGTGTGCTGGGTTTCAAGTGATGGCGGGATTTTGTGCTTTAACACCAGGGCCTCAACGCAGAAGTTCGTTACCTTTTTGCCCTTCACGGCTTCAGGCGGCAGGGCTTCAAAATCAGATTTTGAAACCTTAATTACCGTATATTCCTCCAGCAGCCTGTCCTTTTCCTCAAAGAGCATCAGTCTGCCCTTATGGATAAAGGCGATGTAATCGCATATTTTCTCAAGGTCGCTGATTATATGGCTTGAAAGCAGTATGGAATTTCGCTCGTCCCGGGTGAAGTCGTTGAATATTTCCAGTATTTCATCCCGCACCATCGGGTCAAGGCCGCTGGTGGCTTCGTCCAGAATAAGCAGCCTGGGGTTGTGGGACAGGGCAACCGCAATTGCCAGCTTCATTTTCATGCCCCGGGAGAAATCCTTGAAAACCTTGTCCTTTGGCAGGGAAAATTTATTCAGGTAATCGAAGTAGGCTTTTTCGTCCCAGTTTGAGTAGGTATGCTTCATAATAGAATTGACATTCGCCGCGGTGATGACTTCGGGGAAATATGCCTCGTCCAGAACTACCCCAATTTCATTTTTTAGCTTTTCAAACCCGGGGGACTGGTTATCGCAGCCCAAGACATTGATTTCACCGCTGTCACGGGATATGGCGTTCATAATAAGCTTAATGGTAGTGCTTTTTCCGGCACCGTTTTCGCCCACAAGGCCCATAATGCTTCCCTCTGGCAGGTAAAAGCTTATGTTGTCGAGGGTGAAATCATTATACTTCTTCGTAAGGTTTTTTACTTCTATAGCATTCATGGGATATTTTCCTCCTCCTGTATAATTCGGAACATCTCTATCAATTCTTCATTGGACAGGTTGCAGGCGGGTGCCAGTTCGCATATTTTCCGCATGTAATCCTCAATTTGCTTTAGCATCCCTTCCCGGATGATTTCGGTGTTTTTGTTAGCGACAAAACACCCTTTGGCAGCCACTGTATAAATATACCCGTCCTTTTCCAGCTCGTCATATGCCCTTTTGGTGGTGATGACGCTGATTCTCAAATCCTTTGCAAGGGTGCGGATGGAGGGAAGCATATCGCCTTCCTTCAAATTTCCGGAGATAATATGGTTTTTAATCTGGGAATAAATCTGCTCGTAAATAGGCTTGCCGCTTGTGTTGCTGATTATTATGTCCAATACCATACCCCCTCCAGCCCATATACTGTTTATATGCAGTATATACAGAATATACACGGTTGTCAACAGGTTCCGGTTGATGATTTTGAAATGTGCTGGTAAGATAAAAATGAGGTGGTTATATGACTGTTGGAGTATTGACGGTAAAGCTTTATGCCCCGTGGGTCCACAGCCTGAAGGAAAAGAGGATGATAGTAAAAGGCTTGTGCGACAGGCTGCGCAACAAATTTAATGTGTCGGTTATTGAAAGCGGCGCTCAGGATATCCATCAGACAATCTTAATCTCTGTAGCCTTTCTTGCGGCATCTGCCGCCATGGCAGACAGCATTGGGGAGAATATAAGCAGATTTATCGAATCCAATACAGACGCAGAAATTGTTGAAATAAATTTTGAGAATAGATAAAAATGGGCCCTGCCGTACTAAGGCAGGGCCCTGTGTTATGTATTACATTATTGTTTGGCTTATTTTTATTATTTTTATCCAATGCCGCCAAGGAAACTATCAGCGGTGCTGAACAGCCCGCCGGTTAAGGCGTCAACAAATTCATCGCTTTCGTTTATTTGCCAGATATCTCTGGATTTTGTCATTTTTATATCCAGCTCTGTTGTTTTGGTATGGGCGTCTTCTGACTTTATTAATTCTAAAAGGATTTGTTTAAGTTCTTCTGCCTGTTCATCGGATGACTTTTCCTGAGTATCATCAGCGCTTAAAGCCATGGCCATTACCTGGCTAAAAAATTCTTCAATTACAGCACCCATATCCACATTTGTAATTTCGGTTTTTACCGTAGCGGTATTTCCTGACTTGGTGCAGGAAACGATGTTAAAACTCATTTTTCCAAGGATAATGCGTGCGGTGTCATTGATGCCAAGCATTTTATCTCCGCTGTTTAACAATTCATCGGCACTGGGATAATACTTTTGAAGTGTTTCTTCCTCCCAATCCCTTATGGCATTTAAAGTGTTGAACAAAGACTCTTCAGGTATTTCGCCGCCGCCTTTGCATGCAGTAAGCATCAATGACAAAGCCAGCACTAAAGCGGCAAGCAGTCTTATTTTATTACACATCCTCAAAAACCCCTCTTTTGTCAAAATACCATAAAATATTAACAGAAAAACACCGCAACAATCAATAATAATTTTTCGAGAATATCCTATGGAATTGTATGAAAAAAGTTGTATAAATTTATGGAGTCAGCACAATAAGTCGCAAATGCGGTTGATTTTCTGCATATTTTCCGCTACTACCTTTCTGGCAACGGACTCCAGATGCTGAATATTCTTTTTGCTGGCATCGTCCATTCTTTCTGCCTTGCTGTCCAGAATAAACTCAATTCTAAAGTAAGAATCCTTCCCAATCAGTGTTTTCATCTGGTAATCCACCGTAGCGCTGGAGGAATTGGACAGGACGTTGAAAATGGGTATTGCCCAGTTCAGCATTCCCCAGTTTTTTATTTCGCCGTATTTGTGGAATTGAAGCAGCCTTCCGGTGCCGAGAGAAACGACAATAATCTCGTCCCTCGGGTTTAGCTTTTTTACCTCCGCATAGGCGCAAAGGGCCGGATTGTTTGCCACTACTCCGCCATCAATAAAACAATGCCCGTCTAATTTTAAAGGCGGGAAAAAGGTTGGAGCGGCGGTAGTAGCTCTGACTGCTTTTGCGAGTTCCGGGTCATCAATGGTGCCCCGGTACCTCAGCGCTTTGGTGGTCTTAAAAAACCACGGCGAGCAGCTTTCGGTGTCATAAGCTGTTATAATCAGTTTTGAGAGAGCCGAGTGCAGGCGGATTCCTTTAAAATACTCGCACAAATATTTTTCAAGCCTGCGGGAGGAGTAGCGGGTGCCTAAAATGCCGCCAAGAGTCAGTATTTTGCGGACTAAACTGCTGTGAAATACATTGCTGCCAAGCTCAATATACATTGATTTTACCTGTTCGGCTGTAAACATGGGCTTTCCTTTTTCATCCGGGGCTGCCAGCATGGCAGCTATAATCCCGCCAGTGGATGTACCCGCAATATAATCGAACAGCTCGCATATAGGCTTTCCAGTGCGCTTTTCAATTTCGGCAAGTATAGCTGCGGGTATTATCCCCCGGATTCCCCCGCCGTCAATGGATAATACTGAAACCATAAAATAACTCCCTGCCTTTCCACTACTGCAATATACTGGGAAAAGGCAGGGAGTATGCATATTCAAAAACCGGGTACAAGCCAAAATATTAAAGCTTGTCCTAAATTTTGCTAACGTTTAGGATGTTCACCACAAAGACGACTGTCAAAATAATCAGGAATGCGGAACAGCACAGGAAAAATGCCTTGCGGATTCGGGCGCCTTCAAGCTTGCGGGATGCGGGGCCCAGCAGCAGGCAGGAAATTAGCCCGGCGGTAATTGTGATTATTATCCTTAAATCCTGGACAGGGTAAAAAATGAAACGGGTTGCTGCCCTGGCTAAGATTCCGCTGAAAATATATATCAGGGGGGTAATGAAAAGCGGCAGCACGGCAATCGAATATTCCTTTTTTCCATAGCGCAAAAAAACAAAAACCATGGCCGCAAGCACGATTATGATGGACCAGCTTGCGAATAGCATTCCGCTCGGCTTTTCCTGTACGGCTTCAGCCGCACTCGCAAACAGGTATGATATTTTGTTATGCATTGACAGCCCATCCTTTCATTGCCCGGGTTTATGATATGGGATATCCGGGCATCCAAAACAAAGCAAAGAAAAGTGATATTCCACAAATTGAAATATGATTTCGATTGTAAATATTGACAATCATAGTTTATTATATGCTTTCAAACTTATCTTTGTCAAACACTGGATTGCGTAACACAAAGATGGAAAGCACACACCATTAATCCAGAAAGTAGAAAATTTAATAAAAACCTCTTTACAAATAAGCTGTTATGATTTAGAATATATAACGAACAAATGTTCGTTATAAAGATTCCCATACGGGATACACAAAAAAATATCAATAATCTACAAAAACCGCCAATTTGTGAAAATATTTGACTTTTTAACCTCTGAATGGTAATATATGGGTAAAATGAGCCGATAAAATAAGGGAGGTTTATAAAGTGGATAACAACATGAGAAATATAGATATGGATCTTATAAAAATGTTTGACAGCCTTGACAGTGAAACCCAGCAAAAAATCATTTCTTTTGCTGCTGCTTCCATTCAAGAACAATCAAATTCTCAATTGTTTTCCGACGTTCCTCCGAAAGCTGCTCCAACATTGACATAATCCGTTCACGATTCTGCTTTTTTTCAGCATCCACCTCCGGTTCATCTTTTTTTCCTAGAAGATAATCCACACTCACGTTCAAAACGGTAGCTAAATTCGCAACGACGCTTATCATTGGTTCCTGTTTTTCGTTTTCATATTTTGACAACGTCCCTTTGCTTAAGCCTCCGCCAAAACGCTGGTTGTAAATCTCGGCGAGCTTTTCTAAAGTTAATCCTTTTTCTGTTCTGGCTTTTCTTAGATTCTGACCAAACACATTTTTTCCCTCCTTAACCTATATTAAGTTATCACATCCGTCAACAATCCGCAAGTATAATATACAAAATGTTTCGAAAATGATAAAAAAATATAAAAAAGTTATTGACAACGAAACATTATGCCGTTATAATGTTAATAAAAACGAAACACAGGAGGGAATAAGAAATGAGGATGCCAAAACACAAACCTTATGTGAAACTAAAGGAAGCATTGAAGAGAAGGGGTCTTAGTTACCAGGATTTAAGCCGGCTCTTAAATGTTTCGATAACAACCGTGTGCAATAAGATAAACGGAAAATCAGATTTTTTAATCAGTGAAATCTCCAGAATTGAGCAGGCTTACTCCATCCCGCGCAGTGTTTTTTTGCCTGGCGAGTTTCGCTAACGAAACATTTGTAGCAGAAATTGGAAAAGGCTTACGGAAAGGATGATAAATTTGGCGGTTTATGTGGGGATATTGTCAAATAAGGGGAAAATGTTTGAAAGCGACGAAGACGCCCTGGCTTATGCCTTTGAGATGTGTGGGATAGAGCCGTCAGAAGGATGGGCGTTTGTGGACGAGGAATTTTGCGAGATGCTGCTGGAATGGTTTTATTCGGGAGATTGGATTAAATGCTCAGAATCTGATGATGATTATTTCCTGCAGGATTACGGTTACTCCGATTACTGGGATTAAGCGGGGGTTTGGGTATGAAGGATAAAGTATCAAAGTTAAGGGAATGGATTGGGCGTGCAAAAAGGGTATATGAAAACTTAAGCGAATGTGAGCAGGCATTAAAAAGCCTTGAAGATGTCTGCGGGGTGGAACCTATTGCACGGCGGTGTGAGATACTCCGGGCTCAGGAGTCGGAGGCCAGGATGGAGATATACGAGGTATTGTCAAACGCAGATTTGACACCACGCCAGTACTCCGTTTTAAACCTGCATTACCTTCAATACGAAAGCTGGACAAGGATTGCGGACAGGCTCCATATAGACAGGAGATACGCCCTGAAAATACATATTCAGGCTTTGGAACGGCTGGCAGGACAGCTTGATGACAACTTTGAATTAATAAAACTGACCGCGTGAAAGCAAATTTTTAATTGATGGTCAGGGAAAGCCCGGTTCGCAGATAAACCGGGCTTTTTGCTTAAAAGTTTTCATTTTTCAGGGTGTCAATCAGGTTGTCCTTTTTGATTTTGCCCATGGAATAAATCATGGTTGCGAAAACAACCGCAAAAACGCTGAATACCGAGATACCGATTGCTACCCAGGGTGGCTGGAAACTGAATTCAAAGCCTTCGCGGACAGCCAGGTAGATAAGGTAACTTATGAATATTGCCACCGGCAGGCCGGAGAGCAGCCCCTTAATGCCGTATAGCAGGCATTCGAAATTCAACATTTTTTTAAACCCTTTTTCGGTCATGCCGACGGATTTAAGCATGGCAAATTCCCTGCGTCGAAGGCTGATATTTGTAGAGATGGTGTTGAACACGTTGGCGGCAGCTATCAGGGATATCAGGGCAATAAAACCAAAGGAGAAAACATTGACGATGGTGACCAGGCTCCGGTTTTCTTCCTCGTTTTTCGCATGGTTATAAATATTCAGTTCAAGTTTATAGTCCGCAAGAGTTCCTTTTATGGCATTAAAGGTTTTTTCGTGAGAGTCGGACTTTATATAATATTTTATATAGTTAAGGTCATCATAACCATCCGGGAAGAAACCCTCATGCATGCTTTCCGGGTAAATCAGTGAAACAAACTGCCCTTTTTCAACATAAAAAGGAGGCTCTTCAATAATTTTGCCAATTTTTACTGTATGTCTGATTTCGGCTTCATCCTGTGAAAGTTTAAGCTCCTTGCCGGTAGTTTTGTTTTTAAAAATATATTCGGTTTTGCCGTTATCTTCGTTTAAAACATAATCCAGGTAATATCCTTCGAATTTTTTGGTTGCCGAAACTGTAAGTTCGCTGGTGCCGGGTTTTATAACCTGATATGATGAGAATCTGCCGGCTTCATGGTCGAATAATTGCATGTTATCTACAGCAATTGCCAATGGATCGTTTTTATTCATATATTTTGATTTATCCAGCCTGTAATCGTTTAAAAGCTTTTCAAAGACGGCATCATCCACAAAATATAAACCGATGGTGAATCTTACAGTATCAACATCTTCGGGCTCTAAATTGTTATTGTGAGCATAGTGCTTCACAAATTTTTCGGTGGTTTTTTCGGTGGGCAGAGAGGCTGAGGTGTAGCCAACCCTTGCATATACCGTTTCCTTTACTCCGTCATCCTCATTTATTGCTTTTAGAAGTTCGAAAGGAGAAACCTCTCCAAACTCCCTTTCAAACCCTGAAACAGTGATATCATAAGCTGTACTGCCTGAACCTTCGTACACCGATTTGTTCAAATACCCTGTGAATGTGGAGGTGGGAACAAACAAAACTATGCTCATAAACAGGCTTATAACAGTGGCCCTGTATTTTTTCTTGCTCCGCTTGAAATACTTGCTGGCAAGCATCCCTGGCAGCCCGAAAAGTTTGTATGTGAGTTTGGATGTCCTGACCTTTTTGGCCTTAACGTTTATATCCTGGTTTTGGCGGATTGCCTCGATGGCGGTTACCCTTGTTGCCCTTTTTGAGGGTATCCATGCTGAGATTAAAACGGTTATTAGCGCCAGTACCACCGCGGCGGCAATGGACACGGGGGATACACTCACCCTTAGCGGCAATGGATAATCCATGTAAGTTTCAAACTTTTCGCCGATAAACAGCAGGGTTATACCTATGCCTTCGATGCCAGTCAAAACCCCCAGGGGAATGCCTATGGCGCTGACAAAAAGGGCTTCAAACATCACCATGCGTTTAAGCTGCCGCCTTGTGGCGCCTATGGAGGTCAGCAGCCCGAACTGCCTTGTCCTTTCGGATACGGATATGGCAAAGGCGTTGTAAATCAACGCTATGGAACCAAACATAATAAGCCCAATTACAATTACCACAAAATACATTATTACATTGTTTATATTCTCATATTTTGTCGCACCGTAGTAGTTTAACAGCGAGTTATTGTAAGAGCCGTTTAGCCCCATTTCCTCCATGAAGGAGTATGCTTCTTTCGGGTTTTTCATCTTGAAATATATCTCAAAGCGCGCATTATTGCCCCAAAACTTGTCGGCGACAGTCAATGCGGTGTAGCCCGGGGCAGTGTACTCTTCAAAGGAGGGCCTTTCATAAAACCCTACCACCGTATAGGTGCGGGTTTCCCTGACTTCCAGTTTTTCAGTAACCTCGATGGGGTTGCCCTCGCTGTCATGGGTATTATAGGGGTTGTTCTGGGTCAGAATATACCCGCCGTCCACCCTGTCACCAAGGTTCAGGGTGATTTTGTCCCCAAGGGAATAAAATACATAGCCGTTTTCCTCCAGGTGTTTCGGCAGCAGAATTTCGCCGGAATTTTCGGGAAACCTGCCCTGGGTGATATGGACCGGCATGGTGTCCTTAAACCCATCTGAAGCCCCTAAAAGGTAGATGTAAGGTTTATTGAGGTTTTTGCTGCCCTCGGCAACGGCGTATCCCAACTGCTGGGCGTAGACAACGCTTTTCACTTTATCAGAGCCGGCGATTTCCTCGCAGGTTTTAAAAGGCGCGTTCAGGACGCTGCCGTGCCAGTCTCCGAATCTGTAAATTGTGTTATCAATCAGATAATTGAATAAGCTTTGGGCAAAGGTTGTTACCGCGCAAATCATTGAGGCGGACAGTATGATTCCGATGATTGTTACAATGGTCCTTGTCCTATTTTTTATCAGGAATTTCAGTGTTACCTTGTGAAAAACATTCATCTGCGGATCACCTCGTCCCGGGTGATTTTCCCGTCCTCAATAGCAATGATTCGGTTTGCCTGCAGCGCTATGTTTTCATCATGGGTGATGATAATCAGGGTTTGATTGTATTTTTTGTTTGAGTATTTTAAAAGCTCCACAATCTCCCGGCTATTTTTGGAATCGAGGTTTCCCGTCGGCTCGTCCGCAAGGACTACAGCGGGAGTGTTCATCAGCGCCCTGCCGATGGATACACGCTGCTGCTGCCCACCGGACAACTGGTTTGGCAGGTGGTTTTCCCGCCCTTTTAAACCCAGTGTTTCCAACAGGTCATTAAGCCTTTCCTGGTTAACAGCCCTGCCGTCCATCAAAACCGGCAGGGTTATATTCTCCACCACGTTCAAAACCGGGATGAGGTTGTAAAACTGGTATATCAGCCCCACCTGGCGGCGCCTGAAAATGGCAAGGTTCTCATCATTCTGGGCATAGACGTCCTGCCCGTCAAGGTAAACCTTGCCGCCGGTGGGCTTATCCACGCCGCCTAAAATATGCAAAAGGGTGGATTTGCCCGACCCGGAGGGCCCGATAACCGCGATAAATTCGCCTTTTTCAACGGTAAAGGAAACCCCGTCAAGGGCTTTAACCGCGTTTTCACCTTTTCCATAAGTTTTTGAAAGGTTTTCAACCCTTAATATTTCCATGCAGATACCTCCGTTTAGTGTCTGAACAGAGTATAAAACATTAAAATGACATCATGGTGACTTGTTTATTACAAAAATGTCATTTTGGTTTGCCAAAAAAGCGCCGGCGGCTTTCCACCGGCGCTTATGCGATTTCTTATATAGTTCCCTTATAAAACCTGATTTCGAACCTGGCGCCGCCCTCTTTGCAGTTACCGGCTTTTATGGTGCCGTTCTGATTTACTATTATCATTCTCGCAAGGGCAAGCCCGATGCCGAAGCTGTTTCCTGAGGAATTCCTGCCCTTATAGAACCTTTCAAAAATATGGGGCATATCCTCCTTGGCAATGCCGCTGCCGCTGTCCTTTATAACAATTTCCGTATACAGCGCGTTTTCCGATGCGGATATGCTTATACTGCCGCCGGATGGGGTGTGCTCCATGCAGTTTTTGAGGATGTTTTCCACAGCCTCGGCGGACCAGGAGATGTCGCCGGTGAATTTTTCGCCGCCTTCCAAAGACACTTCCAGCCGCTGCCCTTTTACATCCATTTGGACAGCCAGGGTAGAGGTGGCTTTTTTGATTAAATCAGACACATATACGGTATCTTTCTGGAATTTAACGGTGCCGGCGTCCAGCCTTGCGATTTTTAAAAGGGCGGTAATCAGCCAGTCAATCCTTACAGCCAGGGTTTCAAGCTCCCTGATATATTGCTGCCGTCGCTCCTCCGTGATATCAGGTTGGGACAGCATTGACAAAATGAGGTTTATTGAAGTAAGGGGGGTTCTTATTTGATGGGATATATCGGCAATGGAGTCCGCCAGGAAAACTTTATCCTGTTTTAAGGCTAAAGCCTGCTCCCGAAGCCTTACCGTCATTTTCAAAATCTGGTTTTGCAGTATCGCAAGCTCACCTTCTGAGTATTCGTTAAGCTCTAAAGTTTCCTGGTTGTGCAAAACCCTGTCGATAACGTCCGCAAGCCGGGCTATCTTTTTATACCGCCTGTATGTGATTATAAAATGCAGAAAGGAAAAGAGGATGGATGTAAGAAGGGCAACCGCCGCGGTTTCGGCGCCGAAAACCATCCCCAGGGCGGACGCCGATATTGCCAAAACGATATGTATTTTAAGGCTTTGTTTTATTTCCGGGTTTCGGAAAAATCCCATTCAGTCACCAACTTTGTACCCTATCCCGCGGATAGTTTTTATGATTTTTGGATTTTGGGGGTCGTCTTCGATTTTGTCCCTCAAACGTTTTATATAAACCGTCAGGGTATTGTCATTTACAAATTCCCCCGCAACGTCCCATATCTCCTCCAGCAGTTTGGTTCTGGTCAGGACCGCCCCCTTGTTGTTGATGAATGCCAGAAGCAGCCGGTATTCAAGGGCGGAAAGGAATACCTCGGAGTTGTTTTTGGTTACAATCCCCCTGGCTGTGTCTATTTTAAGGTTATCAAGCTCCACCACCGTCTGAAGCTTCCCGCTGCGGCGCAGTACGCTGCGGATGCGGGAGGTCAGCTCCTTTGGCCTGAAGGGTTTGCAGATGTAATCATCCGCCCCCATGTCAAGCCCTGCTACAACGCTGTATTCATCATCGGCGGCGGTAAGGAAGATTACCGGGATATCCGAGTGGGCCTTAGCCGCGGCGCATACGGCAAATCCGTTGCCGTCGGGAAGGGAGATGTCCAAAAGCAGCAGGTCATATTTGCCTGTTTTTATTTTTTCAAGGGCTTTAGCCTGCCCACTAGCCGATTCAACCGAAAAGCCCTCACTCCGAAGGTACTCGGTAAGGTTTCTGACTATGCTTATATCGTCCTCAACCAGCAAAATTTTTGCCATAACCGTCCTGTCCTTTGCCTTTTTGTCTGATTATACCACACCAAAAAATAATCTACAATGAATAAAGCCTGGCCCAAAGCCAGGCATGAAACAAATTATCAGCTTTTAACCATTCTGGTGCATTCCTTTTCCCTGTTGCGGTTTTTGGGGCTGATTGTGCTCATTTCAACGCATATACCGCGGGCGGCGCTTCTGTCAGGGAAAACATGCCGGTAGTAGTGGTATTTAACCCTCTTTATACGCAGGTCAAGCCTGGCGGTGCGTTCGGCAACCTGGCGGACAATCCTGACCTTGTCCTCCCAACCGAAAAGGTAAACCGTCTGGGCACCCTGTGACAGGCTGTTGCGAACTTTCTCAACATAAGCGTCCCGGCCATGCCGGTTTATAAAGGACTGGTTAGCAATCAGCCCGAAGGCAACCTTGAAGTACTTGCCGCTGTAGGACAGCTTTTTGTGCTTTTCGCTGCAGAAATCCACAAGGAATTTTAAAAAGGCTTTCGCTTCCTTTTCAAAATCATCAATAAAATACTGCCCGTCAAACTGGGACAGGGATTTTGAAAGCTCGTTTAAAAATACCGGCAGGAACAACCCGCTGTGGTCTATCTGTTTTAGCTGGTTGAACCGTTTTGCAAATTCCTCATCGTTTTTAATGAGGTTGTTCAGGATGTTTTTTTCAAAATATGACAGGCTTTCCATATAGGATTGGGAGATTACTTTATTAACCGCACAATAGTCTATTGCCTGGACAAAAGGTTCATCCCTTAAGTGCCTTTTGACATTGTGTATAAGCCCCTGGCGAACAAACTCCGATACTGCCAAAACAAAGGATTTGTTTATATCATCGTCGCCCTTTATTTTGATTATCACCTGTCCGCTTTTAAGAAAGCTTTCTATCTCCTCGTTTTTCACCCACTTGATTCTTACTCGGTAGGGGAGAATGTCATCGTTTATCTCATTAATGATTTTCGTGGCGTGAAGTATCTGGTTGCTGAGTTTAGTCGAGGTATACCTTTTAAATGTAAACGAGCTGACATTGCGGAAAGCTGCCCAAAAGCTTTCAACGGTTGTAAGAAGCTTGTCGCCGAAGAACAATAGGAGGATGGACATTACGGTGACGATTCCCCAACCGCCGAACGAGACCAGAAACTCGGCCAGTGCACCCAATAACCTATCCATAACTCTCCTCCTGTTCGAAGTCAATCAGTGCACTGCAGCATTCCGGCTTCCCACAGCAGAAGCAGACCTCCTCCCCGTAAGGGAATACCGCGGCTATAGTGTCCTCATCAATAGTGCAGCCGCAGAAAAAACAGGTACAGGTTTTGCATGATACTGCTTCGTAAACCCCCAGGGATTTCAAAAGCCTCCTTAAATCCCGCTGGTGCACTGCTTTTATCTGGCTTTCTTTCATTCAACCATTCCTCCCCCTTGTAAATTTATACAGATAAAAACCGGGTATTATGACAGCAAATTGATGCCGGGTTGACGCAGAATCCATAAAAAAAGGCGGCTTTGCAGCCGCCATTTTTTAAATACTTTTGTCGGTTACGGCTCATTAACAATATATGAAGTCGAAAAAAGTGATGTGCCGCAAGCTTTTCATTTTTTTTCGTTTAACAGGCTCAGATTCCTTCGCAGGACTTCAGCCCCCCGCCAGCTGTAGGCCTTGCCCTCAAGGTTATCCAAATCCTTAAATGACAGGGAGGGGGCAAACTTTATCCCGCCAAAACACGGGTGGGGGTTTATTAAAGCCTTGGAATTCAGGGGGCATACATCCTGGCAGTAATCGCATCCCCAAACCATTCCGCTGCTTTTAAGCAAAGATTCCTGCTCCCTGGTTAAACTGCCCTTTATCTGGGATATGCGGGATATGCAGGTATCCCTTGAACCGGTTCCAATGCACCCTCCCGGGCAGGCGGCTTTGCAGGCGCCGCAGTGGTGGCATTGGCAAATTTGGCTGCCCTTAATTTCCAAAGGCAGGTCGGTAACAATCGTGCCTATAAAAACCCAGGAGCCGTATACCGGGTTTATAAGCAGCCCGTTATCGCCCATAACACCCAACCCCGAAAGTGCCGCCGCGCGCACTTCCGGAATGGGGGAATTGTCTATAAACGATAAAAACCTGTATCTCGGGAATTCCGCTGCCAGTTCCCCTGCCGCCTGTTCAAGCAGACGCCCCGCAGCTGAGTGGTAATCCGGCACCCGGGCATAGCGGGAGAGGTTTCCAGGCTCGCTGTCAACTTTATAGGGGAACAGCACGGCAATGACTGTGGAAGGGGGTGAGCCGGAGAACACAGATTTTAGCCTTTCAAGCCCCCGGCAGGGCAGCAGGCTTTCAGAAATTCCCGAAAAACTGCAATACCCGTGCAAATCCAGCAAATTTTTATTTAATATAAAGGTTATGCGTTCCATCATTTCAAATCATTATCCTTTAATAAACTACTTATATGATTATATCCCTGTAAACCGACAAGTGCAACAAGCTTAATTAGCCAACAGATTTAAAATTTATTAAACATGTATCTGTGTTGAATTGACATTTTATGTTATAATCTATAATGCGTTTTTTAAAAATACCTGCTACCACCGGTATTCTTTATGAAAGGAAGAGATTATGTTGGACGCCGCCAAAAAGAAGGAGCTTTCAATAATTGCTACCAAAATCCGCATGGCTGCCATCGAAGGTACATATCACGCCAAAAGCGGCCATCCCGGAGGCTCGCTGTCAATAGCTGATTTGTTGTCGGTGCTGTATTTTTCCCACATGAAGGTTGACCCTTCAAACCCCTTCTGGCCGCAGCGTGACCGTCTTGTGCTGTCCAAGGGCCATTCAGCGCCGGCGCTTTATGGTGCGCTGGCACTAAAAGGGTATTTCCCGGTTGAGGAAATGTCCAGATTAAGGCAAGTTGGCTCCCACCTTCAGGGCCACCCCGACATGAAAGGCACCCCCGGCGTGGATATGACCACCGGTTCTTTGGGACAGGGCGTGTCTGCCGCTGTCGGCATGGCGCTGGCTGGCAAGCTTGATAATGCGGATTACAGGGTATACGCCATACTGGGTGACGGGGAAATAGAGGAAGGCCAGGTTTGGGAGGCTGCCATGTTCGCGTCCCACAAAAAGCTGGATAACCTGTGCCTTATTGTTGATAACAACAACCTCCAGATTGACGGTACGGTTGAAGAAGTCAATTCCCCTTATCCGATTGTGGAGAAATTCGCCGCTTTCGGGTTTAACGTGCTGACGATTGACGGGCACGACCTTGAGCAGATTGAGAATGCATTGAACCAGGCTAAGGAATGCAAGGGCAAACCTACCGTAATTGTTCAGAGAAGCGTCAAGGGCAAGGGCGTATCATTCATGGAAAACCAGGTCGGCTGGCACGGCGTTGCTCCAAATCAGGAACAGTATACCCTTGCGATGAATGAGTTGAAGGAGCAGCTTGCTAGATTGGAGGAGGCGAAATAAATGGCTGAAGCAGTAAAAAAAGCAACCAGGGATGCATACGGTGAAACCCTGGTGGCCTTAGGAGCCGAATATCCTGACCTGGTGGTGCTGGATGCCGACCTCGCCGGGGCTACAAAGACTGGAATGTTCCGCAAAGCCTACCCGGACAGGTTTTTTAACTGCGGTATAGCAGAACAGAACCTGATGGGCGTCGCGGCGGGCCTTGCCGCCAGCGGCAAAAAGGTTTTTGCCTCTACCTTTGCAATGTTTGCCGCCGGGCGCGCCTTTGAGCAAATCCGCAATTCCATTGGATACCCCCATCTTCCCGTTAAAATCGGTGCAACCCATGCCGGCATTTCGGTGGGCGAGGATGGAGCCACCCATCAGTGCTGCGAGGATATCGCCCTTATGCGCACAATTCCCGGAATGACCATTATAAACCCCGCGGACGCGGTGGAAGCCGAAAAAGCCATTCGTGCAGTGGTTGATTTTAACGGGCCGGTGTATATGAGATTCGGCCGCATGGCTGTACCGGTGATTTTTGACGATTCCCATAAGTTTGAAATCGGCAAAGGCGTCCAGCTCAAAGAGGGTAATGACGTCACAATTATCGCTACGGGCCTGATGGTAAACGAAGCGCTTATAGCTGCCGAGCAGCTTAAAAACGAGGGGATTTCCGCCAGGGTTATAAACATGGTAACCATCAAACCCATTGACAGGGAAATCATAATCAAAGCCGCCAGGGAAACCGGTGCTATTGTCACCGCAGAGGAGCACAGCATAATCGGCGGGCTTGGCGGAGCTGTTGCCGAAACGGTTTGCGAAACGGTTCCCGTTCCCGTGCTGAGAGTCGGCGTTGAGGATACATTCGGAAAATCAGGCCCCGCGGCAGAGGTACTAAAAGTTTTCGGCCTGACGGCTGAAAACATCATCGCCAAGGCAAAACAGGCGGTTTCCCTTAAAAAATAAACAGTGGCTTTCCAATCTTGAACGGATACAAAAAAATCACGCCCCTATTGCAGATAAAACTGCAATAGGGGTATTTTTGCAATCAAAATGCCGGGCTGCCAAATGGGCAAGTTCAGCCCGGCAGCTTTTTTTATTTTATTTTTGATGGTTGGTTGTTGAACATGTATACTTTATGGTTTCAGAAGGCAGGATACCCATATACTTTTTATAAGTCCTGGTAAAATACGAAATATTGCTAAACCCGCTATTTTCTGCACTTTCAGCCACATTATACAGCCCGGTTTCCAGCAGGCTGCGGGCATGGCTGCATCTTAGGAAATTTATTGTATCAATCACCGTCTTGCCGGTGATTTTTTTGAATTCATGGCAAAAGTAGTATTTGCTAAACCCCACGTGCCTGCATATATCGTCGATGGTGATTTCTTCCCTGTAATGCTGGCGTATGTATGAAACGGCCCTGCGTACCATCTCAAGTTTTTTGCCCGGCGACTGGGCTGCAGGCACCGAGCTTTTTTCCGAGATGCGGTAAAGCCGTGTAAAAAGCCTCAGTATGCTGGATTTTACAGCAATTTTGTAATAAGCCTCCTTTGCCTCAAGCTCCTGGCTGATTTCATCAAAGTATTTTCCGCATATGCTGTCTTTGACAATATTGGTCAAATGCACTTCGTCCAAAGGGAATCCCGCATCCTGCAGCAGGTTTTTGTCAACTATCAGGCAGTCATAGCAGCATTCGGGAGCTTTTGAATAAATACTGTGAAGGGCTCCTGAATTTATTACTATTATTTCCCCCTCTGCAAGGCTGTAAGGTACTGTGTCGCAGTAAACATCCGCGCTGCCCTGGCGGAAATACAGGATTTCAATATTTTCATGCCAGTGGACAAAAAAGTTATTCCCAAACTTTAATTTGTCATTATGAAAAAATATGGGAAGGTCCTGTTCAGAAAAGATATGCTGCTCATAAGAGGTTGAATCCATAAAACCGCTCCCCGGAAAGCAATATTGTGTCAATCAAAAGCAATTTAATTACTTTATTTTAACTGCGCTGGAAACTAATATTAAGTTAACAAATAAAGCAAAATTTGTCAACGGAGGGGAATTGACTGTGTATAGCTTTCCTGTTGGGGTAATTTTGGACTCATTCCGCACCGACATAAAAACAGCATTGAAAAAGGCGGAAGATGTCGGGGCACAGGGTATTCAGGTTTATGCAACTAAAGGGGAAATGTCACCGGAGGAGCTGAAAGGCGCCAAAAGGCGGGAATTCCTCGATATGGTAAAGTCCCACGGCCTTACTATTTCTGCCCTTTGCGGGGATTTGGGGCATGGATTCGGAAATCCTGAGAAAAATCCCGGACTGATTGAGCAGTCTAAGAGGATTCTGGACCTTGCAAAGGATTTGGAAACCAATGTAGTTACAACCCATATCGGGGTGATTCCATCCGACCCTGCCCACGAGCGCTATAAAATCATGCAGGAAGCCTGTTATGAGCTTAGCAGGTATGCGGAAAGCCTTGATGCCCATTTTGCAGTGGAAACAGGGCCTGAGGTTGCAACCGTGTTAAAAGGCTTTCTTGATTCGCTTGGGTCAAAGGGGGTTGCTGTAAACTTCGACCCTGCCAATCTGGTGATGGTAACAGGGGACGACCCGGTAAAAGCCGTATATACCTTAAAAGATTATATCGTACATACCCATGCAAAAGACGGCAGGAAGCTGAGAGAATCCAACCCTGAGGTTATCTACGGGATAATTGAGGAAGCCATCCAGGAAGGGCAGGCTTTTATTGAACTTCCGTTAGGGGAAGGGGATGTGGATTTTCCTAATTATCTTAAAGCCCTTGAAGACATTGGGTATCGCGGGTTTTTGACAATCGAGCGGGAAGTTGGGGCTGACCCAGAGGCGGACATCAGGCATGCCGTTAATTTCCTGAAGGGTTTACTTGCAAAATAGTTGAGAAATTTTCGGGAGGTATTTCACAATGAGCAAGTTGAAGGTTGGCATAATTGGTACAGGCTCCATCTCCACATCCCATATCGAAGGCTATAAGAAAAATCCAAATGTGGAGCTTTACGCTTTCTGTGATGTTAACGAGGAAAGGGTTAAAGCCGCGGGGGAGCAGCATGGCGTAAACCGCCTTTACACAGACGCAAATAAAATGCTGGCAGATTTGCCCGAGCTTGACGCTGTCAGCGTTTGCACATGGAACTCTGCCCATGCGCCCTGCACCATTGCGGCTCTGAATGCCGGCAAGCATGTCCTTTGCGAAAAGCCGATGGCGATGAATGAAGAGGAAGCCAAAGCCATGCAGGAAGCCGCAGCAAAAAGCGGAAAGCTTTTAATGATAGGCTTTGTAAGGCGGTTCGGGAATGATTGCAGGATACTTAAGGAGTTTATCGACTCCGGGTTCTTCGGAGATATTTATTACGCGAAGGCTACATACCTGCGCCGATGCGGGAACCCCGGGGGATGGTTTGGGGACAAATCAAGGTCGGGCGGTGGCCCGCTGATAGATTTGGGGGTTCATGTCATTGACCTTGTGCGCTATCTTCTGGGCAACCCAAAGCCGGTTTCGGTTTACGGCGCAACATTCCGCAAACTGGGCGACCGCAGGAATATAAAGGGAAGCATCGCCTATACTTCGGCGGAAAAATCGGCACAGGATATATGCGATGTGGAGGACCTTGCCACCGCCATGATCAGGTTTGACAACCAGGCTGTCCTTTCGGTGGAGGCAAGCTTCAGCCTGAATATTAAGAACGACAAGGGGACAATAGAACTGTTCGGCACAAAAGCCGGGGCAAAGCTTGACCCTGAGCTGGAGCTTTATTCCGAGCTTAACGACTATATGACCGACATCAGGCTGGCAGCGCCAACAGCCCTGGATTTTAACGGGTTGTTTGAGAATGAAATTAACCATTTTGTTGATTGTATCCTTGAAGGCAAAACCTGCATTTCACCTGCCGGCGATGGCGTTGATATGATGAAAATCCTCGATGCCATTTATGAATCTGCCCGCACAGGCCACGAGGTTATATTGGATTAATAACAGGAGGGAGGGGTTTCATGAAAGTAGCGGTAAGTACATACAGCTTTTGGCGGCTGATAAACAGCGGCCAGATGACACAGATGGACTGTGTTGCAAAGGCACATGAAATGGGGTTTGACGGGATAGAGTTTGTGGATATCATTCCCCACGACGAATCGACAATTAAGCAGTATGCTGAAAAACTCGGCAGCGAGGCTGCCAGGCTTGGGCTTGAAGTGACCAATTTCACCTTTGGGGCGGATTTTCTAAATGGCAGTGGCGGGGATGTCCGCGCCGAGGTTGAAAGGGTAAAAAGGAATATCGACATAGCCGAAATCCTCGGGGCAAAAGGAGTCCGCCACGACGCTACAACAGGCTTCAAGCCGGGAGAGCAGGGGTACCGGGGGTTTGACAATGTCCTGCCCCTGCTGGCTGACGCCTGCCGGGAGATTACGGAATACGCCGCAGCCAAGGGAATACGCACTATGGTGGAAAACCACGGCTATTTCTGCCAGGACAGCCACCGTGTGGAAAAACTAATCAATACCGTGGCACATCCAAATTTCGGGTGGCTGGTGGACATGGGCAACTTTTTGTGTGCCGACGAAAACCCGGTAACCGCTGTGGGGCGGGCAGCTCCCTACGCCTTTTATGCCCACGCCAAGGATTTTTATGTCAAGAGCGGGATGATGCCAAATCCCGGGGAAGGATATTTTCCCTCCCGGGGCAGGAATTACCTGAAAGGCACCATTATCGGCCACGGGGATGTGCCTGTGAAACAGTGTATCGCCGCACTTAAATTCGCAGGCTATGACGGGGCGATTGCCATAGAATTTGAAGGCATGGAGGATGTCCTGACGGGAATCCGCATAGGGCTTGAAAACCTCAGGCGGTATATACGTGAAGTTGAACAGGGATGCTAAAAAATCAGGGCTATTCATACCTGAATAGCCCTGATTTTTTAATTGTTTTTCAGTTCACCGTTAGCCGCAGCCTTAAGGTAGGCGTCTATAAACCCGTCAAGGTCGCCGTCCATAACAGCATTAATGTTGCCGTTTTCAAAGCCTGTGCGGTGGTCTTTTACCAAAGTATAGGGCATGAAAACATAGGAGCGGATTTGGCTGCCCCAGGCTATCTGGGACTGGTTGCCTTTGATATCTTCAATTTTTTCGTAATGCTCCCGCTCCTTGATTTCAATCAGCTTTGACTTTAGCATCTTCATGGCAACTTCGCGGTTTTGGTGCTGGCTTCTTTCGTTCTGGCATGCCACTACTATACCGGTGGGGATGTGGGTAATCCTGACAGCCGATTCGGTTTTGTTAACATGCTGCCCGCCGGCGCCACCTGAGCGGTAGGTGTCAACTTTTATATCCTCCGGTCGGATTTCCACCTCAATCGAATCGTCGATTTCGGGCACCACCTCAACCGCCGCAAAGGAGGTATGCCGCCTGCCGGACGCGTCAAAGGGGGAAACACGCACAAGGCGGTGTACCCCCGCCTCGGATTTGAGGTAACCGTAGGCATTTAGGCCTGTAATCAGTATCGAGGCGCTTTTTATGCCCGCTTCGTCGCCGTCGAGGTAATCCAGCACTTTGTATTGGTATCCGTGGCGCTCCGCCCAGCGGGTATACATCCTGTAAAGCATTTCTGCCCAGTCCTGTGCCTCGGTGCCGCCGGCTCCCGCGTGGAAAGTCATTATGGCGTTTTTGCTGTCAAACTCGCCGGTAAGAAGGGTGGCAAGCCGCTGTTTTTCAAATTCCTTTTCCACCTGGTTGACCGCCGCGGTGCACTCGCCTAAAAGTGATTCATCCCCTTCCTCGTCCGCAAGCTGGATAAGGGTCAGGGCGTCGTTAAAGGAGTTTACCAGCCCCTCGTATTTAGAGATGGTTTCTTTTAAGCCGGCAATCCGCTGAAGGACGGACTGGGCTGCCTCCATGTCGTCCCAAAAATCCGGAGCAGCGGATTTTAATTCAAGCTCGGCAAGGTCCTGCCTGCAGCGTTCGAGGTTCAGGGCGTTTGCAAGGTCGTAAATTTCAGGCTTTAACCCATCAAGCTTGAGCAGTAATTCTTCGTATTGAAGCATTTGTTTCATCCTTTATGTCAGTTTAGAGATTCATTTTGATTTGCCAAAGGTAATTATATTGGATTTTTGCGCTGGTGTAAAGATTTATATTAAAAGTTAGGACGTGCAGCCTGTGTGCTTATTATTGACTCAAAATGAAGATTTTGGTAGCATAAAGTATTATAATTAATAAATGAAAAAAGCGAACTATGAATGGTGAAAAAACCGCGCCTGAAATAAAGGAACAGAATCTGTCATTTTGTCGTATGTGAATGGTTTAAACCACTTGACTTGAGAAATCTAAGTTGATATAATACCTTAGTATACTTCATAAAATACCCT
>DUMT01000062.1 GCA_012839705.1 Clostridiales bacterium | reverse complement strand
GGTTTGCAATTGAGAATGTATAATAATTGACTTTTTCCGACATTGGTAATAAAATTAATAACTATTCAATATTTTTGCAAGGGATGAAAATACAAAGAAATGAAAAAAACTAAAGTGTTGCTTGCTTCCTGTGGCATGCTCTTAACTTCGCTCATCTGGGGATTCGCGTTTGTAGTGGTTAAAAATTCACTGGATTCCCTGCCGCCGGTTTATATTCTTGCATTCAGGTTTACGATTGCCACCCTGGCATTGTCCGCAATATTCTTTAAAAAGCTGAAAAACATTAAACTATCAGCAATAAAAAAAGGGATTATACTAGGTGTATTCATTTATCTAGGCTATCTTTTGCAGACAATAGGGTGTATTTATACAACCGCTGGGAAAAATGCATTCCTGACAGCCGTCTATGTGGTGGCGGTGCCCTTCCTGCACTGGGCAATTAATAAAACCAAAACCAGAATGACCCATGTTACCGCCGCCATTCTTGCAATCACCGGAATAGGGCTGCTGTCGCTGCAAAATGATTTTTCGGTGAATATTGGCGATTTACTTTCCCTTTTATGCGGGCTGGCTTTCGGGTTACATATTGTTTTTATCGAGAGATACACTAATTCAGAGGACCCGGTGGTTTTAACCATACTCCAGCTTGGTACTGCCGCTGTGATTTCCTGCATTACCGCCCCGATAATTGACGGAGGGTTCCCCGCCGAGGCTTTCAGGGGGGATATAATCGTCAGCATGCTGTACCTGGGGCTGCTCAGCACCATGGCGGCGTTTTTGCTGCAAAACGTGGGGCAGAAATATGTCCCTCCCGCCGCAGCCTCAATACTTCTATCCACCGAATCGGTATTCGGCGTCGCTTTTTCGGCGATTTTTCTCAAGGAAAAACTTACCTTCAGGATGCTTGCCGGATGCGCTTTAATCCTTGCTGCTATTATACTTTCGGAAATTGATTTAGAAAAGCTGCCAAACCGGTTTAAGCCTAATTTCACATATGATGTGAATAATAACGATAATTAATTTCCCGGGTTGACAAATATACTTCAATGGGATAATTTATAATTATACATATTTAAGCATATTATGTACTAATAATTATTCAGTGAGGAGTAATTGAAAATGAAAAAACTTGCGGCTTTATTGTTGGCAGTAGTTGTACTTGCCCTCTCCCTTGCCGGCTGCGGCTCATCCAATAATGATGGCTCATCAAAAAAGGTTAAAGTAATTGACATTAAACTGACCGACGAAGAGTACGCCTTTGGCGTTTCGAAGAATCAGCCTGAGCTTCTGGAAAAGGTAAACGAGTTTATCGCCAAAATCAAATCTGACGGCACATTTGCCGAGATTTGCAAGACCTACTTCGAAGGCGGAGACCCTGCAGGCATCACTTCCGCTAAGCTTGACGAATCCAAGGACCAGCTGGTAGTTGCCACAAACGCAGCATTCGAGCCCTTTGAGTTCATGAAAGGCGACAAATTTTTCGGCATTGATTTGGAAATTGCCGCAAAACTCGCCGAATTCCTCGGAAAAGAGCTTGTCATCAGCAACATGTCGTTTGACGCTGTCCTTCTCGCTGTAGAGCAGGGCAAGGCGGATATCGCCATGGCAGGCCTGACCATCACAGAAGACAGGAAGAAACAGGTTAACTTCTCCGACTCATACTACAACGCTTCCCAGAGGATTATCGTTATGGAAAACGACAATGCCTTTGATGATTGCAAAACCGCCGAGGACGTCGAGAAGGTTCTCTCCGAGCTTAAAGAAGGCACAAAAGTCGGGTACCAGAACGGCACCACCGCCCAGTATTATGTTCAGGGCGACGAGGTTTGGGGCTTTGATGGTTTTAAAAACCTCCAGGGCGTAGGCTATGATTCCGGTTCCCTCGCAGTTCAGGATATGATAAACGGCAACCTGAAGCTGGTTATCATCGACGAAGAGCCTGCGAAATCAATCGCAAAGAAAACAAACGAGCTTAACTAATCTGGCTGTATTACCCCGCAGATTAAAGCGGGGTAATCTAGTCTTTATAGGGTTTTTAAGCACATTCAAACAAATACCCGCAGTATACAAAAGGATGGTCATTTAATGGGTAGTTTTGGAATAAAACTGGAAGAATTCTGGAAGGTATTTTACCAGCACGGCGGCTATAAAAGGGTTATAACCGGATTGCAAAACACCGTTTATATTGCGGTGGTGGGGCTTGCCATCGGTATCATCATCGGCACCCTTATTGCAGTCGTTAAAGTGCTGCCAAAATACAGGTTGCTGCCGCGGATACTCAATAAGTTCTGCAATTTTTACGTTGCCATGTTCAGGGGTACACCGATTGTGGTGCAGCTCCTTGTGGCATATTACGTTATCCTGCCGCTGATAGGTACGAACCTGCCGGCGCTGAACGTCTGCGTACTGGTGTTCGGGTTTAACAGCGCCGCCTATGTTTCCGAAATCATGCGAAGCGGCATTATGTCGGTGGATATCGGGCAGATGGAGGCAGGCCGCGCCCTGGGGCTGAGTTACGGGGTTACCATGATGAAAATTGTTGTCCCCCAGGCAATCAAAAACATACTTCCTACTTTGGGCAACGAGTTTATAGCCCTTATAAAGGAAACATCAGTGGTTAGTTTCGTCGGAGCGATAGACTTATATACCGCTTTCAAGGATATAGGTAACAACAGCTATGAATTTATGGTGCCGTACCTTGTCATGGCGCTGATTTATATTGTCCTTGTCTTGCTGATAACGCTCCTGATAAAGGTCATGGAAAGGAGCCTGAGAAAAAGTGATAGAAGTCATTGACCTTAAAAAAAGCTTTGGCGAGCTGGAAGTTTTAAAGGGGATAACAACTACCATCAAAGCCGGGGAAAAGGTAGCAATCATCGGCCCATCCGGCAGCGGAAAAAGCACCTTCCTGCGCTGTTTAAACTGCATGGAGGACCCCACCGGCGGCGCGGTTATTTTCGACGGCGTCAATATCGCTGACATGAAGGTTGACATCAATGCCCACCGCCGCCATATGGGAATGGTGTTCCAGCAGTTCAACCTGTTCAACAATAAAACGGTGCTCGGCAATATTATGCTGGCTCCCGTCCATATCGCTCTTTCGGATTTAAGAAAGAAAAAGGTAAAAAATTTCTTTTTGAAAATAGGAAACCTTTTCCGGAAGAATAAAAAGCCGCTTTACAAGATAAATACCACTAAAGCAAAAATCAAGGAAGAAGCAAGGGAAAACGCCCTTCGCCTTCTTAAAAGGATAGGGCTTGAGGACAAGGCGGACGCTTACCCCTCCACACTGTCCGGAGGGCAGAAACAGCGTATCGCCATCATCCGCGCCCTTGCCATGAATCCCAAGGTAATGCTGTTTGACGAGCCTACCTCCGCCCTGGACCCGGAAATGGTGGGCGAGGTTCTGGATTTGATTAAACAGCTTGCAGACGAAGGTATGACAATGGTTATCGTCACCCACGAAATGGGGTTTGCAAGAGAGGTCGCCACCCGGGTTTTATTCATGGACGACGGAAAAATCCTTGAGGACAACACCCCTGAAGAATTATTCGGCAATCCCCAGAATCCGAGGACAAAAGAATTTTTATCGAAGGTACTGTAAAAAAGATGCCTAAGGCTGAAAGCCTTAGGCATCTTTTTTACTTAATCAGCCCTTCAAATTCGTTGAGCAATTCCTCAAACTCATTAAGGGCGGCGTTTACCGGTTCGGGAGTGGTAAGGTCCACCCCTGCCCGTTTTAATGTTTCCACCGGATAGTCGCTGCCGCCGGCACTAAGAAACTCAAGGTATTTTTCCACATATCCCGGTGTACCCAGCTTACCTGTAATTGCCGCCGCGGCGGAAAAGCCTGTGGCATACTTAAATACATAAAAGGCGTTGTAAAAATGGGGAATCCTTGCCCATTCCCATCGCATATAATCATCGATATAAACATCCGGCCCGAAATAATCCTCCAAAAGCTTGCCGTATACCTCGCAGAGGGTTTCACCCGTCAGGGGCTCGCCCCTTTCCGCCATTTCATGGACTTTAAGCTCAAATTCTGCAAACATTGTCTGGCGGAATACTGTCCCCTTGAACTCCTCGATAAAGCGGTTGAGCAGATAGGCTTTTTCCTTCCTGCCTTCGGGGGTAGATATGTCGCATTTTTCAATCATCCCGCGCATGAGGATGTTTTCATTCACCGTGGAGGCTATTTCCGCAAGGAAAATCGGGTAGTTTTTATTCATAAATGGCTGCCTGTCGGAGTAATAGCTGTGCATGCAGTGACCCGCCTCATGGGCAAGGGTAAAGACATCGTTAAGGCTTCCTACAAAGTTTAAAAGCATGAAGGGATGGACTCCATAGACCCCTGCGGCATACGCCCCCGTTGCCTTGCCGGGGGTTTCATATACATCCACCCAGCCGCCGGCAAGCAGCTTATCAAGGTCTTTCAGGTAGTTTTCCCCGAGCGGTGCCAAGTGCTCCCTGACAATGCTGCAAGCCTGCTCGTAGCTGAATTCTACCTCTGGGGTTTCTACAATTGGCACATAGGTATCGTAAATATGGAGTTTGTCAACTTTCAGCGCCTTCCGCCTGATTTCAAGATACCGCTGATATGCCGGAATTCTCGCCCGCACAGTCTCAATCAACCCTGTGTAAATCGAGCGGGGAAGGTTATCCGAAAACAACGCGCTGTCAAGGCTTGATTCAAACCCCCTTGCTTTTGCGTTGAACACGTCTGCCCTCACGCTGCCCGCATACAGGGCGGCTATTGTGTTCCCCATGCCCGCAAAGGCCTTGTGCATGGCTTCAAAGGCTTCCGCCCGGAGCCTTCTGTCCCGGCTTTCCCTCATTTTGCCAAACAGCCCGTGGGTAAGGGCCACCTTTTTCCCCTTTTCGTCCACCACTTCCCCAAGCTTTAAATCCACGCTTTCAAGCATGCTGAAAGCCCCGTCCAGCGCCTCCAATGCGGGTGCCACCATCGCCATCAGCTGCTCTTCCCGGGCAGACAAGATGTGCTTGCGGCTTCGGATAATGTCGTCCACCATGTGCCTGAAATCCGCAAGGGACGGGTCCGAAACCCATTCCCGCAGGGTTTCGGGCTGTATGCTGTTCAGTTCCGGGACTACAAAAGCCGTTGCCTCCTGAATCCTGAACAGTACCCCCAACGCCCTATCGTGCATTGCCTGGGATTTGGGGTCGCTGTTGTCTACATCCAGGGTTAATTTCGCGTACATATACACCCGTTCAAGCTGCATTTCCAGTTGCTCATAAAGCCGCAGCCCCTCTTTGAAGGTTTCAATGCCTTCCCCCAGCCTTCCCTGGAAAGTGCCAAGCTTTTCAGCCTTTGCCTGAACCTCGGCAAGGGCCTGTTCCCATAATTCATCGGTTTCATAAATATCTGTAAGCCGCCATTTGTATTTTTCAGGGATTTCACTTCTGCTTTTATAACTCATCTCAATCCGCCTTTCCAAAACAAAAGAGATTACAAGGAATATTATACCATAGTATTGCCCTGTTCACACCCGCTATTTATTATAAAACAAAAATCCCGCATAATTTAGCGGGATTCTAAACATTTTATTATTTCATCGGCTACT
Source organism: Clostridiales bacterium (assembly GCA_012839705.1). Lineage (GTDB taxonomy): Bacteria > Bacillota > Clostridia > Oscillospirales > Acutalibacteraceae > Avimonas. The sequence goes on along the minus strand of DUMT01000062.1, from coordinate 11,640 downwards.
TCTGAAGGCTTTTTCGCCCCGTCCACTATGATATCGGCAGCCGCGCGGTAAAGGGGCAGGCGCTTTTCATAAAGCCTTTTTGCCGCTTCCTCCCTGTCCTCCCCTGCCAGCAGCGGGCGGGATTTATCATTTTCCAGCCTTTTTAAGATAACTTTCAGCGGCACATCCAAAAAAACAATGTCGCCGCTCTTCTTTACCACTTCCACGTTTTCGGGGAAGGTCATTGCCCCGCCGCCGGTGGCTATAACCAGCCCCTGCTCAAGGGAGAGCTTCCGGCAGGCTTCCCTCTCGAGCTTTCTGAACTCCTCCTCGCCGAAAGATTTAAAAATCTCCTGCACAGCCATTCCGGCTTCCTGTTCTAGGAAGATATCCATATCCACAAACCGGCGCCCGGTCAATTCCGCCAAAAGCTTGCCCACCGTGGTTTTTCCGCTTCCCATGAACCCTGCCAAAACTATATTCCTCATTCGCCTTCACCTCTCATCCGAAACGCCGCCTAAAAACGGCATTACAGAAAACCTCTGCCGCAAAGGGCTATATAAAATGGTTCCGCATTTCAATGTTGCTGTCCTCTATAAGCTGCCTGATGTCATCCCTGCCAAATTCGGCGCCGTACCAGATTTTATGGGCATGGGCCGCCTGCATCACCAGCATCGGCATCCCGCCTAAAACCCTGGCGCCGCATGCTTTTGCGGCTTTTAAAAGCATGGTTTCCTCAGGATTGTAAATGGAATCGAAAACCGCCGCCACCCGGCTTAAAACCCCTTCCTTTACCGGCATTTCGCCACAGTTTGGATACATTCCCACCGGCGTGGCGTTTATCAGAAGGTCAAAATCCCCTGAAAGCTTTCCGATTTCAACTATCTCATATTCGGTGCCGGGGTAAAGCCCCAGGACAAAGGAGCGGAGGTTTTCTGCCTTTTGCCTTGAAGATTCCCGCACAGCGTTAACTATCCGGCAGCCTGCCATTGCCGCCTCGCAGGCAAAAGTACGCCCGACACCGCCGCAGCCAAGTATTGCAACCCTGCCTTTAAGTGGGATTCCCCCGCCCTTAAGGGCGAGAACAAACCCCTTAGCGTCAGTGTTGTACCCAAAACACCCGTTTTCATCAATACTAATGGTATTTACCGACTGGTAAAGCCCTGCGCAATCGCCCAGGCCATCAAGAAACGGGATAACCGCCTGCTTGTGCGGGATTGTGACATTAATCCCCCGAGCCTTTTTCAAAAGGCTTGGAAGCTCTTCCCCCAGTTTTTCGGGAGGTATATCCACCGCCGAATAAACCGCTTTTAATCCGCTCAATTCAAAAAGCCTTTTATGGATAAACGGCGACATGCTGTGGCCTATCGGGTGGCCAATAACAAAAAACTCTAAACCGGAGGTCACCTGGAAATCCTTCCTTTCTAAACCTGAGTTGCCAGTAATTAAATATTTCGTCAAATAATATAGAAAAATGTTAATCATTTTTACAAATTATACAACCGGATTAATAGTTTTTTAATAATACTCTGAAATTTTATGAATATAAAAAAAGTAATTGACAAATCCGTGTTTTGCTAATAATATTTTCATGTAGTTGGTTTTGTGTTCAAACTTTTTTGATTATATCACAAAGCCAATTATCTGTCCACGCAAGCTTGTGCAGGGCAGTGATTTTGGTTACTACTAATGGAAGGATGGTCTTGATGGTACTGGAAAAGGTTAAAGCGATACTCAGCAGCCAGTTCGACGTTGATGAGGATTCAATCACTCCTGAAACAAATATTGCTGATGATCTTGGAGCAGATTCTCTGGACGTTGTTGATATGCTGATGTCGCTGGAGGATGAATTCGACATCGAAATCTCTGACGAGGATGTCGAAAAGATCCATACTGTCGGTGATCTCGTCGCGTACATCGAAGAGCATATGTAATTTTAAGGATGTCTAAGGTTATAATAAATAAATCCTTCAGCATATCTTTTCTTCGGAAGAGTTGAGCGTGAATCTGCTCAACTTTTTCTTGTTTTTAGCTTGAATCAGATAAATTTATTCGTTCTTCGTTAACCGGAAAGAGGCTTTGAACCAATGAAAAATTCCCCTGAAAAACAGGATAGCAGAAAAAAACGCAAACCCTTCAGGTCTGCAAAGGTTATATTATTCGCAGCGGCAGCAGTTATACCCCTGGCGTTAATCATTCTGTGTATCAGAATGTTCGGAGGGATATCCCTCAACACTTCGGACGTGACTGGGCCTTCCCGCACTGCCGATACCTCTTCGGCACCCTTTGCATCGGGGGATTCAACGGCTGTTGCATCCTCCACCACGCCTGCCAATAATGCTGCCACTACATCTGCCGCCGCACAAACCACCATTGGGCGTGGCACAACTTCCACCAAGAACGGTGGTTCCGGCTCATCCAAACCATATATCCAGCCAGCCGGTGCCGAGTGGTATTTAAAACTTGTGAACAAATGGAACCCCCTTGGGCAAAACTTCAATCCTCCCCTTGCTACCTACTCCGGTTCCAACCAGTTCGACAGCAGGGCAATAGACAAACTGAAGGCCCTTGTCACAGCATCTAACGGCAGGATTAGGGTGGCATCTACTTACAGGTCGGTTCAATTACAGACAAAACTGTATAACGACGAAATTAACAAATATATCAGGCAGGGCAAGTCCCAGGCAGAGGCCGAAAAGTTAGCCTCCCAGGCTGTCGCGGTGCCCGGCACCAGCGAGCATAATCTTGGGCTTGCGGTTGATTTCCTGTTTAAGGGTTATTCATCCCTTGAAACCAGCTACAAAAATACTGAAACTTATAAATGGATGATTGAAAACTGCGCGAAATACGGATTTATCCTGCGCTACCCGGAAAACAAGGAATCCATCACCGGAATCATGTTTGAACCGTGGCACTACCGCTATGTGGGCGAAGAGGCGGCGAGGGAAATAATGTCAAGAGGGATAACACTGGAAGAATACTTGCAGGAAAAAGGCAAGTAAATAAAACGGGAAAGGATGGTGTTTATGCCACAGCGCAAATACCTTTCTGTTTATAAAATGACACTGGGGGCCCTTTATATCGCCCTTTTTGCTTTAGCCAGCAATATTCCCTTTTTATCCGCAATTCAGATTATCCCCGGAGTGCCGATAACCCTTCAGGTATTCCTTATCGCCATGATGGGATTTACCCTGGGGGTTAGGGGCGGCCTTGCAGCATATGCAGCTTTATTAGCCCTTACATTCTGCGGGCTTCCCCTGATGTCGGGCGGCAAAGGCGGCCCGGCGGTTTTTGTCGGCCCCACCTGTGGTTACATATACGGATGGGTGTTTATTATAATAATCTGCGGGCTTTACTCATCACTGCTTATGGATAGGCTAATAAACAAAAAAGTTTTCGGGGTTTTAGCGCATCTGCCCGTAAGCTTTGTTTTCGGGATTTTCGGCGTTATGCTTGATTATCTTTGCGGCGCTGTCGGAGTTTCCCTGTATGGCTCGGATAAATCCCTGCCCACCCTGATTATTTCCAATCTTGCTTTTTTGCCGGCAGATGCCATAAAAATCGGGCTTGCCTCTTTGATGTCCCTGATTTTATCAAAACCGGCAGTGCGCCGAATGCTGCATATCCAGGGATATGTAATCTAATAAAAAGGCAAAACGCACCTTGCGGAGCGTTTTGCCTTTTTTGTATTTACATTGGTCCTGCTTTTTTCTTACCCTTTTTAGCCTTACCCTGGATTTCGGATACCGGCTTTACGTCGTTTTTGTCATGGGGCGGTTCCGGCCTTTTCATGCCTGCCTTTGCCATTACAACACCTCCTGGTTACACTCATTTTAAATAGTGTTTCACAGCAAGGCGTGATTACTCCATATTGTCTTTGTTTTTTTGAGGATATTTCCTGAAATATGCCAGTGTTATAATAAGAAGAATCCCGCAGATAACAGGAATTGCGAGTTTGCTTTTATTAAAGTATACTCTATCAAACTTCTCCTTTCCAGCGGGGATGGTTGCAGTATTGCTGTTTTCTGTACCGATGCCGCTGGGGGCATTTTCCATGGTGGAATTCTGGGTAACACTTGTAATTTCATGCTCTGCCCCGTTACCCATTTCATAAGAGGGCTTGCTAACCAGATTTGTAGAGCCCTTTTGGGATACAGGCGTTTCACTTGCCGACTTTCCGGTTGTACCCTCCCCTGTTTTTCCGGTAACGGATGTTTCTACAGTACCGGATGGTTTACTGTTTGTGCTGTTTGCCTTTTTTTTGCTTGTGGTTGTTTCGCTGGTTTGCGTAGGGCGTGTGGTTTTAGCCGTTGTTTTGTCCGGGGTTATAACAGCGAGGGTCTTAAAATCCACGGTTTTTTTGTTGTTTCCTATAATATCAATCCTTACCCCGGTAAGGAAAATGTTGCCGTATTCGTCTGCAAAGGAGGAAACAGGAGCACCGGGAAAGGTATTTCCATTGTAATCTCCCGTATTAAGCTGCCCTAAAGCCATCTCCCCTTTATACGGATTCTGGGAAGGCAGGATTTCGCTGTTGTAATTGTCAAGCACTACCCCTGCGATGCCAGGATTTAAATAAACAAACTGGTTTCCACCATTTTTATCCTGAAAATAGAGAATAATATTGGTATTCATTCCCGGAGTAAAATCATAGGCAATCCTATCCTTTTCAAGGTTGAAGGTTATTTTATCTGGAAACCTGTATTCCATGCCCGGCCATAGCCCGTTGGTGTTCCCGAATTTAAAAACGCCGCCTGCATAGGCTACAGTCCCATTTGACTTCGTGTTTTTGAGCGAGGTTTCAATGGATTCCCACTTACGAAGGTCAGTGGCAAGCAGGCTAATTTTTTCTGCTATCGCCGTGAAAAGCAGGATATGTCCCAAAAAAATCGTAAAAAACAAAAAGCCGGGGAGCTTACATAATTTCATTAAAACGCACTCCTGAGTAACGGATGCAGCAATTTTCCATTCTAGAGTAAATATACTAAATTCTACTAATCCAGTCAATTATTGTGGTATTATGCCACAGTTTCAACTTTTTGCGCTAAAAACCCCCGGCTCAGATATTGGAAAGGCTTATTGCCCTTATTTTGATTGACAAATTTACAACAATCAGATTATAATATTTTCTGGATTATACTTATATATATAAAACATTTAGCCATATTAATTATAGGAGTTGGAAAAATGGGATACACTCTCGCGCAAAAACTTATCCGCTCTCATCTGCTAAGCGGCGATATGACGCCTGGCAGCGAAATCGGGCTTCGCATTGACCAGACGCTGACCCAGGACGCCACAGGCACCATGGCATACCTAGAGTTTGAGGCTATGGGCGTACCTCGCGTTAAAACAGAGCTGTCTGTCGCATATATTGACCATAACACCCTGCAAACCGGTTTTGAAAACGCGGACGACCACCGCTATATCCAGTCGGTTTGCAAAAAGCACGGTATTTATTTCTCCCGCCCCGGCAACGGCATTTGCCACCAGGTCCACCTGGAGCGGTTCGGCATCCCGGGCAAGACTTTGATTGGCTCGGACAGCCATACCCCCACCGCCGGCGGCATTGGCATGCTGGCTTTCGGCGCCGGAGGTCTGGATGTTGCGGTTGCAATGGGCGGCGGCCCGTACTATATCACCATGCCGAAAATCGTTCTGGTAAACCTTAAAGGGCGTTTGCAGCCCTGGGTTTCTGCAAAGGATGTCATTTTGGAGATTTTGCGTATCATGACCGTCAAGGGCGGCGTGGGCAAAATCATTGAATACGGCGGCGAAGGGGTTAAAACCTTAAGCGTACCCGAACGCGCCACCATCACAAATATGGGCGCCGAGCTTGGCGCTTCCACCTCAATTTTCCCCTCTGACGAGGTCACAAGGGAGTTCATGAGGGCTCAGGGCAGGGACGCTGACTGGGTTGAGCTGAAAGCCGACCCCGACGCTGTATATGACGAAGTCATCGAAATCGACCTCTCGGCACTAAAGCCCCAGGCAGCATGCCCCCACTCCCCGGACAATGTCAAACCGGTTGAGGAACTGAAAGGCATAAGGGTTGACCAGGTAGTTATCGGTTCCTGCACCAACTCATCACTTATGGATATGCTTAAAGTCGCCAGCATTCTTAAAGGCAAGACCGTGCACCCGAATGTAAGCCTTGCCATCGCTCCGGGCTCAAAGCAGGTGTTCAACATGCTGGCAGAAAACGGCGCCCTTGCGGACATGATTGCCGCCGGCGCCAGGATTCTGGAAAGTGCCTGCGGGCCCTGCATCGGCATGGGACAGGCACCCAACTCCGGCGGGGTGTCGCTGCGCACCTTCAACAGGAATTTTGAAGGCCGCTCAGGCACCGCGGACGCGCAGGTTTACCTCGTAAGCCCCGAAACCGCCGCCGCTTCCGCCCTGACCGGCGTATTCACCGATCCGAGGGATTTGGGCGAATATCCGGAAATTAAAATGCCTGAAAAATTCCTTATCAACGACAACATGGTCGAGCCGCCGGCTCCCGAATCCGAAATGGACAAAGTGGAAGTCCTCCGCGGACCAAACATCAAGCCCTTCCCCACATCCGTTCGGATGCCGGAGGAAATCGAGGCGAAAGTGCTGCTTAAAGTCGGGGACAACATCACCACCGACCACATCATGCCTGCCGGCGCGAAAATACTTCCCCTGCGCTCCAACATACCAGCCATTTCCGAGCATTGCTTTGTGCGGGTTGACACCGAGTTCCCCGCCCGCTGCAAACAGGAAGGCAAGGGTATCATAATCGGCGGGGTAAACTATGGGCAGGGCAGCTCCCGCGAACATGCAGCATTGGCGCCGCTGTACCTGGGAATTAAGGCTGTAATCGTCAAATCCTTTGCGCGTATCCACGTCGCAAACCTTATCAACGCCGGAATCCTGCCCCTGACCTTTGCGAACGAATCCGACTACGACAGGATTTCCATGGGCGACCTGCTTTCCCTGCCTAATGTCCGGGAAAGGCTGAAAAACGGGCAGCCCATCGTCCTTGAAAACAAGACCACCTGGGAAACAATCCCCCTAAATTCCCAGCTTTCAAAACGCCAGGTTGAAATCCTGCTTGCCGGCGGTCTTCTCAACTACACCCGCGAGCAAAATAAATAAGGCAAAGTTTTTGGCTTTAGCCTGAAATAAAAGTTTTTTATGCAAGGAAGGGTTGTAATGGCGAAAGATGACCGTATCTCAATGTCCGTTATTCGACGCCTGCCACGGTATTACCGTTTCCTTTACGACCTTAAGGAAAACGGGGTTGTAAGGATTTCATCCAAAGAGCTGTCCCAGAGAATGGGGCTGACCGCCTCACAAATCAGGCAGGACCTTAACTGCTTCGGCGGTTTTGGGCAGCAGGGCTACGGCTATATCGTGGAACAGCTGTATAATGAAATTGGCAGAATACTGGGACTCAACGTTTTGACCCCTGCAATCCTTTTGGGAGCAGGAAACATGGGGCGCGCTATTGCCAACCACATGAATTTCGAGGAGAGGGGATTCAAACTGGTGGCGATTCTGGACTCCTCCCCGAATGTTATCGGCCAGAGGATAAGGGGAATGGATGTCCTGCCCATCGAGAAAATTGGCGAGGTTTGCCGCGATCACAACGTAGAGGTGGCAATACTCTGCATCCCCAAGGAAGCGGCTCCCCCGCTGGTGGAACAGCTGATATCGCTGAACGTGCGTGGGTTTTGGAATTTCAGCCATTACGATATCAGCCATAACCATCCCGGCGTGCTGGTTGAAAACGTCCATCTTGGCGACAGCCTGATGACCCTTTCATACAAACTGAATGTTGATAGAAAAAACAATGGCAGTTTGAACAGCTCTACTTGAAAAATTAAAAAAAATGTAATAAGATATTTATTCGGTAAGTAATCGTTTTAATTTTAACAAAGTATAAGGAAGGGTTCAAATGAACAATCTGAACAAGAAGACAATCGAAGATATTGATGTTTCCGGCAAACGCGTGCTTGTCCGCTGCGACTTCAATGTGCCGCTGGCGGATGGCGTTATCACCGATGACAAGCGTATCAGGGAGTCAGTGCCCACTATCAAATACCTTTCCGAGCACGGCGCTGCTGTAATCCTCTGCTCCCACCTCGGCCGCCCGAAGGATGAGGAGTCCAAGAAGAAATGCACCCTTGCGCCTGTCGCAAAGCGCCTTTCCGAGCTTATGGGCAAAGAAGTTAAATTCACAACCGACGTAATCGGCGAAGAGGCACAGGCTATGGCCAAGTCCCTTAAGCCCGGCGAAATCATGCTCATTGAAAATGTCCGCTTCTACAAGGAAGAGACAAAGAACGACCCCGAATTTGCCAAAGCCCTTGCATCCCTTGCCGATATTTATGTTAACGACGCTTTCGGCACCGCCCACCGCGCCCACGCCTCAACTGCCGGCGTTGCGGATTACCTGCCCGCCGTTTGCGGATACCTTATCCAGAAGGAAATCTCCGTCATGGGCGGCGCGCTGAACAATCCGAAACGCCCCTTTGTCGCAATCCTCGGCGGCGCCAAGGTTTCCGACAAAATCGGTGTTATCACCAACCTTCTGGACAAGGTTGATACCCTGATTGTCGGCGGAGCTATGGCTTATACTTTCCAGGTCGCTATGGGCAAGAAAATCGGCGACTCCAAATTTGAAGCCGACAAGGTTGACCTTGCAAAGGAAATCCTCGCCAAGGCAAAGGAGAAGGGCGTTAAATTCCTTCTGCCGGTTGACAATGTCGCTGCGGACGCTTTTGATGTCAACGCAAATGTTAAGGTATTCGAAAACGGCATTGACGATGGCTGGATGGGCCTTGATATTGGGCCCAAGACCCGCGAGCTGTTTGCCGAAGCTGTCAAGGACGCCGGCACAGTAATCTGGAACGGCCCCATGGGCGTATTTGAAATGGAGCCCTTTGCAGAGGGCACCAGGGCAGTTGCCAGGGCTATTGCCGAAAGCAACGCAATCTCCATCATCGGCGGCGGCGACTCTGCTGCGGCTGTTGAGCAGCTTGGCTTTGCCGACAAGATGACACATATCTCCACCGGCGGCGGAGCTTCCCTCGAATTCCTTGAAGGGCTTGAGCTTCCCGGAATCGCCTGCCTTAACGACAAATAAATAGGTTTAAAACAACGGGGCTGTTGCATAATAATTGGCAGGAGACCCCCTGCCCTGAAAATGCAGCTTACCTTTCGGATTATGCTGATAAGGGTTAGGGTTCATTCCGGTTTATGCAACCGCCCTTTATATTAATTTATTTAAAGGATGGTATTTAATGAGCCGAAAATATGTTATAGCCGGTAACTGGAAGATGAATAAAACCCCCGCGGAGGCTGTTGAGCTCATCAATCAGCTCAAACCCCTTGTGGCTGGCGCCTCCTGTGATGTTATAACCGCCGTCCCCTTTGTGGATATCCCTGCAGTGCTTGAGGCGGTAAAGGGCAGCAATATCAAGGTTGGCGCCCAGAACTGCCACTGGGAGAAATCCGGGGCGTTTACAGGCGAAGTTTCCGCCGAAATGCTTAAAAGCCTTGGGGTTGAATATGTAATAATCGGGCACAGCGAGCGCCGCCAGTATTTTGGCGAAACTGACGTAACCGTCAACAAGCGTGTCCGCGCCGCATTGGACGCCGGGCTTACCGTAATCCTTTGCGTCGGGGAATACCTTGAGCAGAGGGAGCAGGGCGTTACCTCCGAAATTTGCGCCATGCAGACAAAGATTGCCCTTCAGGGTGTTTCTGCCGAGGAAATGTCCCGCATCATAATCGCATATGAGCCGGTTTGGGCAATCGGCACTGGCAAAACCGCCACCGCCCAGCAGGCAAACGAAGTATGCGCACTTATCCGTTCTACCATTGCCAGCCTGTATAATCAGGAAATAGCCGATAATACTGTTATACAATACGGCGGATCAATGAATGCTGCCAACGCTGCCGAATTGCTCGCTCAAAGCGACGTAGACGGCGGCCTTATCGGCGGCGCGTCATTGAAGCCGGCGGACTTTGCGGCTATTGTCGCTGCTGCGAAATAACGCGAATTAACCTTCACATAAGCCCTGTCCCCGTCATAATGATGGGTTTAGGGCGGGAGTATTAAAAAACCTTAGTCTACCCCTTGAAAGGAAATGTTTTGATGAAAAAGCCTTTAACTCTAATAATAATGGATGGTTTTGGCCTGAACCCCGACTCCTACGGGAATGCCATAAAAGCTGCCAAAACCCCGAATCTTGACCATTATTTCAGCAATTACCCCTTCACAACCCTTGGCGCTTCAGGAATGGACGTGGGCTTGCCTGACGGCCAGATGGGCAACAGCGAAGTCGGGCATACCAATATAGGCGCCGGCAGGATTGTGTATCAGGAGTTAACCAGAATCACCAAATCCATCAGGGACGGTGACTTTTTCACCAACCCCGTATTGCTCGCCGCCATGGAAAATGCCAAAAAAGACGGCGCCGCCCTCCATCTGATGGGGCTTGTCTCCGACGGCGGCGTACACAGCCACAACACCCATCTCTATGCGCTTATTGAGATGGCAAAGAGAAATGGCGTACAAAACGTATATATCCACGCCATGCTGGACGGGCGCGACGTGCCTCCAACTTCCGGCACAGGTTACCTGAAAGAGCTTCAGGATAAAATCAGCGAAATCGGCGCCGGCAAAATCGCCACAGTGATGGGCCGCTATTACGGAATGGACCGCGACACCCAGTGGGGCCGTGTCCAGAAGGCTTATGACGCCATGGTAAAGCGCGAAGGAATCCAGGCGGCAGACCCCGTAAAGGCTGTTGAGGAATCCTATCAGACCATTGACGCCGAGGGCAAAAATATCACTGACGAATTTGTCATCCCCACTGTTATCGAAGGCGGGGCGCCGGTCAAAAATGGCGACAGCGTCATTTTCTTCAACTTCAGGCCCGATAGGGCAAGGGAATTGACCCGCGCTTTTGTCGATCCGGCATTCAGCGGCTTTGAAAGGGATGGCGGCAGGCTGGATCTCCATTTTGTCTGCATGACCGAATATGACGCCACCATGCCGAATGTATCGGTGGCATTCGCCCCCAAAGCCCTTACCATGACCATGGGCGAAACCGTCAGCAAGGCGGGGTTAACCCAGCTTAGAATCGCCGAGACCACAAAATACGCCCACGTAACCTTCTTCTACAATGGCGGCGAAGAAGTCATGTTCGAGGGCGAGGACAGGGTCCTCATCCCCACCCCCGACGTGGCAACCTTTGACTTAAAGCCGGAAATGAGCGCATATCCCGTCTGTGACGAGGTTGTAAACCGGATTCTGTCCGGCAAATACGATATGATCATCCTGAACTTTGCCAACTGCGACATGGTAGGCCACACCGGTATATTTGAAGCCGCGGTTAAAGCGGTGGAAGTTGTGGATGAATGCGTAGGGCGTGTGGTGGAAGCTACCCTGAAAATGTGCGGCATTGCCTTAATCACCGCAGACCACGGCAACGCCGACAAGATGATTGATGAGGACGGCTCACCCTTCACAGCCCACACCACCTTTGATGTCCCCTTCTGCGTTGTAGGCAAGCCCTGCAAGCTGAGGGAACGCGGAAGGCTGGCGGATATATCCCCCACAATGCTGTACCTGTTGGGACTGCCACAACCTGAAGAGATGGACGGGGAAAACCTGATTATTCC
>DUMT01000061.1 GCA_012839705.1 Clostridiales bacterium | reverse complement strand
GGTGCTTTGCGCCACATCGGTGCTTTGCGCCGAGGGTTTAGCGCCCTCCGGGGCGCGTTACTTATCTTAGGCGCGGAAAGGCATGGTAATTAGTATGATTTGTACCAGATGCAAAAAACGCCCTGCGGTTGTGTTTATCACCCGCATGGACGGGGATAAATCGGTAAATGACGGGCTTTGCTTGGTTTGCGCCAAGGAACTTGGAATAAAGCCTGTTGATGAGTTGCTTGAAAAATTCGGCATCACCGAAGAGGATATGGAGCAGATGGAAGAACAGTTGGGCGAGCTTATGGATCCAAACTCCGAAGAGGACGGCTTTACGCCGGGAGGGGCCGCAACTTTTCCATTTTTACAAAACCTGTTTGGCAACTTCCCCGGCTCCGCCAAAGAGGGCAAAAGCTCGGTGGAAAACGATAGTGCCGACGATAAGGCATCCAAATCCCAGAAGAAAAAGGAGAAGAGGAGAAAGTTCCTCAGCACCTATTGCACCGATTTGACCGCCAGGGCGCGAAATGGCGAAATAGATTTCGTGGTGGGGCGTGACCGGGAGATTTACCGGGTTATACAGGTACTATCCCGCAGGACCAAGAACAACCCCTGCCTTATAGGCGAGCCCGGTGTCGGCAAAACCGCAATCGCAGAAGGGCTTGCCCTCAGGATTGCCTCCGGAAATGTCCCTGCCCGCCTGCTTGATAAGGAAATCCACCTGCTGGACCTTACATCCCTTGTGGCTGGCACACAGTTCAGGGGGCAGTTTGAAAGCAGGATAAAGGGACTTATCGACGAAGTAAAGGCGGAAGGGAATATAATCCTCTTCATTGATGAGGTTCATAATCTTGTGGGCACGGGGGACGCCGAGGGCAGCATGTCTGCGGCGAATATATTAAAACCCGCCCTGTCCCGCGGCGAGATTCAGGTGATTGGCGCCACAACCTTTAACGAGTACCGCAAGCATATTGAAAAGGACGCAGCCCTTGAAAGGCGTTTCCAGCCTGTCACCGTGGAGGAGCCTTCTATTGAAGATACCGTCAGCATCCTGAAAGGGATTAAAACCTACTACGAAAATTTCCACGGAGTAAAAATCGATGACCATATCTTAAGGACTGCTGTTAATCTGTCCGAGCGGTATATCAATGACAGGTTCCTTCCGGACAAAGCGATTGACATGCTTGACGAGGCTTGCGCCGCCGCTGCCCTCAGAAATAAACTTGCCGACCAGTATTCAAAGCTGGTGGCGAAAATATCCGAACTGAAGCGCGCTGAGGAGGAAGAACTCAGCAAGGATAATATAGACTACGAAAAGCTGGCATTCACACGGTCGGAGCTTTTAAAGGCCGAAAAGCAGGCTGAGGAAATCAAAGAACAGGCAACCGGAACCAAGGTTACCACCGACGACCTCGCCTATGTCATAGAGCTTTGGACAGGTATACCTGCCTCCAAGGTCAGGGAGAGCGAGCTTACCAAGCTTGCCAAACTCGAAGAATACCTTAGCGAAAAAATAATCGGGCAGGACGAAGCAATAAAGCTTGTTGCCGCCGCCATCCGCCGCAGCAGGGTGCAAATTTCCACCCGCCGCAGGCCTGCATCCTTCATTTTTGTAGGCCCCACGGGGGTTGGGAAAACCGAGCTTGTAAAGGTTTTGGCAAACCAGCTGTTTGATACGCCTGAAACCCTTATCCGCCTTGATATGTCCGAGTTTATGGAAAAGCACTCGGTTTCAAGGCTGATTGGTTCCCCGCCCGGATACATCGGGTATGACGAAGCGGGGCAGCTGACCGAAAAAGTCCGCAGAAAACCCTATTCTGTACTGCTGTTTGACGAAATAGAAAAAGCCCACCCGGATGTGCTGAACATCCTGCTGCAAATCCTGGATGAGGGCAGGGTGACCGATGCCCATGGCAGGACGGTAAACTTTGAAAACACTGTTATTGTAATGACCTCCAACGCAGGCAGCCAAATCAGGGAAAGCCTCATGGGATTTGGAAAAACCGATGCCCAGGCGTCAAAGGATAGGGCGATGAAAGCACTGTCAGAGTTCCTTCGCCCCGAATTTATAAGCCGTGTTGATGAGGTAGTATATTTCTCACCCTTAACCCTTGAGCATTACTGCAAGGTGGCGGACCTGATGCTGAAAGAGCTTGTGGAGCCATTGAGAGAGCGGGGGATTGAGTTTTCCTGGACCCAGGAAGCCTGCCAGGCGCTGGCGAACAAATCCTATGGCGGCAAGCGGGGGGCCAGGGATTTGCGCAACGCAATCCGCCGGGATGTCGAAGACAATGTGGCAACCATCCTGGTTGAGCATTGTGACAATCCTCCAAAGGCGATTACGGTACAGGCTGACGGCGAAAACAGTGTAAAACTTGATTACCGTTGGGACTAAAGGCATAAACAATTAATATATCCCATATTATATTGATGTAACCCGGGGAAGGCTCAAATCTTCCCCGTTTTTACTGTATATTTTTTAAAGCCCAAGCGCAGCATACTAATTGTAATATTGATCGGCATTATACAAATAGCAATTTTTTACAAGGCTTAAAAATATCATGGAATTATGGAAGGAAAATATCTATGGTGATTATCGAAACTCTTAAATCAATCCTGATGGGGATAGTACAGGGCATAACCGAGTGGCTGCCTATCAGCAGCACCGGGCATATGCTGTTGTTAAACGAGTTTATACATATGACTGTAAGCCCGGATTCTGTGCGTAATCAGGAGTTTTTCGACGTATACAAGGTGTTTATTCAGCTTGGCTCGATTTTGGCTGTGCTGGTGCTGTATTTTCATAAACTCAACCCGATTTCCCCAAAGAAAACCGCCGAGGAGAAAAAAGAAACCCTGTTCCTTTGGCTGAAAGTGCTTATTGCCAGCGTTCCTGCTGGCGTTATCGGGGTTTTGTTTGATGACCAGATAGACGGGGTGTTGTCGACTCCTTATGTTATTTCGGCGACCCTGATTCTGTACGGGTTTATGTTCCTGTGGCTGGAAAACAGCAAGCACAAGACAAAAATTGAGAATTTTTCACAACTAAACTACAAAACAGCCTTCTGGATAGGCGTTTGCCAGATGCTTGCCCTGATTCCCGGAACATCAAGGTCCGGGGCAACAATCCTTGGCGCGGTGTTCTTAGGCTGCTCAAGGTATGTTTCGGCGGAATTTTCCTTCTTTATGGCTATCCCAGCCATGTTTGGCGGCAGCGCAATAAAGCTGCTCAAATTCGCCCTGGACAGCTCGGAAAACTACGCTGGCGAATACCCGCTCTTGTTTAGCGGAACCGAGTGGCTGGTGTTGCTAACTGGCTTTGTGGTGGCGTTTATTGTATCAATACTTGTCATCAGGTTCTTGCTGAGCTACATTAAAAAGCACGATTTCAAGGTTTTCGGCTACTACCGCATTGCATTGGGGCTTTTGGTTCTGGTTTATTTCGGGTTTATCTCCCGTATGTAAAATACGGGTTTATCCTATTATTAAAAGCAAAAAGGCCAGGGAATTTCCCTGGCCTTAAAATTTATTTTATTTCTTAACTTCTTCAAGCAAATCGTCAAATACTGCGCCGGTGGAACCGCTGGTAACATGCTGTGCGTATCTTTTTGCATAGCCGGTGAGATTCTGCACGGGCGGTGCCCATTTCGCTTTTCTGGCTGCAAGGGTGGATTCGTCAACCAGCAGTTCAAGCTTTCTGTTCGGAATATCCACCGAGATGATATCCCCTTCCTCAATAAGGGCAATGGGGCCGCCTGCGGCTGCCTCAGGGGATACATGGCCTATTGATGCGCCTCTGGTAGCTCCGGAAAAACGCCCGTCTGTTATAAGGGCGACGCAGTCGTCAAGGCCCATGCCGGCAATATTGGCGGTGGGGGAGAGCATTTCCCTCATGCCGGGGCCGCCTTTTGGCCCTTCGTAGCGGATAACCACAACATCCCCGGGTTTGATTTTGCCGCCAAGGATTGCTTCGTTTGCCTCCTCCTCGCTGTTGAACACCCGTGCCGGCCCTTTATGTACCATCATTTCGGGCTTAACAGCGCCCTGCTTTACAACTGCGCCTTCGGGGGCGAGATTGCCAAACAGTATTGCGATTCCTCCGTCTTTTCTGAAGGGGTTTTCCAGCTTGCGGATTATCTCCCCGTCGGCATCCGGGGCGTTTGCGAACCTTTCCGCCACAGTACCGCTGACAGTGATAATATCGCGGTTAATAAGCCCTGCGCGGTCCAATTCCTTCAGCATTGACTGGATTCCGCCAACCTGGTTAAGGTCGGCGATAAAGACATCGCTTGCGGGGCTAAGTTTGCATATCTGTGGAGTGGTCCTGCCGATTTCATCGATATATTCAAGGGAAATGGGGCATCCTGCGGCGTAAGACAAAGCGGTAACATGAAGAACGGTGTTGGATGAGCAGCCTATTGCCATATCCGCCCTAAGGGCGTTCTCAAAAGCGGCGGGTGTCAGGATATCGAGGGGGCGGATGTCTTTTTCAAGCAGCTCCATAACCCGTTCGCCGGTTTCCTTTGCAAGCCGAATACGGGCAGCTTCCACGGCGGGAATTGTGCCGTTGCCCGGTAGCGCCATGCCGATGACCTCGGTAAGGCAGTTCATCGAATTTGCGGTGAACATGCCGGAACAGGAGCCGCAGCCCGGGCAGGCAGTGTTTTCAAGCTGGTAAAGCTCATTTGCATCAATGCGCCCTGCGGTGCATGCGCCGACAGCCTCGAACATATCGGTAAGGCTCAGCCGCCTTTCTCCTTTAATTCCGGGCATCATCGGGCCGCCGCTGACAAATATGGAAGGCAGGTTCAAACGGCAGGCTGCCATCAGCATGCCGGGGACAATCTTGTCGCAGTTCGGTATGAACACAACAGCATCCATCGGATGGGCTGTAAGCATGACTTCGATTGAATCTGCGATAAGTTCGCGGGAGCAAAGGGAATATTTCATGCCCTTATGGTTCATTGCAAGGCCGTCACAAACCCCGATTGTGTTAAAGGTGAAAGGGACTCCTCCCGCATTGCGTATTCCGGCCTCAACAGCCTTTGTGATTGTATCCAGATGGGTATGGCCCGGGATATAGTCGCTTTTTGAGCTGACGACGGCAACAAAGGGCCGTTTCATTTCAGCGTCTGTAATGCCGAGGGCCTTAAGCAGAGAGCGGTGAGGCGCACGGGAAACGCCTTTTTTCATCAAATCGCTTCTCATAATAAAAAATCCTTTCTGAAATCATTTGTTTGCAGAGGTTGTGCCGGTGGGTTCAAGGGGCTTCTTTGTCAGAAAAGCCTTAATCAGCTCCATTGATTGCTCGTACACTTCTTTAGACTTTTTATCCGTGGAACCTGAAATGTCCCGAACCCCAAAATACAAATCTTCCGGCAAACCGGCCATCTCCTGGTGTTTTCTAAGCTCGCTGCCTTTCCAGTTCCAGTATCTGCCGCCATCCTCCAGCCCCTCTACTTCCACCCCGATGGGGGAGAAAAATTTATAACCGTCCTTTTCGTGAATTGCAATCGCGTTCTGATAAGTTTCCTTGTCAACTATAAAAATCAGCATATCCTTGGCCGAAAGATGGGCGGCAAATTTCATTTGATTGGCTGTGTTGACCTGATAATCACTTAATGAAAATACAATTGTGTCAAACTGGACCACCACTTTGCCATCCCCGTTAATATCCCTGCCATAGGCTTCAAGTTCTGACTTAAGCTTATCGGTGGCAGCAGATGAAACGTAGTTTTGGGTGGCAAAGACTATACTATAATCGGGTTTTGTTTTTGTCACCATGTCGGCAATCAAAATGGTCAGGACAATTACCGCAGCCACGGCGGCAATTGTATGCCACTTATAGTGGTACCAGAAATTTTCAAGCTTGCCCTTTGGATCCTTTGGTGGTTCCGGTTTTTCAGGGGGGCGCAGTTCTTCTTCGCTAACTCCCCTGAGAGCCCATTCTCTTGCCATATTACACCGCCTCCTGTTTGCTAGGAACCGTTAATCTTTTGGCTTCATTGTGGGGAACAACAGGACATCCCGGATGGAATACTGGTCTGTAAGCAGCATTATCAGCCTGTCAACGCCGAACCCAAGCCCTCCTGTTGGCGGCATGCCGTATTCAAGGGCGGTAAGGAAGTCCTCATCGATTTCGGCGTTGGCGCCCTGAGCCCGCCTTTCCTCAACCTGTTTGACAAACCTTTCCCTCTGGTCAATGGGGTCGTTAAGCTCAGAAAATGCGTTGCCCATTTCCCTGGCGGTAATAAAGAACTCAAAGCGCTCAGTAAACTCCGGCTCGTCCGCCTTGCGCTTTGCAAGAGGGGAAATCGCAACCGGGTAATCATATATAAAGGTGGGCTGAATCAGGTTAGGCTCAACAAAGGTTTCAAAAAACGCCGCGAGGATGTCGCCCTTTGTGCAGGCATTCTTTTCGTAATGCACGCCCTTGCTGTCGGCAGCTTTCTGGGCGTCCTCATCGGTTTTCCAGTCATAATAGTCAACGCCTGCGTATTCCTTCACAGCTTCAACCATGGTCATCCGCTTCCAGGGCCTTGCCATGTTGATTTCGGTGCCCTGATAGGTGATTATTTCGCTGCCGCAAACCTCTTTTGCAAGGAAGGAATACAGATCTTCCACAAGGTCCATCATGTCCTTGTAATCTGCATATGCCTGATACAGCTCAACGGAGGTAAACTCGGGATTGTGCTTTATGCTCATGCCCTCGTTGCGGAAAATGCGGCCAACTTCATACACCTTGTCAAACCCGCCTACGATAAGGCGCTTGAGGTACAGCTCGGTTTCTATCCTGAGGTACATATCAATGTCCAGGGCGTTGTGGTGGGTGACAAAGGGGCGGGCTGTGGCACCGATTTCAACGGTGTGAAGGACCGGCGTGTCAACCTCCAAAAACCCTCTGGAGTCAAGGAACTGGCGGATAAGGGATATAATTCGGCTGCGTTTGATAAATACATCCTTGACTTCAGGGTTGATTATAAGGTCAATGTACCTTTGGCGGTAGCGGGTATCCGGGTCCTTGAGCCCGTGGAACTTGTCCGGCAGGGGAAGCAGGGATTTTGCAAGGAGTTTAAGCCCTGTGGCGTGTACCGAAATCTCGCCCCTGCGGGTGCGGAAAACGGTACCTTGAACGCCGATGATATCACCGGTATCCCAGCGGTTGAACTCTGCGTAGGTTTCCTCTCCCACGTCGTTGACCCTGATATACACCTGGATTCGGCCGGAACCGTCCCTGATATCGATGAAGGTAGCCTTTCCCATATCTCGCCAGGTCATAATCCTGCCGGCGATGGTAACATTCTGGCCCTCAAGCTCGTCGAACCTGTCCACTATTTCCTGAGCCATGTGGGTGCGGTCCCATTTAGTAATCTTGAAGGGGTCCTTGCCTTCATTCTGCAAATCAAACAGCTTGTTCCGCCTCATTTGAAGGACTTCGCTGAGTTCCTGCTCGTTAAGGGTGTTTTCTGTTACATTAGGGTTGTTTACCTGTTCCACAATATCTTATCCTTTCGTTTTAACATCAAAAATATTGCCTTAAAGCGAAAAGGGCGGCAACCAATGGTCACCGCGCCCATTAACCACCGGCGCAGAGCCGGGTTTTATTTCATTATCTCCAGTATTTCATATTTCAGCAGCCCGTCAGGAACCTCGACTTCAATCACATCCCCTTTGGTGCGGGAGATAAGCTCCCTGCCGACAGGGGATTCGTTTGAAATTTTGCCTTCCAGCGGGTCAGCTTCTGTCGAGCCGACAATCTGGTAGGTTTCCTCTTCGCCGGTATCCAAATCCTTAACCCGGACACGGGAGCCAATATGGACAATTTCGGTGCTTAACTCGCTTTCGTCAACTACCCTGACATTTTTAAGCTGGTTTTCAATTTCGCTGATTCTGCCTTCGATGATGGCCTGCTCATTTTTTGCCTCGTCGTATTCGCTGTTTTCAGAAAGGTCGCCAAAAGAGAGGGCATTTTTTATCCTTTCAGCAATTTCCTTGCGCTTTACAGTTTTTAATACCTCAAGTTCCTTCTCAAGGCGTCTCAAACCTTCGTCAGTGATAACAGTCTGCTTGTTCATTCTGCAAGATCTCCTTGGCTGTGTATTTTTGTGTATTTTTTATTTTATTTAAACCCTAAAGCAAAAATTACCATAATAATAAACTAAAGCACATCTTTTCCATGTGCCTTAAACCTAATTATACTAAATTGGAATTCCAATGTCAAGACCCGCTAACCTCAGTGCGGCGTCTTTTAAAGATACTGTATTGCCGCCGATTTTCAGGAATTCCGGCGGTTTTAAACCGATTTCCCGCACGCCGCTTAACTCATACAATCCGGAGAGAAACTGCATTATATCGCATCCGGCGGGCATGGCGGAAAACAGGTGGTGGGAAACCCGAGGTATATATCCGTGGA
Source organism: Clostridiales bacterium (assembly GCA_012839705.1). Lineage (GTDB taxonomy): Bacteria > Bacillota > Clostridia > Oscillospirales > Acutalibacteraceae > Avimonas. Next base: position 16,031 of record DUMT01000061.1, on the reverse strand, counting down.
CTATGCCTTTTAAAGCTTCGGGATTTGTTTCGGCGCTTACCGCAGTCATGATAAACCCGTTGTTCAGTGCCAGATGGCGAAGCCCCGAGCAGTCCTGGGGTTTCACATCGGGAGCAAGGACTAAAAGGCTGTTGCATACCCTGCTGAAATCATTTGTGACCGTCAGAACCGCGCCGTATTCCTGCATGGCGGTGTATTTTTGGGTTGCATAGCGCTCAGGGCGGCTTGTAAAGACTCGGACATCTGCCGCAAAAGGGATGAACAAAAGGGGGAGGTCCGGCATGATAGCCAGGGGGTCATAAACCGATACGCAGACAAGGCGTGGGTTGATGGATACGGTTTTTAAAAGCTCTACAGCCGCCAGTGACATCAGCTTTCTGGAAAGTTCGACTCCGCAGAATGGCTTTATCCTGCTGTTTTTTGGCGGAACTACATCCAAAGGCAACAACAGTCGGCTGCTTTCCCTGCCTGCTGCTTTCCTGACCTGCTCCCAGTCGAGCCTGCCTTTCCTGTCTTTTTCGGCTGTGATTTTTAAAAACTTTCCGCTGCCTGCGCTGGCGATTTCGGCTTTTACTGACGGCGGGCGAAAGCGCAGGCTTAAAAACCTTCTCCGGGGCTCTTTAACACACAATGCCGCCAGCATAACACCACTCCCCTTGAAAAATAGCTTATTCAAGTTTATGCGGTATATTATATGTTGATGTATTTATTTTTAATGATATGGGCAAAAATTTTGTCGTGGAATTTTCAGTAAACCCAAAGTTAATAATTGCCATTTAAAGGGCATAATTATTATAAAAGGGGTTTGATGATGTAAGCACAGTAATCGGAAAGGTGTGGCAGAGAAATGAATGCAACCGTTATCCCAAAGCGAACCTTTCAGGTTAAGGCATTTATATTTTTTGTTATGCTGACCCTTGGAATAGGGGTTTTCGGTTTGATTTTAGGCGGCGGGATACCGAATGGAAATGAGCTGGCAAGGCCTCCCCTGACACCGTCAAATAAGGCATTCTTTGTAATCAGCCTGGCGCTTTATATGGTGATTGGGATTGCGGCGTATCTAGTCTGGAATATGAATGACATCGACGGGGGAAGGGTGCTGCGCCTGTATTTATTTCAACTGGTATTAAGCGCGCTGTGGATGTTTTTCCTTTTCAGGCTTGGCTGGCGGCTGTTTTCGTTTTTCTGGATGCTGTTTTTGATTGCGGTAATATCCCTTGTGGTCACAGGGTTTAAGTATATCCGCACATCCGCATACCTGCTGATGATTCCTTATATTTTCTGGAAAGTGTTTCTCGCTTATCTCAATCTGGGGTTTTACCTGCTTAACCGTTAAAACATAAAAAAGGCTGAACGGCAGTTCAGCCTTTTTTATGTTTATTTTTCGATTTTTCCGGCTTTGCGGAAATCAAAAAGTGAGCCGAAGGTTCCGCCGCCGAAGGGCATTACTAAAATGCCGCTGTTTCCTTTGGGGATTCCGAAAAAGGTAAGCTCGAAACTGACGGGCACCGAAGGGCAGGAGTCCCAAAGGGCCTTTTCGAGGTTTGCAATCTCGGATTTTGACGGGTTCTGATTTAATGAGGATAATCTTGAGTCAAAACCCGAATCCGAAAACCGGGAATAGTTTCCTACAGCCCCTGTTTTAAATGCTGTTAAAACGTCAACTGCCCTGGAATCTGGCGGGGTATAGGTGTAAAGGGCCAGCTGGTAATTCCCGACCTTAACCCGGGCGTCTAACTGAGAAGGTGACAGGGTTTCGATATTAAAATAAAGGGACAAGTTTTTCTGCCAGGATTGGACAATATACCTGGCGATATTCATGCTGTAATCGTCCTCCGGGCAGATAAGGGTCAGCGCTGGCATTTTTTCAAGCCCTGCCGCTTCAAGGCCGCGGCTGAGATATTGGACAGCTTCCTGAGGCTTCGTTGCGGGAGTGAGCGGGCTTGCCGAAGGGCGGTATTTTGTTCCTGGGCTGATTACCGAATCTGGCGGGATAAACCCGGTGGCTGGGATATCGTTATCCCTGTCAAACTGCTCGTAGAGCTTTTCCCACTCGATGGCATCCCTGAGAGCCCGGCGTATAAAGGAATTTGACAGGGCAGGTATGCTGTTGTTCATCCAAAGCATGCGGACTGAATCCTGGTGTGTCAAAACTGTTATGCCTTTTTCCTCCGCCTCTTTTACAGAACCGGAGGGGATTTGGGCGGCGTCCAGCAAGCCTTCTTCAAGATAGGAGACAGGTTTGTCCACGCTGCCGATAACGTACCTGACAGCGGCTGGCAGGATGTTTTTGGCGTCGTGGTAGCCTTCATGCTTGTTTAAAAGCAGGGATTCATTGTGCACCCAGGATTTTAAATAAAAGGGGCCGTTGGAAAGGACATATTTCGCTTCAAGGCCGTACCGCCCGCCGGTTTCCTCAAAGAAGCTTTTTTTGCAGGGCATATAGGGGGGCATGGCGGTTTTGGCGGGAAAACCGCTATCCGGCTGGGTTAAGGTTACTACAAGGGTCTTATTGTCCACAGCCTTAACTCCCAGTTTGGATATATCCATTTTTCCCTGGTTTATCTCCCGGGCGTTTTTGATTATAAAAAGCTCCTCAGCATACTGGGAGTTGGTGGAAGGCATAACGGCCCTTTGTATTCCGAATAAAAAATCATAAGCGGTGACTTCGCTGCCATCGCTCCATTTTGAGCTTTTCAGGTTGAAGGTGTAAGTTAACCCATCACTGGATACCGTCCAGCTTGCTGCAGCGGGTTGTGGAGCCCCTGTTTCGTCAAGGCGGGCTAGGCCTTCAAACAAGGATGCGATTAAGGTAATGGAAGCTGAATCTGTTGCCACCTGGGGGTCAAGCTGGCGGGGTTCTGTTAAAAGAGGGAATCGGAAGCCTTTGCCGGATATATCTTGCTTTTCACAGCCTGAAGCCAAAACTGTTATCAGGAAAAGCAGCGGTATGAAGATTTTAGCCAAACTAGTTTTTTTGACAGGCACAGGCCATCCCTCCAACAAAGCGATTGTTATCAACGTTATCCACTTTATTATATCAATAAATTACCAAATTACCAGAGGATTTTAAACAGGGACAAGAAAAAACCCTCCTGTTAAAAGGAGGGTTTGAAAAATTGTAAATTATTCAGCAATCTTGGTTACAACGCCGGAACCAACGGTACGTCCGCCTTCACGGATAGCGAAACGGAGGCCTTCCTCGATAGCGACAGGAGTGATCAGTTCGACATCCATTTCAACGTTGTCGCCAGGCATGCACATTTCAGTGCCTTCGGGCAGCTTGATAACGCCGGTAACGTCAGTTGTTCTGAAATAGAACTGGGGACGATAGTTGGTGAAGAAAGGAGTATGGCGTCCGCCTTCTTCCTTGGAAAGGACGTATACCTTGGCATGGAATTTGGTGTGAGGATTGATTGAACCGGGTTTGCACAGAACCTGTCCGCGCTCGATATCGGTCTTTGTGATACCGCGGAGGAGTGCGCCGATGTTGTCGCCAGCCTCAGCATAGTCGAGCTGTTTGCGGAACATTTCGATACCGGTTACAACGGTCTTCTTCCTCTCGTCGGTCAAGCCGATAATTTCAACTTCCTCGGAGAGTTTGAGCTGTCCGCGCTCAACACGTCCGGTAGCAACAGTACCACGGCCGGTAATGGTGAATACGTCCTCAACAGGCATGAGGAAGGGCAGTTCGGTTGAACGCTGGGGAGTCGGAATGTAGCTGTCAACAGCGTCCATGAGCTCGAGAATGCACTGATATTCAGGAGCATTGATGTCATTTGAAGAGCACTCAAGAGCCTTGAGAGCTGAACCTTTGATAACAGGGGTGTCATCGCCGGGGAAGTTGTACTCGTTGAGGAGTTCGCGAACTTCCATCTCAACCAGCTCAAGAAGCTCGGGGTCGTCAACCTGGTCAACCTTGTTCATGAAAACAACGATGTAAGGAACGCCAACCTGACGGGCAAGAACGATGTGCTCACGGGTCTGGGGCATCGGGCCGTCTGCTGCGGAAACAACCAGGATAGCGCCGTCCATCTGAGCAGCACCGGTGATCATGTTCTTTACGTAGTCAGCGTGGCCGGGGCAGTCAACGTGTGCATAGTGACGTGCATCGGTCTGATACTCAACGTGGGAAGTGTTGATTGTGATTCCGCGGGTGCGCTCTTCAGGAGCCTTGTCGATGTTTGCGTAATCAACGAATTCAGAAGTTCCCTTGAGGTTGAGTACCTTTGTGATTGCAGCGGTCAAAGTGGTTTTGCCATGGTCAACGTGACCAATGGTACCAATGTTAATATGGGGTTTGGTCCTTTCAAATTTAGCCTTTGCCATGAGTTTTTCCTCCTTCTTTATAAAACACAATAATAATTTACAATAAAACTTTGAAAATTATTGAAGATATTTTAACAATTAGTTGAGCCAATTTCAAGCCTTTTAGAAAGAAATAATCAAATAACCGGGATTATTCATCCTTTTTGGCCCTGTTTGAAATGATCTTGTCAGCCAGGTTTTTCGGAAGCTCAGCATAGTGGCTGGGTTCCATAGTGTACTGTCCGCGTCCCTGAGTGCGGGAGCGCAGGTCAGTGGCGTAACCGAACATTTCAGAAAGCGGAACAAGTGCAGTAATCTGCTGGGCACCGGTGATTGCCTCCATGCCCTGGATCATGCCGCGGCGGGAGTTCAGGTCGCCGATAACGTCGCCCATGTACTCCTCAGGCACAATGACAACAACCTTCATAATCGGCTCGAGAAGAACCGGGTCTGCCTTGCGCATAGCCTCTTTGAAGGCCATAGAACCGGCAATCTTAAATGCCATTTCAGAGGAGTCGACTTCGTGGTAAGAACCGTCGTAGAGGGTTACCTTGACGTCAACAACGTTGTATCCTGCCAGAACACCGGCCTGCATGGCACCCTGGATACCTGCATCAACCGCCGGGATGTATTCCTTCGGAATTACGCCGCCGACGATGTTGTTGATGAATTCGTATCCTTTGCCGGGCTCGTTGGGCTCAATGCGGATTTTAACGTGACCGTATTGACCGCGGCCACCGGACTGGCGGGCATATTTGTGGTCGACATCAGCAGATTTGCGGATGGTTTCCTTATAGGCAACCTGGGGAGCGCCAACGTTTGCTTCAACCTTGAATTCGCGAAGCAGGCGGTCAACGATAATTTCCAGGTGCAGCTCACCCATACCGGCGATAATGGTCTGGCCGGTTTCCTCATCAGTGTAGGTCCTGAAGGTCGGGTCTTCTTCAGCAAGCTTTGAGAGGGCAATGCCCATTTTCTCCTGGCCAGCCTTGGTTTTGGGCTCGATAGCAACGCGGATAACAGGTTCCGGGAACTCCATGGACTCCAGGATAACAGGGTGCTTTTCGTCGCAGAGGGTGTCACCGGTGGTGGTGTTCTTCAAACCTACCGCTGCCGCAATATCGCCGGCATAAACGGTATCGATATCCTGGCGGTGGTTGGAATGCATCTGAAGAATACGCCCAAGGCGTTCGGTGTTATCCTTGTTGGCGTTGTAAACGGATGAACCTGCTTTAATGGAGCCCGAATATACGCGGAAGAAACAGAGTTTTCCGACAAAGGGGTCGGTCATGATCTTGAATGCCAAAGCCGCAAAGGGCTCGTCATCCGAGGAATGGCGCTCGGTCTCTTCGCCGGTGCCGGGGATTATACCCTTGATTGACGGTATATCGGTTGGCGCAGGCATATAGTCAACGATAGCGTCAAGGAGTTTCTGAACGCCCTTGTTGCGGTAGGAAGTACCGCAGCATACAGGAACCATCTTGTTGGCGATTGTAGCCTTGCGGATGCAGGATTTAATCTCGTCAATAGTGAGTTCCTCGCCGGCGAAATACTTCTCAAGGAGCTGGTCATCCTGATCAACGACAGCTTCGATCATAGCGTCGTGATATTCCTGAGCTTTATCCAGCATGTCTGCGGGGATTTCCTCGCACCTGATGTCCTTGCCCAGGTCATCATAATACATATAAGCCTTCATCTCAACCAGGTCGATAATACCTTTAAAGGTATCCTCAGCGCCGATTGGAAGCTGAATCGGTACGGCATTACATTTAAGACGCTCTTTCATCATGTTGACAACGCGATAGAAATCGGCGCCCATGATGTCCATCTTGTTAACGTAAGCCATACGGGGAACCTGGTACTGGTCAGCCTGACGCCATACGGTTTCAGACTGGGGTTCAACACCGCCCTTGGCGCAGAATACAGTTACCGAACCGTCCAGGACTCGAAGGGAGCGCTGAACTTCAACGGTAAAGTCAACGTGGCCAGGGGTGTCGATGATATTAATTCTGTGATTTTTCCAGAAACATGTGGTAGCGGCAGAGGTGATTGTAATACCGCGTTCCTGCTCCTGCACCATCCAGTCCATGGTGGCAGAGCCGTCGTGGGTTTCACCAAGTTTATGATTGATACCGGTGTAGAAAAGAATACGCTCTGTTGTGGTAGTCTTTCCGGCATCGATGTGAGCCATAATACCGATATTTCTGGTACGTTCAAGTGGTACTTGTCTTGCCATATCTGTCCTCCTTAATTTTTCCGGAGCCAACGCTGCTTGCAGGGGCAAACCAACCCGCGGCGCCAACTCCCACAGGCTCCCTTAAAGGGAACCCCGGAAATGGCGGACCTAGCGCCTTAATAAAAGGCAATCTAATACGAGTCTTGACACCTTAAGATACTAATCTTAGGGGCTTACCATCTATAATGCGCAAATGCTTTGTTAGCTTCTGCCATGCGATGTGTGTCTTCGCGTTTTTTGGCTGCGCCGCCGGTACCGTTAATGGCATCCATGATTTCTGCTGCCAGGCGCTCCTTCATGGTGCGCTCGGAACGGACGCGGGCATACTGTGTAATCCAGCGCAGGCCCAGTGTCTGACGGCGGTCGGCGCGCACTTCAACCGGAACCTGGTATGTGGCACCACCGACACGGCGGGCTTTAACCTCCAGTACGGGCATAACGTTCTCCAGGGCCTGTTCAAAAGCCTCAAGGGGATCTTTGCCGGTCTTTTCGCGGACAATATCAAATGCACCGTAAACTATCCTCTGTGCAACACCGCGCTTGCCGTCGTACATAATGTTGTTGATAAGCTTTGTTACGAGCTTGGAATTGTATATAGGATCGGGCAAAACATCACGTTTTGCTACTGAACCTCTTCTCGGCACTCTGCTTCCCTCCTTCATAGGAATGATATCATAGGTACTCGAAAATTTTCCTCTAATGCGAGGTCATTTCCGTTGGCCGATATAGTGCATTATTTCGATTTAAGCTTTATGCCAATCTATATAAATGCAGCTATATGCTAGCCGCTGAAAATGTCTTTTGATATTTGTTATTTGGATGCTCCGGCCTTCGGCCTCTTGGCGCCATACTTGGAACGGCCCTGCATACGCTTTGCAACACCCTGGGCATCCAATGTGCCGCGGATGATGTGGTAACGCACACCAGGCAGGTCCTTAACACGTCCGCCACGGATCAGGACAACGCTGTGTTCCTGCAGGTTGTGGCCTTCGCCCGGAATGTAGGCGGTAACCTCAATCCCGTTGGACAAGCGGACACGGGCAACCTTTCTCAATGCCGAGTTAGGCTTTTTGGGGGTTGTGGTCTTAACCGAAGTGCAGACGCCGCGCTTCTGGGGGGAATTCTGGTCAATCGGAATGCGCTTCTTGGAGTTCCATCCCTTAAGCAGAGCGGGAGCCTTAGCCTTTTTCTCAACCGCCTCACGGCCTTTACGGACTAGCTGGTTAAAGGTTGGCAAACATAACACCTCCTGTTTTAAAATTATCTATTCCAAACGGGGAAGACCCCTGGAATGGCATAAAATCCTGAGAAAACCGCGAAAACTAAAGCAGTTCCCTAAATTACCACAATTAAGAATATTAGCACGGCATATAATACTTTGTCAAGCGCCGCACGTAAATTATTGCTGCCAATAATTTACATGCGGAGCCTGGTATTGTTAAACAATTAGCATAATTTTACTGGTTATCCTGCAGGGATTCCTGATAGTTTTCAATTATGCTGTCGCCGTTTTCATATTCAAGGCTTTCCCGAAGGGCGGCAAATTCCTCGTTGCTGGCATCGGCGCCGGCCTTGGAAACATGGATGTCGTCATACGGCTGCATGCCGGTACCCGCAGGGATAAGCTTGCCTATGATGACGTTCTCTTTCAGTCCCAGCAGCGGGTCTACCTTGCCCTTGATGGCAGCTTCGGTGAGGACGCGGGTGGTTTCCTGGAAGGATGCGGCGGACAGGAAGCTGTCTGTGGCAAGGGATGCCTTGGTAATACCCATCAGTACAGGCACACAGGTGGCCTCCCTGAGATTTGTTTCGCCTTCGGCAATCCTTCTGCGTATTTCTTCGTTTGCGTCGTTGAACTCGCTGCGGTCAATAAGGGAGCCGGAGAGCAGATCGGTATCGCCTGGGTCGTCAACCCTGACCTTCCTCATCATCTGGCGGATGATAACTTCAACATGCTTATCGTTGATGTCAACGCCCTGCATACGGTAGGTGCGCTGTACTTCCTGGATGAGGTAATTCTGCACAGCCTGCTCGCCGCTGACGGCAAGGATGTCGTGGGGGTTGATGGAGCCTTCGGTCAGGCGGTCTCCAGCCTTGATGTAATCGCCCTCCTTAACCAGGATGCGGGAGCCGAAGGGGATTACATAGGTGCGCTGATCAATGTTGTTTTCCTCCTGTTTGGTGACAATGACGAGCTGGCGCCTCTTGTCCTCTTCAAAGCGGACTATGCCGTCAATTTCGGAGATGATGGCAAGGTGCTTGGGCTTGCGGGCTTCAAACAGCTCTTCGACACGGGGAAGACCCTGTGTAATGTCCTCGCTGGATGCGATACCGCCGGTATGGAAGGTTCTCATCGTCAGCTGTGTACCGGGTTCGCCGATGGACTGTGCTGCTATGATACCAACCGCTTCGCCTACTGATACAGGGCCGACGGCTGCAAGGTTGGAGCCGTAGCACTTTGAGCAAACTCCGTGTTTGGCATTGCAGGTGAGGACTGAACGGATTTTAATTTTAGTTACGTTGTATTTGTTAATCAGCAGGTTGGCGTCCTCGTCCCTGAGCAGCTTGTCTTTGCTGACAACAACCTCTCCGGTTTCGGGGTCCACGAAATCCTCTGCGAGATAGCGCCCTACCAAACGCTCGGACAGGGACTCTATCATTTCGTTGCCGTCGCGGATGTCGTAAACCTCTATGCCTTCTGTGGTGCCGCAGTCATCAATGCGGATGATAACATCCTGGGCGACGTCAACCAGCCTTCGGGTAAGGTATCCGGAGTCGGCAGTACGCAAAGCGGTGTCTGCCAAGCCTTTACGCGCGCCGCGGGAGGAAATGAAGTATTCAAGAACGTTAAGGCCTTCGCGGTAGTTGGAGCGGATCGGAACCTCGATGGTACGCCCGGAAGCGTTGGCAATCAATCCGCGCATGCCAGCCAGCTGGCGTATCTGTGCGATAGAACCGCGGGCGCCGGAATCCGACATCATAAATATCGGGTTATACTGGTCAAGGTGCCGGGTTAAGGCATCGGTAACCTTGCTGGTGGTTTCGTTCCAGGTTTCGATTACCATGCGGTAGCGCTCATCGTCGCTTACAAGGCCTCGCTTGAACAGCTTGTTGATTGTGTCTACCCGTTTTTCAGCTTCCTGGATGAACTGCTGTTTTTCAGGCGGGATGGTGGCGTCGGCTACCGCTATTGTCAAAGCGGCACGGGTTGAGAATTTGTATCCCAAATCCTTAATCTGGTCCAGAACAACGGCTGTTTTGGCAGTGCCGTGAACCTTTATGCACCTTTCAACAATTTTTGAAAGCTGCTTTTTGCCGACTTTGAAGTCCACCTCATACAGGAACATGTCGTCGAGGGTATTGCGCTCAACTATGCCTAAATCCTGCGGGATGGCACGGTTGAAGATAATACGCCCTACTGTAGTTTCTACAAGCCTGTGGTGTTTTACACCGTCTATTTCAATCGTTTTGCGGACACGGATTTTGGCGTGCAGGGTAACGGCTTTGGCGTCATAAGCCATGATGGCTTCGTTTTCATCCCGGAATACCTTGCCTTCACCCGGCTCGCCCTCTTTCTTGAGGGTGAGGTAGTATGAGCCGAGTACCATGTCCTGTGTCGGGACGGTAACAGGTTTTCCGTCCGAGGGTTTCAGCAGGTTTCCTGTGGCAAGCATAAGGAACCTTGCCTCTGCCTGGGCTTCGGCGGATAGCGGAACGTGAACAGCCATCTGGTCGCCGTCGAAGTCCGCGTTAAATGCGGTACATACAAGGGGGTGGAGCTTAATCGCCCTGCCTTCAACCAGCACAGGCTCGAAGGCCTGAATGCCAAGGCGGTGAAGTGTAGGCGCGCGGTTGAGCATTACCGGATGGTCCTTGATAACAGTTTCAAGGGCGTCCCATACCTCGGGGCGTACCCGCTCAACCATTTTGCGGGCGGATTTGATATTGCCCGCAACACCGGTTTCAACAAGCCTCTTCATGACAAAGGGCTTGAAGAGCTCCAGTGCCATTTCCTTCGGCAAACCGCACTGATAAAGCTTTAATTCAGGGCCGACGACGATAACCGAACGGCCGGAATAGTCAACGCGTTTTCCAAGCAGGTTCTGGCGGAAGCGGCCCTGTTTGCCTTTGAGCATATCCGACAGGGATTTCAAAGGACGGTTGTTGGGCCCTGTTACGGGACGTCCTCGGCGGCCGTTGTCGATAAGGGCGTCAACGGCTTCCTGCAGCATGCGCTTTTCGTTTCTTACAATTATGTCGGGAGCGCCCAGGTCCAAAAGCCTTTTCAAACGGTTGTTGCGGTTAATAACACGCCTGTAAAGGTCGTTTAAGTCAGAGGTGGCGAAACGGCCGCCGTCCAGCTGGACCATCGGGCGAAGGTCCGGCGGGATGACCGGTATAACATTCAAAATCATCCATTCGGGGCGGTTGCCCGACTGGCGGAACGCCTCCACAACCTCAAGCCTCTTTAAGAGCCTTGCGCGCTTTTGGCCGGTGGCGCCTTCCAGCTCCTGTTTAAGCTCGTTGGAAAGGGCGTCGAGGTCGATTTCGGCAAGGAGCTTCTGGATATATTCCGCGCCCATGCCGGCGTCAAATTCGTCCTCGTATTTTTCCCGCATGTCGCGGTAGTCTTTTTCGCTTAAAATCTGTTTTTTAGTAAGGGGAGTGTTGCCGGGGTCCACAACTATATAGGCTGCGAAATACAGCACCTGTTCCAAAAGCCTGGGGGACAGGTCAAGGATAAGCCCCATCCTTGAGGGGATGCCTTTAAAATACCAGATATGTGAAACCGGGGCTGCCAGTTCGATATGCCCCATACGCTCGCGGCGCACCTTGGAGCGGGTTACCTCAACGCCGCAGCGGTCGCAGATTTTGCCCTTGTAACGGATTCTCTTATACTTTCCGCAGTGGCATTCCCAGTCCTTCTGGGGGCCGAAAATCCTCTCGCAGAACAGGCCGTCCCGTTCAGGCTTGAGAGTGCGGTAATTTATGGTCTCAGGCTTTTTTACCTCGCCATAGGACCATTCGCGTATCTTCTCCGGGGAGGCAAGCCCAATTTTTATTGATTCAAAGACGTTATACTCCATCATACAGTGAATGTCCTCCCGTTCATTTTACATTTCATCAAAATCGTCAACAAATAAATCATCTGTATTCAAATCGAGGCTGTCGTCGTCAAAGTCAGTATCCAGCAGGCTTTCGTCCGAATCCTCAAGGTCGGGGTCGGTGACGTCGTATCCGTCGAATTCGCTTTCGTTGGCGACGTTCTGGAACAAATCGTCGTCAATTGCCACCATGCTGGATTCGTCGTCATCGTCAAAGGACTGCTTAAGGTCGATTTCTTGATTGTCCTTGTTGAGAACCTTGACATCCAGAGCCAGGGACTGCAGTTCCTTGACAAGAACCTTGAAGGATTCCGGAACGCCGGACTGCGGCACGTTCTGGCCCTTGACAATGGATTCATAGGTCTTGACGCGGCCGACAACGTCGTCGGATTTTACTGTCAGGATTTCCTGCAGGGTGTAAGCGGCACCGTAAGCTTCAAGAGCCCAAACTTCCATTTCACCGAATCTCTGTCCGCCGAACTGTGCCTTACCGCCGAGGGGCTGCTGGGTGACCAGGGAGTAGGGGCCTGTCGAACGGGCGTGGATTTTATCGTCAACCAGATGGTGCAGTTTAAGGAAGTACATATAACCCACTGTAACAGGATTGTCGAAGGGCTCGCCGGTGCGGCCGTCGTAAAGGATGGTTTTGCCGTCCTCCCGCTTGCCGGCTTCCACCAGCAGCTCACGGATGTCGGACTCCCGTGCGCCGTCGAAAACAGGGGTCATAACCTTAATGCCCAGTGCTGCGGCAGCGTACCCCAGGTGGACCTCCAATACCTGGCCGATGTTCATACGGGAAGGAACGCCGAGGGGGTTGAGGAGGATGTCCAGAGGCCTGCCGTCCGGCAGGAAGGGCATATCTTCAACCGGGAGTATGCGGGAAACAACGCCCTTGTTTCCGTGGCGCCCAGCCATCTTGTCGCCAACGCTGATTTTGCGTTTCTGGGCGATGTAGACGCGGACGACCATGTTGACGCCGGGGCTTAATTCGTCGCAGTTTTCACGGGTAAAGACTTTAACGTCAACAACAATACCGTATTCGCCGTGGGGGACCCTGAGGGAGGTGTCGCGGACTTCGCGGGCTTTTTCGCCGAAGATTGCGCGAAGCAGCCGCTCTTCCGCTGTAAGCTCGGTTTCACCTTTGGGGGTAACCTTTCCGACAAGGATATCGCCGGAGCGGACCTCGGCGCCGATGTGGATAATTCCGCGCTCGTCAAGGTCTTTAAGCGCATCCTCGCCGACATTGGGGATGTCCCTGGTGATTTCTTCCGGCCCGAGCTTGGTGTCCCTGGCTTCGGTTTCATATTCTTCTATATGGATAGAGGTAAATACGTCGTCACGGACAATTTTCTCGCTGATAAGGATAGCGTCCTCGTAGTTGTAGCCTTCCCAGGGCATGAAGCCTACCAGCACGTTTTTGCCAAGGGATATCTCGCCGTTGCTGGTGGAAGGTCCGTCAGCTATAACCTCGTTTTTCTCAACATGCTGGTTTTGGGTAACGATGGGGCGCTGGTTGATGCAGGTGCCCTGGTTTGAGCCCTTGAACTTAATCAGGTTGTAAATGTCCTGGCCGCCGTCGCTGTCCCTTCTGATTACTATGCGGTTGGCGTCCACATAGGTGACCGTACCCGCTTCTTTTGCGATAACCACAACGCCGGAGTCAACAGCAGCCTTGTATTCCATGCCGGTTCCGACAATGGGGGATTCGGTCTTGATAAGGGGAACAGCCTGGCGCTGCATGTTGGAACCCATCAAAGCGCGGTTTGCGTCGTCGTTTTCAAGGAAGGGGATCATCGCGGTAGCGACGGATACAACCATTTTCGGGGAAACGTCCATAAAGTCGACTTTTTCCCGCTCGATTTCAAGGAACTCACTGCGGAACCTGGCGTTTACCTTCGGGCGCAGGAACCTGCCGTTCTCATCGAGGGGCTCGTTTGCCTGGGCAACGATAAATTCGTCCTCGATGTCCGCAGACATGTAAACTACCTCGTCAGTAACAACGCCGGTTTCCTTATCCACCCTGCGGAAGGGTGCTTCGATAAAGCCGTATTCGTTGATACGGGCGTAGGTTGCAAGATAGGAAATAAGTCCGATGTTGGGGCCTTCAGGGGTCTCAATAGGACACATACGGCCATAGTGGCTGTAGTGGACGTCGCGGACTTCAAAGCCAGCGCGGTCCCTGGACAAGCCGCCGGGGCCGAGGGCTGACAAACGGCGTTTGTGGGTAAGTTCAGCCAGCGGGTTTGTCTGGTCCATAAACTGTGACAGCGGCGAGGAGCCGAAAAATTCCTTTATTGCCGCTGTGACGGGGCGGTTGTTTATTAATGCCATCGGGGTTATAACATCCATATCCTGGGCCTGGAGGGTCATCCTTTCGCGGATTACCCTCTCCATGCGGGAAAAGCCGATGCGGAACTGGTTCTGCAGCAGCTCGCCCACAGAACGGATGCGGCGGTTGCCCAGATGGTCAATATCGTCAAAGTTGCCGACGCCCTGGGCAAGGCAGTTAATATAGTTGATGGAAGCGAAAATGTCGTCAATGATGATGTGATTGGGAACAAGCTCGCCTGCGCGGTTCCTGATGGCTTCCTTTAGGGATTCCTCGTCGTCGCAGCTCTCCAGAATCTCTTTTAAAACAGAGAAACGCACATGCTCCTTGATTCCAAGCTCCTCAACATCGAAATCCACGTATTTCTTTATATCCACCATGCCGTTGGAGATAATTTTTACCTCGTGCATTTCGCCGTGGTGGGATTCAACGTTGACATAGGCAATCATAACGCCGGCGTTCTCAATCTCCACCGCCCGGTCGTAGGAAATACGCTCGCCGGCTTCAGCCATGATTTCGCCGGTCATGGGGTTGACGATGGGGCGGCTGAGCTTATGCCCGGAAAGGCGGTTTGACAGTGACAGCTTTTTATTATACTTGTAACGCCCTACACGGGAGAGGTCGTAACGCCTTTCATCAAAAAGCAGGTTTTCAAGATGCTGCTGGGAGTTTTCCAAAGTCAGTGGCTCACCGGGCCTAAGCCTGCGGTAGATTTCCAGCAGGGCTTCCTCGGTGTTTTTGGTAATATCCTTTTCTATTGTCGCGCGGATACGCTCGTCATCGCCGAAAAATTCCAGCAGCTGGGCATCAGTGCTTAACCCTAAAGCACGGGCGAAAACCGTAATCGGGATTTTGCGGTTTTTATCAATACGGACATAGAATACGTCCTGAACGTCAGTTTCGTATTCCAGCCAGGCGCCGCGGTTGGGGATTATGGTTGCCTTGTACTGCTTTTTGCCTGTGGTGCGGTCCTCCTCGTAGTTAAAATAAACGCCGGGAGAACGCACCAGCTGGGATACGATAACACGCTCGGCACCGTTTATAACAAATGTTCCGTTATCGGTCATGAGCGGGAAATCGCCCATATAAACTTCGGATTCCTTGATTTCTCCGGTTTCCTTATTAATAAGGCGGGCTCGCACGCGAAGCGGCGCGGCATAGGTAACATCCCGTTCCTTGCACTCTTCCACGGTGTATTTTGGGTTTTCATCCAGGCGGTAGTCCACAAACTCCAGAACCAGTTTGCCTGTGTAGTCGACTATTGACGCCGTGTCACGGAATACTTCCTTAAGCCCCTCCTCGATAAACCATTTGTAAGAGTTTTTCTGAACTTCAATCAGGTTCGGCATATCCAGAACCTCATTGATTTTGGAGAAGCTCATACGGGTGTTGTTACCCAGCTTCACCGGTTTGACATTCGCCATAAGCCCGATCACTCCTGTTGAATTTATTCTATTTGCATCCCTGAAAATATGAATCCTTATTTTTGCGAAAGGGTCTTGAAATTCTTTGCAATATGTGCTATGATTTTAGGAAAATAGGGATACCTTTCCATGATTATGCAGTATAATATAATACACCTTTTATTATTGCTTGTCAATTGTGTTTTGCAATTAGGCGGCATTTTTTTGTTTTTATACTCTTCTTTTTCGAGTTTTGGATACATAAAATGGAAATATGCACAAATCCCGCAAGGGATTATTTTTTTACCCGGCATCGAAAACACCCGGACGGGTTGTAAATTTTTGCAGGATGCATTTTTCTAAAAAGTTTCTGGAATTGTGTTTTGTCAAATGGATATAGTATTAATGTAATTATTAAATTTAACAAAGGATATGGTTTAAATGGGCAAAGAGAAAAACAAGAGTAAGGAAAATAAAAGATACAGCAATACAATAACCGGAAGATTCCATGGCACTTATGAAACGCTGGCAATAGCGGATTCATCCGAGCGTTATGAAAAGACTAATGTGGCAAAGCCCAGCGACGAGCAGGTGGAAGAGGGCCGCGAATGGGTAATCCATAACAAAAAATAATGCTCCGGAAAGGGTGT
>DUMT01000060.1 GCA_012839705.1 Clostridiales bacterium | reverse complement strand
GTTTTGGAAAACTGCTATTTCCATATTTCGGACGAACCGCATCTTGACCATCTGGAATCCTACCGGAAGGCAAGGGAAGGAGTATCCGAGGCTCTGAGGGGCTGCAGGATTATAGACGCCCTTTCCAATTATGATTTTTACAGTGAAGGCCTTGTGGATAACCCGATACCGGCCATAGACCATATCAGGCCCTTTATTGAAAACAATGTTCAGGATTTATGGGCTTATTACTGTTGCGGGCAATGCGTGAAGGTAAGCAACAGGTTTTTTTCCATGCCGTCATACCGCAACAGAATTTTGGGATATCAGCTCTACAAGTTTGATATTAAGGGCTTTTTGCAGTGGGGATACAATTTCTGGTTCAGCCAGTACTCCAGCTTTTCTATCGACCCTTACAGGACCACCGACGCCGACGGGGCTTTCCCGTCCGGGGACGCATTTTCTGTGTATCCCGGCGAGGGCGGCAGCCCCATCCCGTCTTTAAGGCAGCTTGTGTTTAACGAGGCATTACAGGATTTAAGGGCATTAAGGCTGCTGGAAAGGCTGGCAGGCAGGCAAAAGGTTCTGGAACTGCTGGATGAGAATTTTGGCGCCGGCTTTGATTTTGAAAACTATCCAAGGTCGGCTGAAAAGCTGCTGGAGTTCAGGGAAACAGTAAACAGGATGATAGCTGAATATCTTTGATTTTTTAGATATAAGCCAATTCTTTGCGGATTGGCTTATATCTTTTATAGTTGGATTTCTTGGCATTGGAAAGTTTAGCGCTCTTTTCAAAAGTATTTAGATTTGGTATAATGAAAAGAACAAACTTTTTTAAAAAACCTTTTAAATAGTTTTAGAAAGTTTTTTAAGGTCTTGAGAGGTGACAGACAGGATGAGTGGCGATGTGCACAAAGGGCATCGGGCACGGCTTAAGCAACGTTTTTTAAGGGAAGGCTTAAGGGGTTTTGAACCTCATCAGATACTTGAAATGCTTTTGTTTTTCGGCATTCCGCGGCGGGATACAAACCCGATAGCGCATGAGCTGATAAATACTTTCGGCAACCTTTCAGGCGTCCTTAAGGCATCTTACGACGATTTGATGAAAGTCAAAGGGGTAACACCTAGCTCAGCCACCCTTATCAGTTTTTGCGGGCAGCTTATCAGGGAATACTATGACAGCGAGCTGTCCAAAGACATGATTCTTGACAGCACCGACAAGATGGGGCAGTATATACTGCCGAAATTCTTCGGTGAGCGCAACGAAAAGGTGCTGCTGGTATGCCTTGACAACAAATGCAAGGTGCTGCATACATCCTTTGTTTCTGAAGGCAGCATTAACGCCACGGAGGTAAGTGTGCGGAAAATACTTGAACAGGCTATACGCAACCACGCTACGGCGGTTGTGATAGCCCACAACCATCCAAACGGCTTTGCGCTGCCGAGTGTTGAGGACCAGCAAACCACAAAGAAGATAACCAACGCCTTAAGCGTTGCCGGAATACAGCTTGTAGACCATCTGATTGTGGCTGATGACGATTATGTTTCCATGCGCAGCACAAAAATGCTGGCACACCTGTTCAAGCCGGAAAAGATTATAGATTGAATATATCGGCGTAATATTGATGTACATACCTGATTTTGAGGGGGATTGTTGATGGACCGTTTTCGCCTTAAATCCGATTATAAACCCACCGGCGACCAGCCTAAGGCAATAGAGGAACTGTCCAATGGTGTCCTGCAGGGCCTAAGGGAGCAGACTTTGCTTGGTGTCACCGGTTCCGGCAAGACTTTTACAATGGCGAATATAATAGCGAATGTAAACCGACCAACCCTGGTTCTTGCCCACAACAAGACCCTTGCCGCCCAGCTTTGCAGCGAGTTCAGGGAATTTTTTCCCGATAACGCTGTAGAGTATTTTGTTAGCTATTACGATTACTACCAGCCGGAGGCGTATATCCCCACCACCGATACCTATATTGAAAAGGATTCCGCAATCAACGATGAGATAGACAAGCTCAGGCACTCGGCAACATCCGCCCTGGCGGAGAGAAGGGATGTAATAATTGTAGCCAGCGTATCCTGCATATACAGCTTGGGAAGCCCGATTGATTACCGCAGCCAGGTGATTTCCCTTCGCCCGGGAATGAGGAAGAGCCGGGACGAGCTGCTGGAAAAGCTGGTGGAAATCCAGTATGAGCGCAATGACATCAATTTTGTCCGCAACAAATTCCGTGTGCGCGGGGATGTGGTGGAGATATTCCCCGCCTACTCGGGTGAAACGGTCATCCGGGTTGAATTTTTCGGGGACGAGGTTGACAGGATTAGCGAAATCAATCCCCTGACCGGGGAGCTCAAGGGCATTGTAAACCATGTCGCAATCTATCCCGCCTCTCACTATATCGTCCCTCCAGACAAGATGGCGGCTGCCATTGAGGAGATTGAAAAGGAGCTTGCGGAGCGGGTTGAATACTTCAAAAAAGAGGGCAAACTGCTGGAGGCGCAGCGGATTTTGCAGCGCACCCGTTATGATATAGAAATGCTGCAGGAAATTGGAGTTTGCAAGGGGATTGAAAACTATTCAAGAATCCTTGCGGGGCGCCCGCCCGGCAGTACGCCGTTTACATTGCTTGACCACTTCCCCGACGATTTCCTTATGTTTATTGACGAATCCCATGTTACCATCCCCCAGGTGCGGGGGATGTTCGGCGGGGATTATGCCAGGAAAAAGAACCTTGTGGACTACGGGTTCCGCCTGCCAAGCGCCTTTGACAACCGCCCTCTTAATTTCGACGAGTTTTATGACCGCATAAACCAGGTGATATATGTCAGCGCCACTCCGGGGGATTTCGAGCGGGAGCACAGCGCCAAAATTGTGGAGCAGGTTATCCGCCCCACCGGGCTTGTTGACCCTGAGATATTTGTAAAACCCGTGGAAGGGCAGATAGACGACCTTATTGGGGAAATCCGCGAAAGGGTTAGCCGCAATGAGCGGGTGCTTGTCACCACCCTGACCAAAAAGATGGCGGAGAACCTTACAGCTTATCTTGATAACCATGGCATAAAGGTAAGGTACATGCACCATGATATTGATACCATCGAGCGGATGGAGATAATCCGGGGGCTGCGCCTTGGGGAATTTGACGTACTGGTTGGAATAAACCTGCTTCGCGAGGGGCTGGATTTGCCGGAGGTCTCCCTGGTGGCCATTCTGGACGCGGACAAGGAGGGCTTCCTGCGCTCCGAAACTTCACTTATTCAGACCATAGGCCGCGCCGCAAGAAATGTCAACGGCACGGTTATAATGTATGCGGATTCAGTTACCCCGTCCATGGAGCGCGCGATAAATGAGACCAACCGCCGCAGGGCAATCCAGATGCAGTATAATAAGGAGCACGGGATTACGCCCAAGAGTGTCAGCAAGGATGTCCGGGATATTATTGAGATTACATCCCGCAGCAAGGATTTGGAAAAGCCAGCTAAGCGGCTTTCCAGGGAAGAGCGCAATAAGCTTATTGAACAGCTGACACAGGAAATGAAGAATGCCGCACGGCTGCTGGAATTTGAACACGCGGCGTATTTGAGGGACAGGATAAAAGAGTTAAAGGAAGGTAAATAGACTTTTTAGAAAGGACTTGATTTTCATAAAATGCAAAAAAATAAGATTATTATAAAGGGCGCAAGGGCCCACAACCTAAAGAATATCGACCTTGAACTGCCCAGGGATCAGCTGATTGTGTTTACAGGGCTTTCAGGCTCGGGAAAATCATCCCTTGCCTTTGATACCCTGTACGCGGAAGGGCAGAGGAGGTATATCGAAAGCCTGTCCTCCTATGCCCGACAGTTTTTGGGGCAGATGGACAAACCGGACGTGGATTATATTGAAGGGCTGTCCCCCGCCATTTCAATCGACCAGAAAACCACATCCAGAAACCCCCGTTCAACCGTCGGTACGGTGACCGAGATATACGACTATCTCAGGCTGCTTTATGCCACCATCGGCATACCCCACTGCCCGGTTTGCGGCAGGGAAATCAAACAGCAGACGGTGGACCAGATTGTTGATAAGATTCTGGAACTGCCGGAAGGCACTCGGATTCAGGTTCTGGCGCCTGTGGTTAGGGGAAGGAAGGGCGAGCATGTAAAGGAATTTGAAGCCGCCCGCAAAGCCGGTTATGTGAGGGTCAGGGTCGATGGCATCATATATGATTTGTCTGAGACCATAAAACTTGAAAAAAACAAGAAGCACACCATTGAAATTGTAGTGGACCGCCTTGTGGTAAACCCAGATATCAGGGGACGGCTTGCGGATTCGGTGGAAACCGCTTCATCCCTTTCCGGCGGTATTTTGGCCATTGATGTTGTGGGCGGGGAAGAGATGACCTTCTCCCAAAACTACGCCTGCCCGGAACACGGGGTTAGCATTGACGAGCTGTCGCCCAGAATGTTTTCCTTCAACAACCCCTATGGCGCCTGCCCGAAATGTACCGGTCTGGGGATTTTTATGGCGATTGACCCGGATTTGGTCATGCCCAATAAAAACCTTTCCATCAGGGAAGGGGCAATCCGCGCCAGCGGATGGAGCTATCTTGACGGCGGCACCATTGCCCAGATGTATTACGAGGGGCTGGCGCAGCATTACGGGTTTTCGCTGGATACTCCATTAAACAAGCTGCCCGGTGAGATAATCGACATTCTGCTTTACGGCACCAGGGGCGAAAAAATCAAGGTCACCCGCAGGAATGAATACGGTGAAGGGACTTACTATACCGAGTTTGAGGGGATTGTCAACAACCTTCAGAGAAGGTATAAGGAAACCAACAGCGACTGGGTGAGGTATGATTTGGAATCCTACATGAACCAGGTTGAATGCCCCGAATGCAAGGGCAAAAGGCTGAAGCCCGAAGTCCTGTCAGTTACAGTCGGCGGGCTGAATATAGCCGAGCTGTCGGATTTGTCGGTGGGGGAAGCCCTGAAGTTTATCAAGAACATCAAGCTCACCGAGCGGGAGCGTATGATTGCCGGCAGGGTTTTAAAGGAAATTGGCGACAGGCTTGGGTTCCTTGTGAATGTGGGGCTGGATTACCTCAGCCTTTCCAGGTACGCCGGCACACTGTCAGGCGGCGAAAGCCAGAGAATACGGCTTGCAACCCAGATAGGCTCCTACCTTATGGGCGTGCTGTATATTCTGGATGAGCCGAGTATCGGGCTTCACCAGAGGGACAATGACAAGCTATTAAAAACCCTGTTTAAACTGCGGGATTTAGGCAATACCCTTGTAGTTGTTGAGCATGACGAGGACACAATCCGCAGCGCTGACTGGGTTGTGGACATCGGCCCGGGGGCGGGAGTCCACGGCGGGCAGGTTGTGTACTCAGGCCCGGTGGACAGGCTCTATGAGTGCGAAGGCTCGATTACTGGCCAGTATCTCAGTGGGAAAAAGTCAATCCCTGTACCAGAGAAACGGCGCAAAGGCAACGGGAAGTATTTAATCGTCAAGGGTGCAAGTGAAAATAACCTGAAAAACATTGATGTAAAATTCAAACTGGGAGTGTTCAACTGCGTTACCGGCGTTTCGGGTTCGGGCAAATCCTCCCTTGTCAATGAAATTGTATACAAGCGGCTTGCGGCAGACTTAAACCGCGCCCATACAAAACCCGGCGCCCACAGGGAAATGCTGGGGCTTGACGCCCTTGACAAGGTAATTGACATAAACCAATCTCCGATAGGCAGGACCCCACGCTCAAACCCCGCCACCTATACGGGTGTTTTCAATGATATCAGGGAGCTTTTTGCCAGCACAACCGACGCAAAGATAAGGGGATTCTCTGCCGGCAGGTTTTCCTTTAATGTCAGGGGCGGGCGCTGCGAAGCCTGTCAGGGGGATGGCATTACCAAGATTGAGATGCATTTCCTGCCGGACGTCTTTGTCCCCTGCGAGGTCTGCAAGGGCAAAAGGTATAACCGCGAGACCCTGGAAGTCAAGTATAAGGGCAAGAACATCCATGACGTGCTGGAGATGACGGTTGAGGAGGCCCTTGAGTTTTTCGGCAACATCCCGAAGATAAAGAGGAAACTGCAAACCCTGTATGACGTGGGGCTTGGGTATATCAAAGTCGGGCAGCCCGCCACCACCCTGTCCGGAGGCGAGGCGCAGCGCGTGAAGCTCGCCACCGAGCTTGCCCGCCATTCCACGGGCCGCACCGTCTATATTCTGGACGAGCCTACCACGGGGCTGCATACCGCTGATGTCCACCGGCTTATCGATGTGCTTCAAAAGCTTGTGGACGACGGCAACACCGTCATAGTAATCGAGCATAACCTGGATGTTATAAAGACAGCCGATTATATTATTGATTTGGGGCCCGAAGGCGGGGACAGGGGCGGATATATCGTCGCCTGCGGTACCCCGGAGGAAATTGCGGAGTGCGAGCAGTCCTATACGGGCAAGTATTTACAGCCACTTTTAAAAAGGGCTAAAAACTGACAATTTGCCTTTTAGAATTTACAATTCTTTAATATACTGGCTCCTTGAGTTTAGTATGATAATAACTGTAAAAAACGATTTAGCTAAAGCCAAATCGTTTTAGAAAGGGCAAGGCGCCTATGTTTGGTTATGTTCGGATATATAAGCCGGACCTGAAAATCTCTGAATACGAGCACTATCAGGGGATATACTGCAGCCTGTGCAAGCACCTGGGTAAAAAATACGGGTTGCCGGCGAGGTTGACCTTAAGTTATGATTTCACTTTCCTTGCCCTTCTCGGCATGGCTCTGGATGACAGGTGCGCTGGTTTTAAAAAATCCCGCTGCATGTTCAATCCTTTAAAGAAAAGGATGTGCTGCAGCCAAAACGGGCATATAGATTTTGCCGCAGACGCGGCATCTTTCCTGATGTATCATAAAGCCAGGGACAATATCGCCGATAACGGTGTTATTCAGTCGCTACCGTTCAGGATGCTGTTGCCCTTTGCATCCGTGGCGAGGAAAAAAGCAGCCCAAAAAAGGCCTGAGATTGATAAGGTCGTAAGCGATTGTATGCGGATGCAGTCTGAGATTGAATCCCGGGATAACATCTCAATTGACGCGGCAGCCGAACCCACAGCGCTGATTTTATCAAAGCTTGCCGCGGATATTTGCCCGCAGGGCGACGAAAAGGCCCGAAGGGTTCTTGAACGGTTTGGATACTGCCTTGGCAGATGGGTTTATCTGATTGACGCCGCCGATGATTTGTTGGAGGATTTGGAAAAAGGTAATTTTAACCCGCTGATTAATTATCTCGGGATTGATTATATTAATAAAAACAGGGATTCCGGGGATTTTCTGCTAGAATTAAAGCCTATGCTGAATGCCTGCCTTGCCGAATGTATTGCGGCTTACAACCTGCTTGAAATCAAGCGGTTTGACGGAGTGTTGAGAAACATTCTTGAGCAGGGAATGCCCCATGTTCAAAATCTTGTTCTGAATAAAAAGGAGAGTTCTGATGAGCGCTTACGATCCTTATAAGGTTTTGGGGATTTCTCCCGACGCAACGGATGAAGAGGTAAAGGAAGCCTACCGCAGGCTTGCCAGGAAATATCATCCAGATAACTACGCCAATAACCCCCTGTCAGACCTTGCCGAGGAAAAAATGCAGGAGATTAACGAAGCTTATGACAGGATTGTTCAGATGCGCCGCCAGGGCAAGAATTACAGCGGTACCGGCGGGCAGTACCAGGGCAGCAACAAGTATTTCGATATCAGGAATATGATTAACACCGGCAGGATACTGGACGCTGAAATGCTGCTTGACGGGATTCCATATACCTCACGCGACGCTGAATGGTATTTTCTGAAAGGCAGTGTGCTTTATAAAAAAGGCTGGCTGGAGGACGCGTACCACCATTTTTCCACTGCGGTGCAGATGGACCCGTCAAACATGGAATACCGTACGGCGCTAAACCAGTTGAATTATCAAAGGAGTACCGGTGGGTACCGCACCCAGCCTGGGAATTATCGCAGGAGTAGCGATTGTTCCGGTTGCGATGTCTGCACCGGGCTTATATGTGCCGACTGCTGCTGCGAATGCATGGGAGGGGACCTGATACGCTGCTGTTAATTTCAGCAGCGTTTTTCAGGCTTCCCGGTTTGGAGGGGTTTTATGAAGCAAACTGGCAGGATAGCCCTTGGAGGAATCCTGGGGGCTCTGGCTTTGACGTTTTTGCTGCTTACAGTTTTCCCTTTCGGAACCTATGCTTTGCCGGCAATAGCCGGTGCGGTTTTTATTCCCCTTGTGGTGGAATTCGGTTCAAAGTCCGGTTTTCTTACTTACGCGGCGGTTTCTTTCGTATGTGCCTTCATTGTTCCTGACATGGAAGCAAGGATATTGTTTATCGGATTTTTCGGGTATTATCCTGTATTGAAGGCATTGCTGGAACGGCTGGGCAAGCGGTGGCTTGAATGGGTTATCAAGCTTGCCGTATTCAATATTTCAATGGTGCTGTCATATCTGCTGCTTATATTTGTTTTCAGCCTCGACAGGGAGGAATTTGTATTATTCGGGGTTTATCTGCCGTATTTGTTCCTGGCTGTGGGTAATGGGGTGTTCTTGCTTTACGACAAAGCATTAACCAACGTTGTGACAATGTATATACGAATCCTCCATCCCCGTATTGCAAAAACCTTCAGGTTAAAATAGAAAAAATGCCCCCTCAAACGCATAGCGAGTTTGAGGGGGCATTTTTGGGGGGGAATTCATTTATCTTCGCAAGTTTCATCGGGGTAAACCGTGAGGTTGACAAACTGGTTGGTTCCGCTGTACTGCTCAAAAGTAATCTGCCCTTCGCAGAT
>DUMT01000059.1 GCA_012839705.1 Clostridiales bacterium | reverse complement strand
GCAATTTCGGCGATTTTTGGCAGCAGTTCCTTTACATCGGCTGCCAGATTATTAAAGCAGAGGCCCATTTTTTCAGCGCTTTCTATAAAAGTGTAGAAATAGCATTTAAAATTACCCGGGTCAAGCATAAACATCAGGTCATAAGGGGTGAAATACAGGAGCTTTTCTGACTTGTTCAGCCATATTCTGCATTCCAGGGTGCTTCTGGGCCCAACTGCAAGGCCTTTTACTATGTATGCAAAATCTATATTGAACTGATTGAAATACATCCTGGCGGATATTTCTTTTAAACGGGATTTTTTATCGTATTCGCATATGTACTCGCAGGAAACCGCGTTAAAAGACGGGTTAAGGGATTCAAACCCGGAATAGAATTCGGAGATAATCATGTCTTCAAAATTTTTCAAATTAGTCCCTCCCTGGATTTTTTTGTATTATACCATATAGCCGAATATATAAACATCGGATTTTAACCCGGATTAAAATATTTTTTATTTTTGATTTTGTTACATACTTGCCGGTTGAATATATACGTGGTACAATATGGATAGGTTAATAAAAAACTCGCCAAACAGGGAGGGTGTTTTATGCTGATTAAACAGCTTTCGATCTTTGTTGAGAACAAGGCCGGCCGGCTTGCTGAAATCACCGATATCATTGCCAAAGCGGGTATCGATATCCGCGCCCTGTCCATTGCCGATACTACTAATTTCGGTATCCTTCGACTTATTGTTGACAAACCCGACGAGGCGGAAAAGGCACTAAAAGAAGCCGGGCTTACGGTATCCCTTACCGATGTAATAGCAATAGGGATTCCCGACCAGCCCGGGGGATTTGCAAACGCCATGAAATGCCTTGCCGATGCGGGAATGGGAGTTGAATATATGTATGCCTTCGTGTCGAGGGACAAGGGGCGCGCATATGTAATCCTCAGGGTGAATGACGATAAGAAGGCTATTGAGGCTTTGCAAAAAGGCGGAGTCGAAATCCTCACAAGCGAGAGAGTATATACGATGTAATATAAAAAATCCCGTCTTCCTGTCAGGAGAAGACGGGATTTTTATGCTATTTTGCAAGGCTTAAATCAAGCATTTTGCCAAGTTCAACCTGGCCGGTTTCATTATAGTATTTTGCGACGCAGGCGGCAGGTGAAAAGGTCATTTCCCCAAATATGGGTTTACCCTGATATTCATAGAAATCTATTCTGACAAACGGGAAATCTCCAGCCAGTTTCCTGCTGTATTCAATCATAAGGGGGAATGATTCCGGCTTTTGAATTGTGGTATCCCCCGGTTCGGCGCCGTAATCAAGCAAATTCCAGTCCAGATCGTAGAAATCCAGTTTTAGTTTGCTGGTTCGGTTGGAACATACCAACACTAATTTAGGCTCGCCATGAAAACAGTAAATTTTATAGTCAATCGGCAAGAAGCCTGCCTCTGTATCAAGATATTTCTCGCAAATTATTTTTTTGGGGATGAATTTGTAATTGACTTCAGCCCTTTTCCGCCAGTAATCTTCTTTCATCCATTTTCTCAGCTTGTCTTTTGTGTCGTTTATATCCAGTTTGCTTTTGTCATCGCAGATTATGTTATATTTGCAGCCGTGATTGCATTTGATGGCGAATTTATCTGGAAGACTGTCCCAGCCGATTTCATCAACGGAATCCCATACTCCGATAAGATCGTTGAGTATTTCGGGACACCCGCATTTTTCTACATATTCCCTGACACGATATTTGTCGGCGCACTGGGTGACTAAAGGGTTGTTGTAATATGTATTCAACTTTAGCCACATGAGTTTTTCATTAAAAGTCTGCGGGTTGGAAAGGTTTATCGGTTTTCCGCTTGCCTTTTTATAAAAATACTTGCTGGCGTACACCGGAGCTATGGTAGAGATAATTTCGCAGTATTTTTCATATAACATCCAATATGCGGGTTTTATTTTATCAATCATTTAATTTCATCCCTTTATCTGCTTATCTGCTTGAAGTCAACAATAACTTATATACCACCTATTTCCGTTAAAGTCAACATACCAGGGACATATTGCACTTAATTTGCGGGGAGTTCGAACTAAGCAATCCAAACTCCCCGCAAAAATATTTCAGGATTCCACTATTGTTCCACCGTTGACATGTAGAACCTGCCCGGTGACATAGGCAGAATCATCACATGCAAGGTAAACATAGGTGGGAGCAATCTCAAAGGGCTGGGCGGCCCTGCCGAGCGGCACATCCTTGCCGAAATTCTGGACAGTCTGCCCATCCATGGTCGAGGGAATAAGGGGAGTCCAGACCGGCCCCGGCGCTACCGCATTTACCCTAATACCTCTTTGGGCTAGTGAGAGGGCAAGGGAGCGGGTGAAGCTCACCACGGCGCCTTTGGTGGAAGAATAGTCAATCAGCGTTGGGTTGCCTTTATAAGCGGTTACCGAAGTGGTGTTGATGATGGAGCCGCCTTCCTTCATGTGGGGCAGGGCTGCCCGGGTCATAAAGAAATAGCTGATTATATTGGTTTCAAAGGTGTTATACAGCTGTTCGGTTGTGATATCCTCAATGCTGTTTTGAGGGAATTGTACGGCAATATTGTTGACAAGGACATCGAGGCGCCCGAATTTCTTGATGGTTTCGTTAACCACCTGCGCCGCGGATTCCTCCTTTTTTAGGTCGCATTTTATGGCAATGCATTGCCTGCCGGCGGATTCCACCATTCTTACGGTTTCGCTGGCGTCCTCCTGCTCGCTGTAATATGCAATTACAATATTTGCCCCCTCCTTTGCAAAGGCGGCGGCAACAGCCTGCCCTATGCCGCTGTCCCCTCCGGTGATGATTGCGACTAGGTCCTTCATTTTCCCGGAGCCTTTGTAATTCGGGTTGTCGGTGACAGGTTTCGGAGCCATTTCCTGCTGACTTCCCGGTTGCTGGGGTTGCTGCTGGGCAGGAAAGTTTTGCGGGATGTTTACTGTTTGGGTTTGATAAGTCTTTACGTTTGCCATCTGCAATTTCCTTTCCATATCAAATATGTTATTGTTAGTATTTGCAGCGGATGGTTTTATTATTAAAAATACCTAAAAAATAAAGCGGGACGCGAAATTAGCGCCCCGCCGGCATTGTTATGCCATGGGATGTAAGATTTATGCTTTTAATCCAACAAAAGAAGGATGATGATTAAGAACAGAAGGATTGAGCAATCAATATTTCCACAGCCTCTGCCCATATAGCTGACCTCCTTTTTGTTTTCTTTTCCATTATATGAAAGGAATATAAAAATGGTCCGAATTTGGGGGTCAGCAAAGTTTTTTATCGGCTAAGGATTTTCTTCAAATCCTCTTCCGGGGTGGAAATGGGGGAAATGCCAAAGTTGTCTACAAGGAATTTGAGCACATTCGGTGAGACAAAGGCGGGCAGGGTGGGTCCGAGATAGATATTCTTAAGGCCCAGGTACAGTAGTGTCAGCAGTATGCAAACAGCTTTCTGCTCGTACCAGGACAGCACAAGGGTCAGGGGCAGGTCGTTCACTCCGCATTTGAAAGCATCTGCCAGTGCAAGGGCTACCCGGATGGCGCTGTAGGCGTCGTTGCACTGTCCCATATCCATAATACGGGGCAGCCCTCCGATATCCCCAAGGTCAAGGTCGTTAAAACGGTATTTTCCGCAGGCAAGTGTTAAGATAACTGTGTCTTGCGGAGATTGTTTTACAAATTCGGTGTAGTAGTTGCGCCCGGGTTTTGCGCCGTCGCAGCCCCCCACCAGGAAGAAATGTTTTATAGCGCCGGAATTTACAGCATCTATCACCTTGTCCGCAACAGACAGGACGGTTCCGTGGCCAAACCCTGTGACAACCTGGGAACCGTTGTTTATTCCGGTCATCAGGCGGTCTTCACTGTATCCGCCAAGCTCCAGTGCCTTTTCAATAACCGGGGTAAAGTCTTTATCCTCGCCGATATGCACAAGCCCGGGGAAGCCCACCACTTCGGTGGTAAACACCCTGTCGCGGTAGCTGTCTTTTACAGGCATAAGGCAGTTGGTTGTGAACAGGATGGGGGCGGGGATGTTGTCAAACTCTTTTTGCTGGTTCTGCCATGCTGTTCCGAAATTGCCCTTTAAATGGGGGTATGCCTTGAGTTTTGGATAAGCATGGGCGGGCAGCATTTCACCGTGGGTGTAGATATTGATGCCCTTGCCCTTTGTCTGCTCAAGCAGCAGATACAAATCGTGCAGGTCGTGCCCGCTTATAACTATAAAGGGGCCTTTTTCAATTGTAAGGGGAACAACAGTAGGAGCAGGGGTGCCGTAGGTGCCGGTATTGGCGGAGTCCAGAAGTTCCATGCATTTGAGGTTTACCCTGCCGGTTTCCATGACTATGGGAAGCAGCTTATCCATGCCCCAGTCCTCGCCGATGGCTTGCATACCTTTGAAGAAAAAGCTGTCTACTTCCTCGTCCCTGTATCCAAGCATCAGAGCATGGTAGGCATATGCCGCCATGCCGCGAAGCCCGAACAGGATGAGGGATTTCAGTGACCTGGTATCCTCGTCGCCCTGCCACAATCCGGTTACATCATAATCAAGTTTGGTGAAATCCTGCAGGCCCGCAATTGCCGCCTGTGCTTCCCTTACTTTTTCAATCTGCAGGTAAATTGCTTCGTTATCGAAGTTAACGTTTGTTATGGTGGTAAACAGCCCTTCAATCATTACCCGGCTTGCCTTTTCTCCCGGATTTTCCCCGTTTGCAAGGCGGGCAAGCCCCACCAAGGCACCGGTCAGCTTATCCTGCAGGTTAGCGGTTTCATCGGTTTTTCCGCATACTCCAACCTTGCCGGTGCATCCGGTACATCCTGCTGTTTGCTCACATTGAAAACAAAACATTGACATTTTTTTATCCTCCCAAATATGTTTAAAATTTATTCTTCAATTGAAATTACTGAAACCGGACAGCTATCCATGGCTTCTTTGGCTAATTCGGCATTATCCTCGGTGACTTTGCCATAGGCTTCGGCAAGGCCGTCGTCACCAATGCGGAAAACCTCCGGGCAAATTTCGCTGCACAGCCCGCAGCCGATACAACCGGATTTATCAACAAAAGCCTTCATTTTGCTGCCTCCTTTCCTAAGTACCTTAGCGATTGATTTGATGATACGATATTTTTGAAAGTTTATATGTTGCAGATGCAACAAACTGAAAAATTTTATAAAAAATCCCGCTCTCCAATTTTGAGAGCGGGCAGTTGAATTAGTGTTATTCTGTTTCCTTTTCCTGCTTTAGCCTTCTCAACGTAAGTATTAAATCGGTGATTTGTAGTACAAGGTAGATAATCAGCAAAGCAAAATGAAGTTTTTCCAAAAAGTTTTTCATAAAATTTACCTTCTAAACTTTGCTAG
>DUMT01000058.1 GCA_012839705.1 Clostridiales bacterium | reverse complement strand
CTTAAAGTATATGAGAAATTTAATAAAAAATCAATAAGATGGTAACACATTGTTCATAAAAATATTTTATTACTATTCCCTGATTTTTTATCTAATCTTTATAATTATTTACCATATTAGCAACATAAACCGCTGCCATATTTGACATTTGCTGCTCGATTAGGTTATAATCATAGAAATTGCCTATGTTTGGCTTTGGAAAAACGAGGAGAATAATTGGATAGGAGGATTAACTATGGCTAGCATGGTACCTACGCTAAACAAAAAATCAGGGTTGCTTGAGCCCGGGTTTCAGTTTAACGATACGCCGGAACCAAACCTGTTCAGGAACATGTATCCATACAACGATATCCCCAGGTATATTTTTAACCAGCGTATCGTGCCAATGAATCTCCCGGATGAGATATTTATTACAGATACCACTTTCCGCGATGGCCAGCAGGCCCGTTCTCCATATTCTGTTGATGAGATTGTTGACATATACAAGCTGCTGAATAAGCTCGACAACGGCAGCGGCATTATCCGGCAGACCGAGTTCTTCCTGTATTCCAAAAAAGACAAGGAAGCGGTGGCAAAGTGCAGGGAGCTTGGGTTTAAATTCCCCGAGATTACCGCCTGGATTCGCGCCCGCAAGGAGGATTTCGCCCTTGTAAAATCCATGGAAATCAGGGAAACGGGCATACTGGTTTCCTGCTCCGACTATCACATTTTCAAAAAGCTTGGATGGACAAGAAAGGAAGCGATGAAGAATTACCTTGCGGTGGTTGAGGAGGCGCTGAATGCCGGAATCGTACCCCGCTGCCATTTCGAGGACATTACCCGTGCGGATTTCCAGGGGTTTGTCCTTCCCTTTGCCGAAAAGCTGATGGACTTGTCAAGGGAAAGCGGGATTCCGATAAAAATACGCGCCTGCGATACCCTGGGGCTTGGCTCCTCAATCCCCGGCATTGTGCTGCCAAGAAGCGTACAGCAGATTATTTACGGGTTTACAAACTATGCAGGGGTGCCGTCAGAGCAGCTTGAATGGCACGGTCACAACGATTTTTACAATGCGGTGCCTAACGCCGTCACCGCATGGCTGTACGGATGCTCCTCGGTCAATACATCCCTTCTCGGTATCGGCGAGCGCACCGGCAATACGCCGCTGGAGGCTATGGTCATTGAATACTGCCAGATTAAAGGCAACAACGGCGGTATGAACCTTAAAGTTATTACCGAAATTGCCGAATACTTTGAAAACCACCTGAATTTCGAGATTCCGCCCCGCACACCCTTTGTCGGGCGTGCCTTCAATGCCACCAGGGCGGGGATACATGCCGACGGGTTGCTTAAGGACGAGGAAATTTACAATATCTTCAATACAACCGATATACTGGGCAGGCCGCCGATTGTTGTGGTGGATGCCCATTCCGGAACTGCCGGCATTGCTGCATGGATTAATTCCTATTACCAGCTTACGGGGGATGACAGGATTGACAAGAAGGACCCCGGCATTGCAAAGATTAAGGAATGGGTTGACTCCGAATATGCCAGCGGCAGGACAACGGTTATCGGAGATGCCGAGCTGGAGCAGCAGGTTAAACTCCACTTAAAGCATGTGCTCAAGCTCAGGGAAAGCAGGTCAGAATAAAATATATCCCTCTTACAAAGGGGAGGAATATATTTTAAAAAGATTCTCCCGCTTGCGGGAGAATCTTTTTATTGTGGCTTGTAATAATAGCGGTTTAAAGTATAATATATTATACACGTGCAACATGCGCAATACGCGTATTGCCGCGTTTTGCTTATTTAATTCAAAGGAGAAAAATTGATGGCAAAGGTTCTTGTCGCAATGAGTGGCGGGGTGGACAGTTCCGTAGCAGCGGCTTTGCTGAAAGAGCAGGGCCATGAAATCTGCGGCGTTACCCTGAAACTCTATGAAAACGAGGATATCGGAGTCTGCAACATGCGCACCTGCTGTTCCCTCACCGATGTGGAGGATGCCCGCAGGGTTGCGGCGAAGATGGGTTTCAGGCATGTGGTGTTTTCCTATGTGGATGAGTTCAGGAAGGATGTCATGTCCCGCTTTGCCGCCGAGTATGCCTCCGGCAGGACCCCGAACCCCTGCATTGACTGCAACAGGTTTATAAAATTCCCGCGCCTGCTCAACCGGGCAAGACTTTTGGGGATGGAGTATATCGCCACAGGGCATTATGCCAGGATAGAATATGACAGTTCCATCAACCGCTGGCTTTTGAAAAAGGCACGGGATATCTCAAAGGACCAGACCTATGTGCTTTATGCCCTCACCCAGGACGAGCTTGCCCATACCTTTTTCCCGCTGGGAAACCTGTTGAAAACGGAGGTCAGGAAGCTTGCGGAGGAGCGGGGGCTGGTGAATGCCAGAAAGCCCGACAGCCAGGATATTTGCTTTGTCCCGGACGGGGATTATGCCGCTTTTCTGGAGCGCTCGATGGGAGTTGACATCCCTGAAGGGAATTTTGTGGATACAAAGGGCAATATCCTCGGTAAGCACAAGGGGCACCACAGGTACACCATTGGCCAGAGGAAGGGGCTTGGCATCGGGTTTGGTGAGCCAAAATACGTAATCGCCAAGGACCCTGAGAAAAACACCGTGGTGCTGGGCTCAAAGGATGAGCTTAAATCTGCGGGTTTCATCGCCCGGGATGTCAACTGGATACTGTTTGACGAGCTTCGGGAACCTGTTGCCGCAACGGTAAAAACCCGGTATCACCAGCCGGAGGTGCCGGCTATTTTATACCCCCACAGGGATGGGGTTGAGGTTAGATATGAAACCCCGCAGTTTTCGGCAGCCCCCGGGCAGTCGGCTGTGTTCTACCACGGCGATACTGTTGTGGGCGGCGGAATTGTTGCGGATATTATAAAATAATTCGAGAATTTGAAAGGATGGTTGATTTGAGAATACGAGAGATGCAGGACGAGATAATGCGACTTAAAAAGGAAAAGGATGTATGTATCCTCGCCCATAGCTATCAGGCCCGTGAAATAGTCGAAATTGCTGATTTCATGGGGGATTCCTATCAGCTCAGCGTCATGGCGCAAAAGGCGCCGCAGAAAACTGTTCTAATGTGCGGCGTGCGCTTTATGGCGGAAACTGTGAAAATGCTGTCGGAGGATAAAAAGGTTATCCTTGTTAACCCGATAGCCGGCTGCCCCATGGCGGAGCAGATGGAGCCCGAAATGATACGGTATTTTAAAGAGAAAAACCCGGAATATACTATTGTAGCATATATAAACACTACGGCGGAGCTTAAAACCGTCTGCGATGTCTGCGTGACATCATCCACCGCAGTTAAAATTGTTAAGCAGATTCCCAATGAGCGCATAGCCTTTATCCCTGACTGCAACCTTGGCGCCTATGTCCAAAAGCAGGTGCCGGAAAAGGAAATAAAGCTCCTTCAGGGAGGGTGCCCGATCCATGCCTCCGTGACTGTCAGGGAAGTTGAAAAGGCAAGGGAGCTTTATCCGAACGCGCTGCTTTTAGTACATCCCGAATGTGTGCCGAAGGTTGTGGAAAGGGCGGATTTTGTCGGTTCCACCTCGGCTATAATGGAGTTTGCGAAAAACAACACCACACATACCGACTTTATAATAGGAACCGAGAACAGCATAATCGAGCATTTGCAGTACATGTGCCCGGACAAGCGGTTCTTCCCCCTGTCCAAAAACCTGATTTGCCCCAATATGAAGGCGACTACCCTGGTGGATGTACTGCGCGCCCTTGAAGGAAAAGGCGGGGAGGAAATTGTAATGGACCCCGAAACCATTAAGGCTGCCCGCAAGTGTATTGACGAAATGATCCGCCTGGGGGGCTAAACGAAAATAACCCGCATAACCATAACGCCGTTTGCAAAAATCCGAAATCTGGATTTTAAACGGCGTTTTAAATTTTGCATAAACCGCCGCATATAATGAATAAATATACAAAATTAATTGTATTATTACGAATGGAGTTTTACGCTGCAACATAGATAACATGCAGTTTGACGAGTTTTTATGTTAAAAATAACAAATTTCATATTTCGGTATAATTATACGAAAAAACCTATTGAAAATTATGCTTTATGCAGTTATAATATGCTCATCCCTTAAACGCAAACAAATGCTTTCAAAAAGCTATTAATATACGAAATATTGGAAAGGAAATGGTTTTGATGGATTCGATTAAAAAAGTGGTTCTTGCTTATTCAGGAGGGCTTGATACATCCATTATCATCCCGTGGCTGAAGGAAAATTACAACTGTGAGGTTATCGCCGTTGCCGCGGACGTCGGGCAGGGGGAAGAGCTGTCCGGGCTTAAGGAAAAGGCTATTAAAACCGGCGCTTCAAAAATCTACATAGAGGATTTGAAAAAGGAATTTGTTGAGGATTTCATTTTCCCCACCCTTAAAGCGGGAGCGGTTTACGAAAACCAGTATCTGCTCGGCACATCCTTTGCCCGCCCGATTATTGCAAAGAGGATTGTTGAAATTGCCCTGGCGGAAGGCGCCGATGCCATTGCCCATGGATGTACCGGAAAGGGCAACGACCAGGTCCGTTTTGAGCTTACCATTAAGGCTTTTGCGCCGAATATGAAAATCATTGCCCCGTGGCGTATTTGGGATATCAAATCCAGGGATGAGGAAATCGATTATGCCGAGTCCAGAAATGTGCCGATTAGTGTTAGCCGCGAAACAAAATACTCAAAGGACAAAAATATCTGGCACTTGTCCCACGAAGGCCTTGACCTTGAGGACCCCGCAAATGAGCCTGATTATGACAAAATCCTTGAAATGAGCGTTTCTCCCGAAAAGGCTCCCGATAAGCCAACATACGTTACCATATCCTTTGAAAAGGGAGTGCCGGTGGCGGTTGACGGGGTAAAAATGGACGGCGTTTCCCTTATCCGCAAACTCAACGAGCTGGGCGGCGCCAACGGTATCGGCATTGTGGACATGGTTGAAAACCGCCTTGTCGGCATGAAGAGCCGCGGAGTTTATGAGACCCCGGGCGGCGCGATCCTTTACAAGGCCCATCAGGCGCTGGAAACCCTGACCCTTGACCGCGACACAATGCATTACAAACAGCAGATGGTGGCGGGCAGGTTCAGCGAGCTGGTTTATTACGGGCAGTGGTTCACTCCGTTAAGGGAAGCCCTTTCCGCCTTTGTTGAAACTACCCAGCAGACTGTCACAGGGGATGTTAAGCTCAAGCTGTATAAGGGCAACATGATTCTGGCGTCAGTCACTTCGCCCTATTCACTTTATGACGAGGAAATTGCCACCTTTGATGAGGACGAAGTGTATAACCAGAAGGATGCGGAAGGATTCATCAACCTCTTTGGCCTGCCGATTAAGGTTAAGGCTATGAAGGATTTGAAAAATAAGAAATAATCCGGTTATTTAAACTAAATATTCCAAGGGGCACGGCAATCCGTGCCCTTGTAACATAATTGCATAATTGTGGATTTAAGATGGGATGAGGTAGCGGCATGAAACTTTGGGAAGGCCGGTTTCGCAAGGAGCTGGACAAAAAGACGAATGATTTTAACTCCTCAATTTCTTTTGATTCCAGGATGTTCAGGGAGGATATCGCCGGCAGCATGGCTCACGCCGCAATGCTTGCAAAGCAGGGTATTATCTCCGGCGAGGACGCAAAAGCCATAAGGGACGGGCTTTCCGATATCCTTGCAGATATTGAGTCCGGCAAGCTGGAAATAGACATGAACGCCGAGGACATACATACCTTTGTGGAGGCGGAACTGACCGCCAGGATAGGGGATGCAGGTAAAAGGCTGCATACCGGCAGGAGCAGGAACGACCAGGTGGCTTTGGATATAAGGCTTTATCTGAAAAACCAGTGCGCTGCTTTGAGAAAACAGCTGATAGGTTTGATTGAGGTTCTGTGTGACAAGGCAGAAAAGTATTCGGATGCGGTTATGCCGGGATATACCCATTTGCAGCGGGCGCAGCCCATTACCTTTGGGCATCACCTGATGGCTTATGTTGAAATGTTCCTGCGGGATTTAAGCCGGCTGGATGACGCCTGTAAACGTATGGATGTATCCCCCCTGGGTTCCGGCGCCCTGGCTTCCACCACTTATCCGCTGGACAGGGAAGCTGTGGCAGGGGAACTGGGGCTTGCAGGCGTTACAAACAATTCGCTGGACGGAGTGTCCGACAGGGATTTTGCCATTGAACTTGCCGGCGTGATTTCAATTATAATGGTGCATTTGTCCCGGTTTTCCGAGGAGATAATACTCTGGTGCTCCTGGGAGTTTAAATTTATCGAGCTGGATGACGCGTTTTCCACCGGCTCATCGATTATGCCCCAGAAGAAAAACCCGGATATCGCGGAACTGGTGAGGGGCAAATCCGGCAGGGTGTTCGGCGATTTGATGGCTCTGCTGGCTGTGATGAAGGGGCTGCCCCTCGCATACAACAAGGATATGCAGGAGGACAAGGAAGCCATCTTTGACGCTTTTGACACCGTTTCGATGTGCCTTACCGCCTTCACGCCAATGGTGAAAACCATGAAGGTGAACACCGAAAATATGCGGAAAGCCGCAGCGGGCGGGTTTATCAACGCCACTGACTGCGCGGATTACCTTGTGGGCAAAGGGCTGCCCTTCAGGGATGCCTACAAGGCGACAGGCACGCTGGTTGCCCTTTGTATTGACAGGGGGCTTACCCTTGAAACCCTGCCGCTGGAGGATTATAAATCAGTCTGCGGCTTGTTTGGCGAGGATGTTTATGAGGCAATCTCCCTTGATCGCTGTGTTGCCATGAGAAAGGTTTACGGCGGCCCGGCGCCCGAAAATGTCAGAGGGCAGGTTTCAAGGGCCAGGGCGATTGTGGAAAAACTGAAGGACTTGGAAAAGTGAAAGGAATGAGCTTTTGTGAAAATAAAAGCGGGCGTAATTGGCGCCACCGGATATGCCGGCGTTGAACTGGTGCGCCTGTTGTTAAAGCACCCTGATGTGGAAATTTCCGCCCTAAGCTCTGTATCCTTTGAAGGGAAACAGATTTCAGAAATATACCCGTCTTTGCGGGAAATCTGTGATGATACATGCACCACCTCTGAAGATGTTGTAAATTCCTCAGACGTTGTTTTTGCCGCCCTGCCCCACGGGCTTTCACAGGATACGGCATACCAGTGTACCCAGCAGGGCAAAAAGTTTATTGACCTTGGGGCTGATTTCCGGCTGGAAAACCCTGAGGACTACGAAAAATGGTACGGGTGCGAATACAAATATCCCGAGCTGCATGATAAGGCGGTTTATGGAATCCCGGAGCTTTTCAGGGAAGAAATAAAGGGCAAATCCATTGTGGGGAATCCCGGCTGCTATCCCACAAGCATAGCCTTGGGGCTGGCTCCTGCGTTAAAGGCGGGGGTTATCGAGCCTTTGGGGATTGTGATTGACTCCAAGTCGGGGGTCACCGGGGCGGGGAGAAAGCCGACGCAGAACACCCATTTTCCCGAATGCAACGAAGCTTTTTCCGCTTATAAGGTAGCAAACCACAGGCATACCCCGGAAATTGAGCAGGCTTTGGGGAAAGTAGCCGGCGGCAGCGTTTCTGTCACCTTTGTGCCGCACCTGCTGCCTGTCAACAGGGGGATACTCTCCACCATGTACGCAAAGCTTACAGGCAAGCTGACTTTGAATGAAATCCGCTTAATTTATGAGGAAGCCTATAAAAACGAATTTTTTGTCAGGGTTTTGCCCGAGGGTACGAGTGTTGATATAAGGAATGTCAAGTGCTCCAACTACTGCGACATACAGCTTTATATGGATGAGCATACAAACCTGTTAATTGTCACATCGGTTATTGACAACATGGTTAAAGGCGCGGCAGGTCAGGCTATACAGAACATGAACCTGCTTTTCGGCCTTAGGGAAACCGCGGGTATTGATATGATACCCACAGCATTCTAAAACTGCTTCGGGTATCGATATGAACCCACTGCATTCTAGACTTTTGGAAAGGAAATCGGGTATGGATTTTAAGTTTATTGAGGGCGGCGTTACTGCGGCAAAGGGATACAAGGCGGCGGGAATCCACTGCGGAATAAGAAAAAACCGCAGCAAGAAGGACCTTGCACTGCTTGTATCAGATATACCTGCAGCAGCGGCCGCTGTATATACTCAAAATCTTGTAAAAGGCGCCCCGTGCGTTGTTACGCAGCAGCATCTTGAGGACAACACCGCCAGGGCTGTTGTCTGCAACAGCGGGATTGCCAATACCTGTGCCGCTGACGGCATTGAAAAAGCCGAGGCTATGTGCAGCCTTACAGCCAAAGCGCTGGGGATAAACCCCGGGGATGTTCTGGTGGCGTCTACCGGGATTATCGGGCCTTCAATCAACCTTTCGCCCATTGAGCAGGGGCTTCCCATACTGGCGGAAAGCTTGTCTGTGGAAGGCCATTCTGACGCTGCCGAGGCAATCATGACAACCGACACGGTGAAAAAGGAATTCGCGGTGCAGTTTACCCTTGGCGGCAAGGTTTGCACCATCGGCGGCATGGCAAAGGGCAGCGGGATGATAGCCCCAAATATGGCCACAATGCTCTGCTTTATTACCACCGACGCGGCAGTTGACCCGGAAGTTTTAAAATCCGTTTTGTCCGAAACGGTGGAGGATACCTTCAACATGCTGTCGGTTGACGGGGATACCTCCACCAATGATATGGTGGTAATCCTAGCAAACGGCATGGCGGGCAATCCTGTAATTAAAGAAAAAGGCAGCGATTATGAGGTTTTTGCCGCGGCGCTGCGGGAGCTTTGCGTTAAGTTCTGCCGGGCTTTGGCGGCGGACGGCGAAGGGGCCACAAAGCTTTTGGAATGCCGGGTTACAGGCGCCGCCACAAAGGAGGACGCTAAAAAAATAGCCAAATCGGTTATTAATTCCTCCCTTTTGAAAGCCGCAATGTTTGGCGCAGATGCCAACTGGGGAAGAGTCCTTTGCGCCATTGGGTATTCAGGAGCCGATGTTAATACCGCCGGAATAAAGGTGGCTTTCAGCTCCTCTGCCGGCACGGTTCTGGTGTGCCAAAACGGGGCAGGTATTGACTTCAGCGAGGACGAGGCTAAAAAAGTGCTTTCGGAAAAGGAGATACTTATTGATATCGGTTTATCCGACGGCGGGTTTGAGGCTACCTCATGGGGATGCGACCTTACATATGATTATGTTCGGATAAACGGGGATTACAGGAGTTAGGGGAATATGCAGATGACAATCTCAACTTCGGAAAGGGCGCAGGTTTTAACACAGGCGTTGCCGTATATCAAGCAGTATTCGGGCAAAATTGTGGTTATAAAATACGGCGGGAATGCAATGGTAAGCGACCAGCTCAAATCCGCTGTTATGGAGGATATAGTCCTTTTGTCCACCGTTGGCATTAAGGTGGTGCTGGTCCACGGCGGCGGGCCGGAAATAAACGAGGTGCTCGAAAAAATCGGGAAAGAGCCGAAATTTATAGGCGGCCTAAGATACACCGACAGGGAAACCATGGATGTTGTGCAGATGGTGCTGGCGGGCAAGGTAAACAAGGGGCTTGTCCAGCTTATCGAGCAGAATGGAGGACGGGCGATAGGGCTTTGCGGGCTTGACGGCGGGATGATTAAGGCTGTCAAAATGAAGGGCGAGCATGACCTTGGGCTTGTAGGGGATATAACCAGTGTTGACGTCACCCTTATCCGCAACTGCCTTGACAGCGGCACTATCCCTGTTATTGCCACCATTGCCGCCGGTGAGGATGGCGAAGAGGTTTATAACATCAATGCGGATATCGCCGCGGCCCAGATAGCCGCATCCCTTGGAGCTGAAAAGTTTGTGCTTATGACCGATGTCAGGGGATTGCTGGCAGACAAGGATAACGAGGATAGCCTGATTTCGGTTGTCAATGTCAGCGACGTGCCGAGATTAAAGCGGCAGGGTATTATCAAAGGCGGAATGATTCCAAAGGTTGACTGCTGTGTTGAGGCTGTCCGCCGGGGGGTCAAGAGGACCCATATAATTGATGGCAGGATTGAGCATTCCATCCTTATTGAGATGCTTACCGATGAAGGTATAGGCACAATGTTCCTGTAATTTAAGGCGGGGAGGTCGGATAAGTGGACTTTGATGAGATAAAGCTTGCCGAAAGCGGGTATCTGATGCAGACTTACAGCAGGTTCAACGTCGCTGTTGAATCCGGCAAGGGCTCTGTGGTTTTTGACAATAACGGCAAACCCTATATTGATTTTGGGAGCGGGATAGGGGTTAATTCCCTGGGGTATTCCGACCCGGAATGGGTTGAGGCGGTAAAGAATCAGGCCGAAAAACTTGCCCATATTTCCAACCTGTATTATAACGAGGTTCAAATATCCTTCGCCGCAAGGCTTTGCAAGATGGCGGGCATGGCGCGGGTGTTTCTCGGCAATTCTGGGGCGGAAGCCAACGAATGCGCCATCAAGCTTGCGAGAAAATACAGCTTTGACAAATACGGCGCCGGAAGGCCGGCAATAATAAGCTTAAGGAATTCTTTCCACGGGCGTACTGTCACCACGCTGTCCGCCACAGGGCAGGATGTTTTCCATCAATATTTCTTCCCTTTCACCGAAGGATTTGAGTTTGTGGATGCCGGGGATATTGAGGGGCTGAAATCCATAATAAACAGCCAAACCTGTGCCGTGATGCTGGAGTGTATTCAGGGCGAGGGCGGGGTTGTCCCACTTGAACCGGAATATGTCCAAAAAGTGCGTGAACTTTGCGATCAGAATGATTTGCTGTTAATAATTGATGAGGTCCAGACCGGAGCCGGCAGGACGGGTAAATTTTTAGCCTTCGAGCATTATGGCATAAAGCCGGATATTGTGACGATGGCAAAGGGGTTAGGCGGAGGGCTGCCCATTGGAGCATGCCTTTGCAATGAGAAGCTTAGCGGTGTTTTAACCTCGGGGACCCACGGCTCTACCTTTGGCGGCAACCCTGTTGCCTGTGCCGGGGCAAACGTGGTTTTGAACAGGCTTTCTTCCGAAGGCTTTTTGGACGGGGTTGCAAAAAAAGGGGAATACATACGCAGCAGGGTAAAATCCATGCAAAATGTTAAATCTGTCCGGGGCATGGGCTTGATGATTGGAATTGAGCTGGTAAATGGCGAGGCTAAAGGGATTGCGGCAAAGTGCCTGCAAAAAGGACTGCTTGTGCTGACCGCCAAAACGCTGGTAAGGCTTTTGCCTCCGTTGACTATAACTTTTGACGAGATTGACAAAGGGCTTGAAATCCTTGGATCTGCATTGAAAGAAGGTTGAGAAAATGAAACATCTGCTTAAAATGTTGGATTTGTCCAAGGAAGAAATTTTAGAAATTCTAAACCTGGCGGACCAGTTGAAATATGAGCTCAAACACGGGATTGAGCATAAGCACCTTTCGGGCAAAACCCTCGGTATGATTTTCCAAAAACCCTCCACCCGCACCAGGGTATCCTTTGAAACGGGTATTTATCAGCTCGGCGGGTATGGAATGTTCCTTTCAGCCAATGGCCTTCAGATTGGGCGCGGGGAGCCTATTCGCGATACGGCAAGGGTGCTGTCAAGGTATGTTGACGGGGTTATGATCCGCACCTTTGACCAGGAAGAGGTTGAAACCTTTGCGAAATATTCCAGCGTGCCTGTAATCAACGGGCTGACGGATTTCAGCCATCCCTGCCAGGTCCTCGCCGATTTGATGACGGTGAGGGAGCATAAGGGTACCCTTGAGGGGCTTAAAATGTGCTATATCGGCGACGGCAACAACATGGCGAATTCCCTTACCGTGGGCTGTTTGAAGGTGGGTATGAATGTCTCCCTTGCCTGCCCGGAAGGTTATTATCCTGACCCGGTGGTGCTGGAGTTTGCGGCGGGATACGGGGATAAATTCAAGCTGACCAACGACTGTTTTGAGGCTGTAAAAGACGCCGACGTTGTATTCACCGATGTTTGGGCATCCATGGGCCAGGAAAGCGAGGCGCAGCAGCGTAAGTTAGCCTTTGAGGGATACCAGGTAAACAGTGAGCTTTTGTCCCATGCCCGGCCGGACTGCATGGTTCAGCACTGCCTGCCTGCCCACAGGGGCGAGGAAATTACCGACGAGGTTTTTGAAGCCCATGCGGATGAAATTTTTGACGAGGCAGAGAACCGGCTCCACGCCCAAAAGGCGGTAATGGTTATTTTAATGAAGTAAAATGAGAAAAATAGTTGCAATATTTAAATTTTCGTGATATTATATCTTTTGCGTGATTAGTGGATACCGATCCAGCAAGGAGGTGTGACAATGCCAAATATTAAGTCAGCAAAGAAGCGCGTCAAAGTTATAGCCACAAGGACTGCAAGAAACCAGGCGCTCCGTTCTGCCCTCAGGACAGAAATCAAAAAGGCCAAGATTGCTATCGAGACCAATGCAGAAGATAAAGAGTTGCAGGTACGCAAGGCAATCAAGAAGATTGACCAGGCTGTTGCCAAAGGTATTCTGCATAAAAATAACGCAGCCAGGAAAAAGTCCGCCCTTGCTAAAAAGGTCGGTGCTTAATTAATTCAGTATTAATTCCTGACTTTAATGCCTCCGCGCCGCAACGGGGGCTTTTTTATCTGCAAAAAAGCTGTCATACCCTTTCGGGTATTGACAGCTTTTTTTCATACCCTTTCGGGTAGTGACAGCTTTTTTTCATACCCTTTCGGGTAGTGACAGCCTTTCTTTATAAATTCGGGCCGGGGTCAGTGTCAGATTGTTCCTCCGGATTTTGCGGGGGATTGTCTGTATCTTCGGTGGGTTCTTGCAGGGTTTCTACTTCCTGGTGCGGTGGGGCATTTAAATCCCCTGCGGTTTCCGGTGCCTGCGTTGCATCCTGAGGTGTGAGTGCCTCCTGGGGTGGTATCTCCTGAGACGGTAGGAAAATCCTTGAGAAAGCGGCAAACTCGTTGTCGTCGGGGTTCTCCGGGTCAACGCACTTCTTTATAAAGAGATTGAGCAGAATCAGCAAGGCAAGGGAGGCGAGGGATAAAACCGCTCCAGGGAGCAGCCCTCTGGTTGCGAAACTGAATTCAACCGTATGCTGTCCCGGGGTGGTATCAAAAGCCAGCATGGCGTCGCCGCCGGCGAAGGTTTCAACCTTTTTGCCGTCAACCTTGACAGTCCATCCCGCGTCATAGGGGATTGAAGTGAATACGGTGCCGTTGCCAGGGGCATTGATTTGGGCGGTTATTTTTGTATCGCTGAAGCTGGTGACCTTGAGGGGGGTTTCGGACAGTTGCCTGATGGCGTCATCGAACAACCCCTGGTTCAAAGTCCCGATATAGATGTTGCCTGAGCAGACTTCGTCAGATTTGATTGTTACTGTAACCGTGTCACCTTCCTGCAGATAACCCGTGTTGATTATATAAGGCTCCCGGGTGGAGGCATTCC
The DNA here is from genome assembly GCA_012839705.1 of Clostridiales bacterium. Lineage (GTDB taxonomy): Bacteria > Bacillota > Clostridia > Oscillospirales > Acutalibacteraceae > Avimonas. The sequence goes on along the minus strand of DUMT01000058.1, from coordinate 32,175 downwards.
ATGAGTTGCCTGCTGTAGAAATCTCTATTCTGTCCGCCGCGCGGCAGTCGATAAAGGCAAATATCTGGCCGGACTTCCCGATTCTTACTTCAAATGTTGCCTGGTCATTGTCGTTCGTGGGGTAGATAGTAAAGCTGTAGCTGCCATTTACATTGCCTATCCCGTCGGAGTAGCCAGAGCTGATTTGCCACAAATCCAGCAATTCCACATCCCGGTTTAACAGCCCGGAATAAAAGGAGTTGATGGAAGTAATCGGGTCATACTGGGAAGGCAGCCAGTCTTTGATTGACGTATTTACAAAATACCCCAAAGGCAGGGCGGATGTGTTTTTGTAGATTGTGTATGTAATCCCGTTATGCTCGGCTTTGTCCACGTATTTAAGGTATGGGTCGGACTGCAGTTTGTCTGAGGTGGATGAGTCGAGTATTACATATTTGATTCCAAGGAGGGAATCGGTAAAGGGGACAAAGCTTTTGTAGAGGTGGCTGTTTACACCGTTTACCGCGTATCCGATGTAACCCATGAATTTGGTGAGCCTTTGCGGGCTGCTGGAAGCAAAGGAAGTGATTCCCCTGTAATCGAACATCGCGGTGTCTACTGTTGTGCGGCGGGGGAGGAACTCCAGACGGTAAAAGTCGCCGCCGTTTTCCCTGTCCCCGATGTCTTCGGTGAGTTCCACAGCCTTGTCAATGGCTTTGGTTATATCGTTTGCGACATAATCCGCCCGCGCGGTAAAGTATTCGTTTGAATGCAGCATGCAGAATGACGAGCCGGTGTTAAATACCATTTCGGTAGTTACTATTATGAGCAGCAGTATATACGCCGGACGGGTTTCTATTTTGCGAAGGGATATAAGCCCGATAACCGCCGCATATATGATTACCAGCAGCAGGCTGACATAGATTGAATAAAATTCGTAGTCATCCCCGCCGAATTTTTCAATTAATATAATCCATCCGATTAAAGCGGCTGCCGAACTGGCAATCTGTTTTCCGGTAATTGTACCAAGATTAATTATGGTTTGGTAGGCAATCAGCAGCAGAACAAAGCTGTAAAGGAATGAGAACCGGTAGGGAAGGTCGTTTGGCGCGTGAAGGCCGTGCCAGATTAAATCGAACTGGTTGATTACAAGGCTTGCCGCAAGTACGCCAAGCAACCCCAGATATGCCAGCCTTCGGCGCAGGCTTATTGACCTATTGGCGGCGAAAAGCGGCACGGCTATAACGGACAGTATGCCGCAGTATATATTCGGCAGTTTTCCTGACCTGATGGTGGGCGTGGTATTGTAAAGATGCCTGCCGAGGAGGGCGAACATATCAAAATTGTTTTTTATCTCAGGCAGAGTGCCGCCCGCGGCGGAAGTGTCTTTCAGCGAAATATAAACGGGTATAAGCAGGAACATTACCAGCCCTCCGGCAAGCAGGGAGCCGATGGTGAACCTGCCGAAGCTGCGGGCAAGGGAGGATGCCGGGTGTTTTTGCCTTATGCAGTAGCATATAAAATACAGCACTAAAAAGATGCATATCATAAAGGCGATATAATAATTGCTGTAAAGTGCATAGGCTAAGGACAGGATATACAGCAGGTATTTCCCTGTACGCATGAGCCTTTCAAAAGCCATAACAACCAGCGGCAGAACCATCACGCAATCAAGCCACATAATATTCCATGAATACGCAATCAGGTATGTCATCATGGAATACATTATGGACACGATAACCACAGACGCATCCCGCCTGCGGTATATGTACTGGACGCAAAGGGCGAAAAACCCGGCTGTCAACCCGTTTTTAATTAGGGTGATAACAAGGACAGCTTCGTTTAAAAGGTATCTTGGAAATAGAACCAGCAGAAGGTTGAAGGGGCTGGCAAGGTAATATCCGAACAATGGGATAAAGCTGGAGCCAAGGCCAACTTCAAAGGTGTAAAAAGGGTTCCCTCCATTAAGCATCATATCCCGCAGCTGCGCCAGCAACGGGGCGTACTGGTGGTGCATGTCAACCGTCATTACACTGCGTTCGCCAAAGGGGTAAACGCCCATATACACATATCCCAAAAGCATGCACAGCATGCCCATCAAACCCGAAATTACAGGGAAGAACCACCATTTTTTTTGTGCGGGTTTTGAATCTTCGGTCTGAACAGCGAGAAGGTATGTAGCTAAGCCTGCAAGAAGCCCGCCGAGGCCCAATGAATAGAATATTTTTTGGCCTGTGCTGCTAAGCTGAGTGTCGGAGCGAAAACCTATAAAAAGCAGGCAGGTCAGGGATAAAAACACTACGGCTAAAATCAATACCCGGATCAGTTTTGTCTGATTCATTTGATTTTGATTCATTGGCTTCATTCCTTATTCCAAGATTTCCAAAATAATAAAACTTATGCTACACTTTTGTTAAAGTATAGCATAAGTTTAATCTGTGGACAATATTAACAAACAAATAAAATAATACTCTTAACGGGAAAATAACCGATTGTTAATTTTTTTTAGCGTTTTTTACCCATAAAAAATACCGCCAAAGTCCCCGGCCCTGAGTGTGAGCCTATAACCGCCCCGATGCCGGAGATTAGGATATTTTGAATCCCAACCTCCCTGCGAAGCTTGTCCGCCAGCTTCTTTGCGTCATCCATACAATCCGCATGGCTTATAAATACCTGCTGGCTTTTTATATCCTCGTTTGCGGTCTCCACAACCTTTTTAACCAGCGCGTCAATTGAGGCGGCTCTGCCCCTTGCTTTTTCTACGGGCTTGAGCCTGCCGCTGTCGTCCATGTGAAGAACGGGTTTGATACCCAGCAAAGTCCCGAATATCGCCGAAGTTTTTGACAGGCGCCCGCCCCGGTAAAGGTGGTTCAAATCATCCACCGTAAACCAGTGGCAGATATTCAGCTTGTGGTTTTCGAGCCACTCCGCGTTTTCTTCAATGCTCATCCCTTTCTTGCGGTTTTCATCGGCGTAATACGCCAGCAAGCCTTCACCCAGGGAAGCACACAGGCTGTCTACAACAATTATTTTCCTTTCGGGGTATTTATCCTTAAGCTCTTCGGCGCCGCGTTTGCAGGATTCATAGGTTCCGCTAAGGCTGCTGGAAAAGGCTATATGAAGGATATCCTCGCCGGATGCTAGTATCGGCTCGGCAAATTCGATAAAATCATAGGTATTTATCTGGGTTGTGGTTGAATGCTTGCCCTTTCTCAGCATGTCATAGAATTCTTTGGTGGTGAGAGTAAGGTTTAAGTCTTCCCTGTATTCCTTCCCGTCAATCTGAAAAATCAACCCGATAAACTTAATGCCCCGCTCAATATAAAACTGTTTTGGCAAATCGCTTGTGGAATCCGTTGTAATCTGATAACCCATAATATATCATCCTTTCTGCCGGCAGATTGTGTGCAGGCTTATTGCTTATATTTACGCCCTGATTTATAATCGGTGTTTTTCTTACTCAAAGGGATAAATGCCGGAATACCATCATTGATATGATTGGTAATATTTATCAAAATTAATCAGGCAAAAATTTTAAATAAAAATCCGGCGTTATGGGATGCCGGATTTTGCTGAGATTTTTTTAGTTATATTTTATTGGATTTCTGATAATTGGTGTATGCTACCCTTTCGTCGCTCACATGTATTATTTGTTTTTGAAGCCTTAGCACATTTTGAACTGGTGACTGCTTCTGGCCGAGATTTATTGTTAAAATGGAATCACATACCGCAGTCACCATGAAGAATATGCCCACCAGTTTGGGCGTCATGAGAGGAAAGTCAAAAAACCCGTTTACTGCAAATCCAAGTACCATTGCAATTAGGAGAACGCCGGTTTCCCTTTTCTCCGGTTTTTTGTATATTAGCGCGAACCCGGAACGGAAGACTTTCCAGCCAGCAATAATGAATATTACAAGCGCAATTATTCCGCCCTCTGTTAAAAGCTGCAGCGCGAGGTTGTGCATATGGGGCGCGTCAATACCTTTTTGCAGGAGCAGGTTCCAGGTATTTTTGACACCTGCGCCTATCCCGAAAACAGGATTGCTTTTAATAAAGGAGGTGCTGGACAGCCATATGGCAAACCTTTCGGATATCGACTGGTCCCCTGTAGATATGGAGAAAAGCCGCTCCATTACGGTTTCCGGCACTAAAAACAATCCGGAAATCAGGGTTAGCAAGACAAAAATTATTTTTTTCATGTTTGTCAGGCAAAAAACAAGTGCAATGGCTATCAGCGCGAGGTAGCTTCCTCTGGAGAAGGAAAATGCAATTCCTGCCGCAATAAACATAAGGCAGAAACGGCAAGGCAGGTGGTATTTATTATTTTTACCGAAGAAAGAAGAGTAAGCAACCAGGGGCAGAGCCATAATCAGGGCTTCGGAAAAGATATTTGGGTTGTTGAAAGTAGATGAGACCCTCTCGACAGCCGGTTTTAATTCGAGCTTAATCAGTTCAAACACCGGGTAGTCGATAAAAGACCAGAATTGGAAAGGCACTTTCAGGCCCAATGAAATGCGAAGCATATATTGTACGCAGCCTATCAGGCCGGTAATTCCGAAAAAGGCAGAAATTATAATCAAAGCAGTATCAAACCGGCGGGAGTCCTTTAATACTGTCGTAATGGACAGGTAGACCATAAACATTGTCATCCACATGGTGACGGTTGCGAGGGTGGACAGGAAATTAGGTGTATATAATAAGCCAATCGCGGTATATGCAATATAAACGAGCATTAATTTCCCCAGTGTGCCAACCTTCAAATCATGAAGGGAGCCGGAATCATAGCAGGCACCCATTAGGGATGCGACTGCCAGCAGAGGTGCAAAATACTCAGGAAACAAAGGAATTGCAGCGGCGAAAATTACACTTAACACCCATGGCTGTTTAATTTTGACTAGCAGGTTGCGAGTGTTATCCTCCATGCCCTCTTGACCCTCCGTTTCCATTATGGATTACTTTTGGTATTGGAACTATAACATATTTTGTATGGATAATGCAATCATTGTTACAAACCTGTTATCATTTTGGGCTAGATGATTTATACAGATTGCCAGAATAATACAGATTTAAGGATGAATTTAAAAAAACAATTAATTATTTGTTAAATAGTGTTGCTTATTGCGGTTGTTTTATACTTTTAATTAAAGTATGGGTATAAATCTGGTTTAAAATTGAAAATTGTAGAATTTTGTACCTTGAGTTGAAAGCAATACAGCTTTTTTCGATTACCGGTTTCCCAAAATTTTTGCATTAAATCTTTCAACTATTTACGGCTTTGTACATAGAATGGAGAGGAAACTGTTGAAAAGGGGGTTCTGAATTGGGCAGAGGGATTTTAGGCGACAACAATAATTGCGCCTTGCTTCTTTTCATAATTGTTATACTCCTTTTGTGCAATGATGGCGATTTATCATGTTAAGCAGTGATATAAGTGATATAGTGTAAAAAATAATCAGTCCCGGTCCCATGCGGCTTTGCAGGGGGCCGGGTTTTCAATTTAATCAAATTAAAAACCCCCTGACAATTCAGGGGGCCCTTTTCAGTTTCTAATATCCAGCAGTATACCGGTCTGGGTGCCCTTTAAACTCGCGTAGTAATTAATCACTTTGGTGTTGTTGGAGGTTTCCTTCAGTTTCCCCTGAACCTCTTCCATTTCCTTTTGTATCAGGGAAATGCACTGGTTGTTTATGCCGATAATTTTCCTGACAAGCTCATTTTGCCTGCAATGGGCGGAGTAAACCTCCTCAGCCCAGTGGGGGCAGGTTTCCAGCCTTCCTGCCAGCAATTCTGACAAAATACTTGAGATTTCAGGAGCCATCGAACTGATGAGCGTTTTTAAGCTTTCATCTTCCTGTTTTAAACTTTCGATGTATTGGTCGTGTTTTGCACTGTACTCATCAATGATATCGAAATCCCCGTCTTGAAGGTGCTGGAGCATTTCGCTGATGCTCCCATGGTATTCCTTAAGAATACCAATTTTGGTTTTAAAAATGTTAACTATTTCGTTCATATGCATTTTACCGTATCATGGGACATTGCCCGGCTTCTCTTTTCTGCTTCGATCCATGTGGCTTTAAGCTCGGTAACCATGTTAAGAACCCGCTTTATCAGCTCGGCATCCTTGTTTATGTTCGCCTTAACAAGTGCGTCATACATAAAGTCATACAGCTTTAAAAGCTCGGTTCCAATCTCATACCTCAAATCAAGGTTTTTTATCATGTATAACAGGATGTCCTGCGCCTTGACGATATGCTGGTGGGCTTCCGGGATTTTTTTGCCGGATATCGCTGCAATAGATTTGTTGAGATTCTTAATAATTTCGCTATACAAAAGTGTCACCATTTCAGATGGGGTCATGGTGCTGATATATTTCTCCTGATAGCTTTTTACATCTCTTGAATACATAGGCTACCCCCTTTACTGAGATGTTAATGAGAATAGATAATTGCCCTGGCTGTATAGGTTGTTTAAAGCAGACTCCAGTTTTGAGTACTTTGCCCAGTAGTAATCCTGTTTTGATTTATACTTTTCCCTAAGCCTTTCAATCTTTTTGTCGATATCTTTAAGTTTTTCTGCGTAAAGGGAGGTGTAGTCGTTGTCGGTTTTTCCTACTAAAGATATTAGGGTACCCTTTGTAGACAGTATGTTGTTTTGGATGATATCGCTAATCCTGTGCAAAAGGCCGGATTCATTGTAGCGCTTTTCGAGCCTTTCCGGGGTGTTGTAGGGAGAGTAAATGACAGATGATTTCTGCGTAAAAAGCTTTGCAACCTTGTCTGCGTTTTTTGTAAGGGCTTCCCTTAGCTTAGTTTCGTCCAGTTTCAACTGGCCCTTTTCAGAATAAGAACCGGTGGTGATTCCAATTTCAAAAAGCGAGATGCCAATGCTGGAATTGTTGTCGGTGAGCTGCTTGACTTCGCTGGTGATAAGTTTTCTAAGCTCTGTTTCGATATCCCTGAGGTAGGGGTCGTTTCTCAAAAGGCCGCTTTTTGCCTTGGCGTCGTATTCCGCGGCTTTGGTTTCGCCCAGAGCTTCCCTCATTTCATCCGTCAGAGGCGGGAAATCCCTGTATTTTGGTTCCGACAGCTTGTCGGTAATGCTTTTAAGCAGTGAATTGTAATCCTCCACAAACTGCTTAATATTGGATAAAACGCCTTCGGTGTCGAATTCGACGCCTATTTTTATGTTTTCTTCAATATTTCCCTCTGCTTTGCCTAAAAGGTTATAGGTAATGCCGTCAATCTCAAACGTATTGGAACTCTTAACTATTGTTACATAATTATTATTGCTGCTGTCCGCGGATGGGTTGGTGCAGATTTTAATCACAGCGTTTGTGCCGTCGGTAAATTCGCCGGCGCCAAACAGCGAGCCTAAAAGGTTTCCGGAAACATCCTCAAGCACAATCTGGTTTCCTGCTCCGGTGGTTTTTGAAGTGAGGATGAATTTGTCCTCCACTGATGAATATGACATGGTAACCCCGGCATCGCTGGAGTTGACCATATTCATGATGTCCCTGAAGGTATAGTTGGACTTAAAGGTGAATTCCACCTCGTTAATCTTAAATGTCCCGCTTTCGCCCGGGGCAATATTGAGGGGCGCATTTGCCAGGGTATCAGTAAGGCTTATCATATTCTTTTGCCCGTCGGAAAACCCCAATACAGACGATGCGTCCTTTTCGGAATCCTCCACCTTGCCCAGGACAATGGAGTTGCCTGCGGACTTAAGCGTCAGGGTATTGCCGTTTTCCTCAACGGTTACCCTGCCGGCGCCGAAGGAATGGTCCAGCAACCTTTGAAGCTCGTCCTTAACCGCAGAAACGCTGTCATAACTGCCCTCGGAAAAAGTGATGGTCTTTTCCGTGCCATCCAGTGTAATTTTCATGGATTTGCCCGAAAGTTCACCAATGTTGTCAATATCCACAGTAATTGTTGCAGGGCTTGAAACGGTATGGGAGCTGACAAGCCTGGATGAAGTGGCCAGGGATTCAATATCCTTTATTACCACGCTTTTGGATGCTGCCGAGCTGCTTGCAACTACAGATACATACTGGGACCCGGTATTAGTTACGGTATATTTTGAAAAAAGGTCTTCAAGGGTGCTGGTGCTTGAGAAGTATTTTTTATAAAAATCGGAAAGTTTGTTGATAACCTCGCGATAAGCGTCCCTTTTCCAGATTAAAAGCTGTTTTTCCCTTTCAGCCTGGATAACCCTGTTCTTTTCGTTCTGAGTCAACCCGTCTACGAGAGTTTCGGTATCAAGGCCCGAAACATAGCCGCTTAAACGGTTATATGTACTGATTGACGATGCGCCTATACTTACTGACATTCGAATCACCTCTTTGTATCTATTTAATATATCGGTAATTTATCTGAAAAATTAACATATTATTTTTTATTCTAATAAATGTATGGAAGCATTACTATATATCGGCAAAAAAATTGAAAATTTAACATCTAAAATTATTTGATTACCTAATTAAGGTAAGTAAAACTTCGAAATCTTAGAGCAAGATTGCTGTCAATTACATTAAAAACATAGCCGAATTTATAGCATGATGTATAAATTAACAGTAGCTACTCTAAAAAAATATAACATAATATTGACAAAATCAACAGAATTAGATATAGTAATTAACGATAATCACGGAAAAAACCCGTATATTATTTCAAATAGACCGAAAAAGTATACATTCTGTCATAAAGTGTCGAAAATAAACAATTTTTTCTATGAGGGGGCGATAATATGTCGATTGTAAACCGAAATTATAACCTAATGCAAAAAGGGCTGGATGCCTTATGGCTAAGGCAAAAGGTTATTTCCAGCAATATTGCCAACATAAGTACTCCGGGGTTTACCGCCAGTGAAGTTGAATTTGAAGATCTTTTCCTTGAAATCATGCAAAGCGGCGAGGACAGGAAAACCATCAACAGGATGGTGAGCGAGCTGGAGCCTCAGATTGTGGAGGACCAGACCACGCCGATAAATGAAAACGGGAATAATGTCGACATTGACAAGCAGAATGTGGAAATGGTCAGAACCACCCTGGCTTATCAGACGGTTACAAGGCTGATGGCTGATGAAATCTCCAGGGAAAAATACGCTATCAATGAAGGGAGAAGGTAATCCATGGCGTTTTTAGGCACACTTAATATTGGCGGTTCAGCCCTTTCGGTTCAGAAAACTAGGCTGAACATTATCGCACAGAATATCGCCAACGCCAACACCACCAGAACCGAAACCGGCGAGCCTTACAGAAGGAAGATTGTCCAGGTAGCAGAGGACAACATCAACGATTTTGGCGCTATCCTTCAGAATGAGCAGGAAATCTACCAGGTTTCCGGGGTTATGGTGGAGGCTATTGTGGATGACCAGTCGCCTTTAAAAGCGGTTTATAACCCATCCCACCCTGATGCGGATGAAAACGGCTATGTGATGATGCCCAATGTCGACACAACCACCGAAATGGTTGAAATGATTGAGGCTTCAAGGTCTTATGAGGCTAACGTGACTGCATTCAACGCCATAAAGCAAATGGCAACAAATGCTTTAACAATTGGAAAGTAAGGAGTGAAGCACAATGCCTATATCATCTATCGGTAATGTAAACTTACAATCCGGCATGGAGCCATTGTTTAAAACTAACAGTAATAATGATTTATATATACCTTTTAAGGATGTACTGAAAAACGCGGTGGATAACGCCAGGGAAACCCAGCGTGTAGCCGAAGAAGATATTATAAACGTATTAACCGGACAGACTGATGATTTGCATACCGTAATCATCAATTCCGTAAAAGCCGAGCTTGCACTTCAAACTTTGGTACAGTTGAGGAACAAGGCACTGGATTCTTATAACGAAATAATGAGAATTACTTTATAATCGCTTTTAAGTACTACTTAAAAAGTAGTTAAGGAGAAATTAGGATGCCCTCTGATATACTTAAACAAATAACAGAGTTCTGGAACAAGCTCAGTAAAAAAGTCAAGACAGCGATTTTGGTAGGATTGGCCTCGATTGTTTTTATCTCCATCATTGCCACAGTATTGTTAAATCTGAAAAGCTACGAGGTGTTATACAGCGGCCTGTCATCCCAGGAACAGGCGCAGATAGTTGCAAAACTGAGCGATTTGGGAGTGGATTACAAGACTCAGGCGGGCGGAATCATACTTGTCCCCGATGGCCAGGTTGCAAGCTTGAAAATGCAGCTTTCCCAGGAAGGATACCCTAAAAGCACCCTTACATACGATTTGTTCATTAACAGCAACAGCCTGATGACAACAGATTTTGAAAAAAGGCAGTTCCTGGTTTTCCAGCTGCAGGAAAGGCTTCAGGAATCCATTAAGACAATTAACGGCGTAAGGAATGCAATTGTGACCCTCAGCATTACGGATGAGAGCAACTATGTTCTGGAAACAGATGTGGTACCCTCTACCGCGTCCGTAATCATAGACGTGGAATCCAGCGTATCCCTTACCCCGAAGCAGATAAAAGGCATTGAAAACCTGATTGCCAAAAGCGTCCCGGGTTTGACGGCTGAAAATGTTGCCATCATCGACTCCGAGGGGAATATTTTGAATCCCCGTTCGAGCACCGGGGCAAATGTAAGCCTTGAAAAGGTTGAGCTTGAAAAGCAGGCTGGGGATATTTACAGGGAGAAAATTATTCAGTTGCTTGAGCCGATTTACGGCGAAAAAGGCGTTAGCGTGGCTGTTAATGTATCGATTGATTTTTCCCAAAAGCAAACCCAGCAGATTGAGTACACTCCTGTTGAAACGGGAAACGCAAACCAGAACGACACCGACAGGGTGTTAAACGAGATACAAAGCCAGATAATCAACAACGGAGGCGAGGTTAGCAACATAACTGCCTCGATAATTATCAATAAGCAAATATCCGACCAGGACAGGGCGACTGTCAACAGCATTATCGCTAAGTCCCTGGGAGTAGACGAGGAAAACATTATTGTCACAGGCATGGAGTTTACAGCGGCAAACGAGAGGTACAGAAAAGCCCAGGAGGCACTCAACCGCAAGCCTTCCTTCTTTGACCAGTATGGCAAATATCTAATCCCTTCCATTGCCGCGGTGATTGTTTCCATATTCGCGTTTATTCTTGTAATGGTCTTATTAAAGAAGAAGAAAAAAGCAAAACCTGCTTTTGAATACAAGGAAGTTAAAAATGCTCTGACACAGCTAGCACAGACTGAAGAAGTGCCTGCAATCGTTTTAAGCGAGACCAGGGAGCAGGGATTAAAACGGCAAATCAGGGAATTTTCAGAATCCAATCCCCAGATTGTTGCTCAATTGATTAAGACTTGGCTTAAGGAGGAAGACGAATAGGTGGCAAAATTGGATTACAAGAAAAAAGCGGCTGCGATTATCATTGACCTTGGAGTTGAGAATGCCGCAAAGGTTTATAAGTACCTTCGTCCCGAAGAAATAGAGCAGCTAACTGTGGAAATTGCAAGCCTTGATAAGCTGGACCCTGAAGAATTTGAGGAAATCCTCAACGAATTCTATGAGCTGTGCATTGCTCAAAAGTATATTACCGAAGGCGGCATTGATTATGCCCGCAATATTCTTGACAAGGTAATGGGTTCGGTTGAGGCGGCAAAGCTGATAGAAAAGATTACCCAGTCCTTGAGGACAAGGGCATTCGACTTCCTGAAAAAAGCCGACCCCAAGCATCTGCTGGGCTTCATCCAGAACGAGCACCCGCAGACAATCGCCTTGATATTGTCTTATGCAAAGCCTGACCAGGCCGCAATGATTCTTGCCAACCTTCCGAGAGAGATTCAGATTGATGTGGCGGAACGCATTGCAAACATGGACAGGACCTCTCCAGACATAATAAAGGAAGTTGAAAGGACCCTTGAAAGCAAGTTTTCTTCCATTGTCAACATTGACCTGGCAGAAATCGGCGGCGTAAAACATATGGCCGAGATGCTCAACTCGGTTGACAGAGGTACCGAAAAGTTCATTCTGGAGGAAATGAACAAGAGGGACCCCAAACTCGCCGAGGAAATCAGAAAGCGCATGTTCGTATTCGAGGATATTGTTATGCTGGATTCTATTTCCATCCAGAGGTTCCTGCGCGATGTGGATGTAAGGGATTTGGTAATCGCGCTGAAAGGTGCAAACGAGGAAGTTACAAAGACCATTTATGCCAACATGTCCAAGCGCATGAGCGAAACCATCCAGGAAGAACTGCAGTACATGAGGGGAGTCCGGCTGCGTGACGTTGAAGAGGCTCAGCAGCGGATTGTAAGCATCATCAGAAAGCTTGAGGAAACCGGTGAAATTATCGTATCACGTGGACGAAAGGATGAGATCATTGTCTAACGTTGTTAAGTTCACAAACGTTGTCGAGGACGTGGCATATTTCCTTCCTCACAGATATAAGGCGAACCGGGAGATTCAAGAGGATACTGATTTGAAGGACAGGGAACTCTCAATTGCTGAATATGAAAAAATCCTGAATGCTGCCAGGTACGAAGCAAGCAAGATATTGGACGAAGCCCGCCAGCAGGCAAACCTTATTAAGGAAGAGGCTTTGGTTGAAAAGGAAAAAACCATAGAGCTGGCGAAAAAGGCTGGCTTTGAAGAAGGCTACAATGCCGGTGTTGAAGAGGCCGAGAGGCAGAAGTCCGATATGTTAAAGGAATTAGGAGACCTGCTCAACGAGCTATACAGGAAAAGGCAGCAGATAATTGAGCAGAACAAAAAGCTGATTAGAGAGCTGTCTTTCGATATCGCAAGAAAAATCCTTGATGCTGAGATTGACGAAAACAAATCCTACTATTTCAACCTTTTCCAAAGGGCAATTCAGAATCTAACCGTGGGCGATCGGGTAAAGGTGTCGGTTTCGCCGTATGAATACGAATACGTAACCTCAAACGCCGACCTGCTTTTATCCCTCGCAAGGGAAGCCAAATACATTGATATCGTAAAACTCGACAATAGCCCCAGGGGCACATGCATTGTCGAATCGTCAAATGGCATAGTGGATGCAAGTATCAGCACCCAGCTGAAAATTATCGAGCAGGCGCTTGCCAGCTGTGAAATGTGTTAGTCGAGGTTATAAAAAGTGGCAAACATTTCTTATAAAAAAATCCTGAATGAACTGAACCCCGTCCTCCAGATTGGGAAAATAGACAAGATTATAGGATTGGTCATTGAATCCACAGGCCCCCGGGTTAATATCGGGGATGTCTGCAACATCTATACAACCAAGGGGGACAGGTTCATCAAAGCCGAGGTTGTAGGCTTTAAGTCCGAGCGGGTGCTGTTGATGCCCTTTGAGGATTTAAACGGAATAGGCCCCGGCAGCGTTGTGGAATCCACAGGGGATGTGCTGAAAATCCCTGTTGGCGAGCAGTTGGTGGGAAGGGTACTCAATGGATTTGGACAGCCTATTGACGGCCTGGGCGAATTCGACGATATGGAGTATTACCCGGTAACCAATTCACCATCTAACCCGCTGGCGAGGGAGAGGATTAACGAGCGCATCACTTTCGGGGTAAAGGCTCTGGATTCCATGCTCGCCTGCGGCAGGGGGCAAAGGATGGGTATCTTCTCCGGCAGCGGCGTGGGAAAGAGCACACTCATGGGCATGATAGCAAGGAATATCGACGCCGACATAAATGTAATCGCCCTGGTTGGGGAAAGGGGCAGGGAAGTCAGGGACTTCCTTGAAAAAGACCTCAAGGACGGCATTAAAAAATCGGTGCTGGTGGTTGCAACCTCCGACCAGCCGGCAATGATGAGGCTGAAATGCTCCCTTGTAGCCACAACAATTGCGGAGTATTTCAAGGACCAGGGCAAAAACGTGCTGCTTTTGATGGATTCCCTCACCCGTTTTGCAATGGCACAAAGGGAAATCGGGCTTGCCACAGGAGAGCCGCCTGTGGCAAGGGGATACACCCCATCGATTTATTCCCTCCTTCCGAAGCTGCTTGAAAGGACCGGAAAATTTGAGCAGGGCTCAATAACCGGGATTTATACCGTGCTTGTGGAAGGCGACGATGTCAATGAGCCTATTTCCGATACCGTAAGGGGTATTCTTGACGGGCATATAGTCTTATCGAGAAACCTTGCAATGAAAAACCATTACCCTGCCATAGATGTTCTGGCGAGCATCAGCCGACTTATGAATGAAATCGTTGATGAAGAGCATATGGAGATGGCGAACAAAATCAGGAACATAATGTCGGTTTACTATACCAACTATGACTTGATCAACATCGGCGCTTATAAGAGCGGCACCAACAAGGAGCTGGATAAGGCAATTGCCCTGATTGGAAAAATCAATTCCATGCTGACCCAGGGGGTTGACGAGTATTTCAGCTATGAGCAGACCAGAGAGATGATGAAACAAATCCTAGCTGAAGGTTAGTTTTTGAAAAAGGAGGTTGCAGGCAGCTTCAGCTAAATAGAGGTGCCTGCATCTGATATGAAGCTTTTCAAGTTTTCTTTAACAAAAGTCCTTGAGTATAAGGAAATGGTTCAAAACATTGAATCAAATATACTCAAGGAAATGAAGGATAACCACAACAGGCTGCTAAGGGAGCTTGACGCCCTTGTTGAACAGTACCAGAAAGGGAAAGAGGAATTAATAAGGAAAAGCCGGCAGGGAGCCACTGTCAGCGAACTGAAGGCTGAAGGAGAGTATTTGTCCTATTTGCAGGAGCAGATAAATTTAAAGCAGCTTGAAATCAGAAAATCCGAGCAGAGTATTGAAATCCAGATTGCAAAACTTACAAAGGTGAAAACCGAAAAGGCTTCAATCGAAAGGCTGAAGGAAAAGGAATTTAAAGCCTACAAATTCCTGGAGCAGAAGGAAAACGAAGTTTATATCGATGAATTCGTATCCAACGCTTCATTAAGGCCTACTTATTAATTTGATTGCACGATATTTTGAATAAATAGTTTAGAAAAAAGGAGGTGAGAAAGTGGTAAGCATGATAAAAATCGACAGCCCGTTGATTGTGGCAAGCCCTCCCGGGATGGATTTGACTTCACCCCAGGGGCCGGAGTTTTCGGCAATATTAAACGGCGCCTTGAACAACGTCCAAAACCCGGAAACAACGGTGAATTCCGGGCAGCCAGAACAGCCGGTTTTAGTGATGCCAGATGAGCAGAATCTAAACCCTGAAAACGCTGTAATTGAGGAAGAGGTTTCGGATGAAATCAATCTTTCCGATACTAAGCCGGAAGAAAAGGAAGAATCGGCCCAAAACCCCGAAATGGATTTGCCGGGGATGAATTATCCAGTGTATATTCTGATGGGGTTATCCGGATTGGCAGCTAACACTCCGGGTTTCGAGAATCCCGGTGTTTTGCAGGGGGAAAATTCAGCTAAGGTTTCAAGCCAGAGCCAGGGAGTCAGCCTGAGTGAAAGTTCTCGAACATCCCATCAGGTGCCTTTTGGATGGGTGCAAGCGAAAGCAGCAGATGCCGGTGTTAACGGGCAGCCTGCCCTCGGGCTTTCAGAAGCCACATCCGAGGTTTTACAACAAACAGTGCAGCCTGAAGCAATTCCGCAAGCAGGAAGCCAGGTTTTAAACCTGCAGGACGCTCCCGAAGATTTGGACAGCGGATTGCAACCGGAAGGCGCATCTGCTGAGAACCAGAGCCTTTCTGATGCATCAGGATTAAACCTTTCAGAAATCCCGGAAAACCCGCGACAAGCCGGCGCCAAACCATACGGCGATATTGGCGGCAGGTTGCCGGATGAAAAACCCGCTGGCGAGTTTAAAACCCATACCCAGCCCGCCGAAAGGCATGAAAGGGCAGAATTTACGGTTTTAAAAACCGGACAGCCGAAATTCCATGGGATATTGGAGTTTAACGAGGAATCAGCCTTTGAATTCCAGCCCATAAGCCTTAAGGCTGACGAGGAGATAAAAGCAGCCAAACAGCCGGAAGGCATTGGCGCTGATAAACTTGCGGGACTGCAGTTTGCAAGGTTTAACATACCAACCGCTGTTTCAGTTGAAAAAAGCGGTGGCGCAAACCCTTCCGCACCCATGGAAGTTCCGGTATATGAGCAGGTTTTTGATGGGGTTAAGGTAAACCTTGACCTTGGCAGGAACAGCTTCAGCATTAAATTAAAGCCGGAAGGTTTGGGAGAGCTGCAGGTAAAAATGACAATGGATGACGGCAAGGTAATCCTGGAACTTAACACAAGCCTTGCTTCCACAAGGGATTTGATTTCAAGCCAGATAAATGAGCTAAAATCAGCCCTTGCCAGCAACAGTATCCATGTCACCGATTTTACAGTAAACTGCACCGGCGAAACAAACCCAGGGCTTTTCAGCTTTGATTCCTTCGGCAGAGGGTTTGGCCGCGATACAGGCAGGCAAGCCTATTACGAGGACCAGCCAGAATATTATGCCGATTCTTCCGAATACAAGGGGAAAGTCTCCAGGGCAGTTTTCGTGCCCGGCAGGCTGAATTACAAAATATGAAAGGAGTGTTTATATGCCGGTTTCAGGAGTAGGGAACAACAGCAATGTTTCCGGCACTTCCTACAAAAACAATGTGAACTCAAAGCTTGGGAAAAGCGAACTTGGTTATGAGGATTTTATCACCCTCCTGACTGCTCAGCTTAAAAACCAGAATATGTTCGACCCTGCAAGCGACACCGAGTTTATCGCACAGATGGCTCAGTTCTCCGCCCTCCAGCAGATGAACAACCTGACAGCCATGATTCAAACATCCCAGGCAATATCCTTCGTGGGGAAAACCGTCATTGTAAAAACCTTTGACAGCAGCAACAACGTCCGATACATATCCGGAGTGGTTGAAAGCGTCAGTTTTGAAAACAAAACCCCGCTGTTGCTTGTCAACAACAAATATTACGCCTTAAGCGACATCACCGATATAATAGCCGATTTCGGCGGGGAGATGATGGAAGTCTAAATGAGACTGGATCATCTTTTAGAATTTCAACGAACAAGGATTCTGACAGAACAAATAACACAAACCCAGCAGGCAGAAAAATCTGAAAAAACTTATTCCGGAGAATCCTTCGACAAGATTTTTCAAAGACAGCTGGAAAGCTCCAAAAACCTCACATTTTCAAAGCACGCAAAACTCAGAATGGTTGAAAGGAACATAAACCTGACTGAAAGCCAGCTGAACAGGCTGAACGAGGCTGTCAAAAAGGCAGAGTCCAAGGGAGTCAAAGACACCCTGGTATTGATGGACCAGATGGCCTTTATTGTAAGCGTCAACAATAGCACGGTTGTTACTGCAATGTCCGGGAGCGACATTCAGGGCAATGTTTTTACCCAGATTGACGGCGCCGTGGTAGTATAGCTGGACCTTCGGGAGGCTATCAAAATTTCGACTGACAGAGAAATTTTACACGGCTTTAATAAACTGATTAAAATTTTAAATTATGAAATTTTGAATTTATGAACGGAGGTCAATAAAAATGATTAAATCTTTGTACGCAGGCGTTACAGGCCTTAGAAACCATCAGACAAAAATGGACGTTATCGGTAATAACGTTTCAAACGTAAATACGGTAGGTTACAAATCCCAGAGGGTTCTGTTCAAGGATTTGTATTATCAGACACTTTCCTCTGCTGTGGCTGCCAGCGCAAACAAGGGCGGACTCAACCCCATGCAGCTTGGTTACGGCTCGGCGATTGCTTCAATCGATGTTCTCCATACCCGCAGCGGTATTCAGACAACCGACGTGGTTACCGACCTTTACATTTCGGGTGACGGCTATTTCCAGGTGGTTAGCGGCAGCGGCGAAGTAAACTACACCAGGGTTGGAAACTTCCACTTTGATGAGAACGGCAACCTTGTTGACGCAAACGGCTATTTCGTCTGCGGCGGGGTGCCCAGCATCGAAGAACCGATTACCGCTCTTGCACCTATAAAAATTGATGAATTGAGCAAGTATTCCGAACTGTCAATCGGTTTGGATGGCAGCATCAGCGCAATTAATTCCGATACCGGCATGATTGAGGTCCTCGCGCAAATCGGGCTTGTCAAGTTTGTTAACCCCAACGGCTTGTCCCTGCAGGGCAACCAGTACTTGAAACAAACCCAGAGCTCAGGTGAACCGACTTACGCGAAACCCGGAACCAAAGCTACCGGCTCAATTATTTCCAACGGACTTGAGATGTCCAACGTTGACCTTTCCAAGGAATTAACCGATATGATTATCACCCAGAGAGGATTCCAGGCAAACTCCAGGATTATTACCACATCCGACGAGATACTCCAGGAGCTTGTAAACATCAAGAGGTAATAAAAATAAAAACAAAAGGCTTAATTCAGGGGGTAACCCCCTGAATTAAGCCAACATTCAAAAAGATGTATCGGCGTTAAAGGAGATTAAATAATGTCCGAAATTTTGACTCAAAACCAAATAGACCAACTGTTGTCAGAGCTATTGTCTGGAAATACCTCTGAAACAGATATCTCTATAAAAGAGAAAAAAATAAAAACTTATGACTTTAAAAGCCCAAAAAAGTTTTCAAAGGACCAGCTGAAGGTCTTGAGAAGCGTGTATGAAAGCTTTGCAAGGCATTTGGCTGCATACCTTTCCGGGATTTTAAGGTCATCCTGCCAGATTAAAGTCGATACGATAGAGGAAATGCCTTATTTTGAATACAATAATGCTTTGCCCGATTTGGTTATGATGGGCGTTTTTGACGTAAAGCAACTTGACGGGTCGTTTATTGTCGAATTATCAAGCCAGATAACTTTTACAATTGTTGAAATCCTGCTTGGCGGGAGTGGAACAGGAAAAGTTTTTGAACGCGAGTTTACCGAAATCGAAATCGCACTGATGAGAAGAATTTTCAAACAGATGGAAAAGTACACAAAGGATTCCTGGGCAAACTTTGCCGAAATGGAAGCCAATTTAATGAGGATAGAAACCAACTCCAGGATTATGCAGACAATTTCCATGGAAGAAAGCGTAGTAATCATTGTTATGGAAGTTGAAATTAATTCAATCAAAGGCACAATGAACGTCTGCATTCCTATTATAAACCTTGAGCCTTATGTCGAGAAGAGCAACCGTGGCGGGAATTTGAACAAAAGGAGCGGGGATATCATAAAGGATAACCTGAGCAGAGAGACCGTCATGGCGAACCTGAAAGACGCTTATATTGACATGGTTGGAATAATTGGGGATACGGCGCTCACTTTGGGCGAAATCATCAATCTGCAGGTCGGAGATGTTATAAAGCTTAGGCAGACAGTTGACAGCGATATAAAAATTTGCATAGGCGGAAAGCCTAGATTTACCGGCATACCCGGAATAATCAGAAACAAAAAGCATATAAAGATAACCAATGTGTTGAATAATAACTAAATCTACATAAGAGGAAGATAACATGATTGAATCACAATTCACTTTAAGCAGCATTGAAAAAGATACCATTGGCGAAATAATGAATATCAGCATGGGCTCCGCCGCAACTGCGCTGTCCACCATGCTAAGCAGGAAGGTTTCAATTACTGCGCCTGAAGTAAAGGATGTTACCATTGAAGATTACAATTTCGATGTTTTAATCCCTTCGGTTTGCGCAGAGGTCAGATATGTTGAAGGGCTTGACGGAAGCAACTTCATGATAATGAAGATGCCGGATGTCAAGTCGATAGTAAGAATCCTTACCAACATGGATATCCCTTCCGATGGCGACATCCTCGATGAAATGCACATCAGCGCGGTGGGGGAAATTATGAACCAGATGATGGGTTCTTCAAGCACCGCACTTGCAAACTTTTTTGGGCATAATATCAATATATCAATCCCCGAGGTGTTCGAGGTTGATGTATTGAAAGAGAAAATTAAAGACCTGAACATGGACAGCTTTGTGATGGTTAAGTTCAGGTTTACAATTGAAGAAGTTTTGGACAGCGAAGTTTTCAGCCTGCTGCCTTTGGAGTTTACCAAAGAGCTGGTTGGAAAAATGCTTAATGGTTCAAGCTCATCAAAATCAAAGGAAAATTCCGAAGGCGCTAAAAGCTCCTCAAAACCTGAGCCTTCCAGTAAAAGTCAGGTGAGAAAAATGTCTGAGAAAAAGAATCAGGAAAACCCGGTAAACGTCAAACCTTTGAAACTCAGCAATTTTGAAGAAGAGCAGGTACCTGCAAGCAGGGAGTATTCACAGCCAAGTTTTGATTTGATTATGGATGTGCCGCTGGAGATAACTGTTGAAATCGGCCATGCCAGAAAGCTGGTCAAGGAAATCCTTGAAATTCAGCAGGGGCATATCATTGAGCTGGACAAGCAGGCCGGCGATCCGGTGGACATTATCGTAAACGGCCAGCTCCTCGCCAGAGGCGATGTGGTGGTTGTGGATGACAATTTTGGTGTAAGGATAACCGAAATCGTTTCCAAAAAGGATTTGTTGTAGCCTTAAATTAGCAGTATAGGGAAGTGTGGCTTTGAAAGATTTTTTGACTGTTGTCCAATTGGTTGGTTCCCTGATCGGGGTAGTTTTAATAATTTTTTTGGCTTATTGGTGCACAAAGTGGCTCACAAAAAAGTACAATTCCTTTTCAAGCGGCAAGCACATAAAGGTTTTGGAGCGTTGCATGATAAGCCAGGACAAAATACTGGTGCTTTCCAGGGTTAAGGATAAGGTTTATTTTATGGCAATCACCGCACAGGGCGTAACAACCATTGACACCTGGGATTCGGCAGAGTTTCCGGAAACCGAAGAGAATGAGAGCCAGCCGGATTTTGCAGCAATCTTTAAGTCAAAGCTGGCAAGCCAGTTTCCTTTTATCAAGGTAAAAGGCAGCAAAGAGGAAGATAAGCAGTGATGAAACGAAGAAAAATTTTGCGTGCAGTTTTGATTGCGTTAATGTTGGCTCTTCTTTTTACAATTCCGGCATTGGCTGCTGAATCTTCAGATGATGTTGTAATCAGCATTGGTGGTTTGGACAACTCATCCAACACTTTAAGGATTCTTTTCCTTATCACCCTGCTGGCCCTGGTTCCCTCGATACTCATAATGATGACCGGATTCACAAGGATTGTGATTGTCCTGTCCTTTGTGAGGAATGCCCTTGGGCTTCAGCAGACTCCTCCAAACCAGGTGCTGATAGGGCTTGCGCTGTTTCTCACCTTGTTTATCATGTCTCCGGTGCTAAAACAGATTAACGAAGAAGCCTACACACCCTATTCAAACGGCGAGATTACCCAGGAAGAAGCAATTAGCAAAGCCATGGCTCCCATTAGGACGTTTATGCTAAAAAACACAAACACCAAAGATTTGAACGTCTTTATAAACCTTGCAAAGCTGGACAGGCCCAAAACATACGACGACATACCGACCGAGGTTTTAATCCCAGCGTTTATTACCAGTGAGTTGAAACGTGCCTTTATTATGGGATTCCTGATATACC
Organism: Clostridiales bacterium; assembly: GCA_012839705.1. Classification (GTDB taxonomy): domain Bacteria; phylum Bacillota; class Clostridia; order Oscillospirales; family Acutalibacteraceae; genus Avimonas. The sequence continues at coordinate 10,806 of DUMT01000058.1, read as the reverse complement.
TGCCGTTTTTGATTATCGACATGGTTGTATCTAGCGTGTTGATGTCCATGGGCATGGTGATGCTCCCGCCGACGATGATTTCCCTACCATTCAAAGTAATCCTCTTTGTGCTTGTTGATGGGTGGGATTTGTTAGTAAAATCACTGGTAACAAGCTTTAACTGAATGGATGGTTATTATGTCTCAAGGAGAAATCTTAACAATTTGCAGGGAAACCATTATTACCGGGGTTTTAATTTCCGCCCCCTTCCTGATTGTCAGTGTTGTAATTGGGATTATTATCTCGGTGCTGCAGGCGGCGACCCAGGTTCACGAGCAGACTCTGACATTCGTCCCTAAAATAATCGCCGCGGCTTTGATTCTGATACTGCTTGGCTCCTGGATAATCAACATATTATCCGGGTTTACCGAAAACGTTTTCAATCTGATAAGCAACCTGTAATAGGACACAAGGTAGCATTATGTGGGAGTTAGTATTTTCAAACTATCAGATTTTCCTGCTGGTTTTAATGAGGATGACCGGGATGATTGTGCTCAACCCGATTTTCGGCAGAAAAAACCTTCCTGCCCAGGCAAAGGTTGGGTTGGCGCTTTTCATATCGATTATTGTAATCAACGTCATCCCTTACAGGGAGCTCAAATTCCCAAACATCGAAAGCTTTATGCTGGCGGGTTTGAAGGAAATCCTTGTAGGTTACGCTGTCAATTTCCTCTTCCAGCTTTATATATCTGTCATAGTGGTTGGCTCCGAGCTGATTGACTTTGAGCTGGGCTTTGGAATGTCGAAGATTTATGACCCTCAAAGCAGCATTCATATGCCCCTGACGGGAAGCCTGCTAAATGCAATGTACCTGCTGCTCTTTTTCAGCAGCAACAGCCATCTTACATTCATGAAGATTATGGTTTTGTCCTTTGAAGTCGTCCCTTTGGGGACCGAGCTGTTCAACCCGGAGTTCAGCAAGTACCTGGTTGACCTTTTCGGAAACATGCTGGTGCTGGCTGTAAAGCTGGCTTTGCCGGTGGTGGCGGTTGAGGTGATTTCCGAAATAGGGATGGGCGTGCTGATGAAAACCGTACCGCAAATCAATGTTTTTGTGGTTGGTATACAGCTAAGGCTGCTGGTGGGGCTTATACTGGTGGCGATTTTGCTTGGCGGCGCTGCTGGGCTCTTCGACGATATGACCACACAGATGTTCAGGAATATCAACAACGCCTTAAAACTGGCCGCTTAAAGGCCAAATTGGTATAAAAAAAAGGGGGGGTTTTATGGCGAATGACGGAAGGACCGAAAAAGCCACTCCTAAAAAGCGAAAGGATGAACGGAAAAAGGGTAATATTTTTCAAAGTAAAGAAGTGTTAACAGTTTTTACCCTTTTAGCACTGACCTTCGCCCTTAAAACCCTTGCTCCTTTTGGTTTTGAATACATCAAGGATACGGTAAAGTTTTATTTCGGCAGGATGCCGGATTACAGCAACCTTTCGGTTAATGATACAAGAAGGATTTTTATAGACGTTTTAGTCAGAATGCTTATTCTGTTTTTGCCGCTGGCCATTGTGGCTTCGGTTACCGCTGTCCTTATCACATTTGCCCAGACCAGGATGAATATCTCAAGGGAACAGATAAAGTTTAAAATATCCAGGATTAACATACTAAACGGATTTAAAAACCTGTTTTCATTAAGGTCTGCAGTTGAGCTTTTGAAATCAATCCTGAAAATAGCAATAATCGGCTATATTCTTTACGATAAAATTACAGCAAACCTGAATTTTTTTTTCAAGCTGATTGACAGCGATATTACAGAAGCCCTGTATTTTGTAGCAAATACTGTGGTTTCGATTCTGTTCAGCATATGCATTATAATGCTGCTGTTTTCCATTCTGGATTATATCTACCAGTGGTGGTCATATGAGCGCAGAATCATGATGACCAAGGAGGAAATCAAAACCGAACATAAGCAGACGGAAGGAGATCCTCTGGTAAAGGGAAGAATCAGGGAACGGCAGCGCGCCATGGCTAACCTCAGAATGATGCAAAAGGTGCCGGAAGCTGATTTTGTTGTAAGAAACCCAACCCATTACGCTGTAGCAATCAAATATGACCCCAAGGACGAAAAACACAAAGCCCCGGTGGTGGTTGCCAAGGGGCAGGGTTACGTAGCTTTGAAGATTATCAAAGTCGCTGAAGAAAACAAAGTCGTTGTTACCGAAAACAAGCCCCTCGCACGGGCACTATATAAATCTGTTAAAGTCGGGAGCGAGATTCCTCCCAAGTTTTATCAGGCTGTGGCCGAAATTTTAGTATTCGTCTACAATTTAAAGAAGAGAGAAAGATTGTATGAAGCTAAAAAATAGCATTGTACTTTTGGGTATCGCATCAGCAATAGTCCTGATTGTTATACCGCTGAACCCGGTGGTTCTGGACTTGATGCTGATATTGAATATTACAATGTCATTAAGCATATTCCTGATTTCAATGTATATAAAAGAACCCCTGGAATTTTCGATATTCCCCTCAATCCTCCTTATCACAACGCTGTTCAGGGTGGCGCTGAATATTTCCTCAACACGGCTGATACTCGGCAAGGGCGGGGAAGCTGGCGCAGTTATCAAGACCTTTGGACAGTTCGTTATCGGAGGAAACGCGGTTGTCGGTATTATTATCTTCATCATCCTTGTAATTGTTCAGTTCATTGTTATCACCAAGGGTGCTGAAAGGGTTGCCGAAGTAGCCGCCAGGTTTACACTGGATGCCATGCCCGGCAAACAGATGGCCATTGACGCCGACTTAAATTCTGGGCTGATAAACGAGGAGATGGCGAAGGAAAGAAGATTGAAAATCCAGCGCGAGGCGGACTTTTACGGCTCCATGGACGGTGCTTCCAAATTCGTAAAAGGCGACGCCATCCTTTCCATAATCATTGTTTTTATCGATATAATCGCAGGTTCGATTATTGGCATTGTCCAGGAAGGGCAGACTTTCTCCGAAGTATTGCAGAAGTACATTATCGCTACGGTCGGTGACGGCCTTGTATCGCAGCTTCCCTCCCTGATGATTTCTACCGCAATGGGTATGATTGTCACCAGGGCGGCTTCACAGAACAACCTTGGCGAGGATTTGACAAAACAGTTTACCGCAAACCCGGACGTTTTCCCGATTGTAGGGTTTATAGTGCTGCTTTTGGCGCTGATACCGGGTTTCCCAAAACTTCTAATCATTGCCCTCGCCTCAGCCCTGATTTTGGGAGGCATTTACCTGAAGAAGCGGGTTGAAAAAGAGATTGCCGCCGATGTGCCGGAAGCGCCTGTGCCGGTTACAGAAACCGAGTATTACAAAAACACCGAAAACATTTATTCGCTGCTTAACATCGAGCCTATCGAGGTGGAATTCGGTTACAGCCTGCTGCCTCTGATTGACGAGAGCAAGGGCGGAGGCTTTATCGACAGGGTGGTAATGCTCAGGCGACAGTTTGCCACCGAAGTAGGTATGGTGATACCATCAGTAAGGCTGCGGGATAATGCAGCCATAAACCCCAACCAGTACATCATCAAAATCAAAGGCGAAGAGGTCGCCAGGGGAGAGGTGCTGGTTAACTACCATCTTGCCATGAATCCCGGCGAAGTGGAAGAGGAAATCGAAGGCATTGAAACGGTGGAACCGGCCTTCGGGCTTCCCGCAAAGTGGATTACCGAGGATTTGGTGGACACCGCCGCCATGAACGGTTATACGGTTATCGACCCGCTTTCGGTGATTCTGACCCATTTCTCCGAAGTTGTAAAACAGCATGCCCACGAGCTTTTAAGCAGGCAGGACGTGGCTTCGCTGCTTGACAACCTTAAAAAGACCAACAAATCCATTGTCGAGGAGATTGTTCCCGACATTGTCAGCATAGGGGATCTGCAAAAGATTCTCTCCAACCTTCTTATGGAGCGCATTCCCATCAGGGACCTTGCTACTATACTTGAAACCGCCGCGGATTATTCCGGAACCATCAAGGATACCGACCTGCTGACGGAGTATGTAAGGCAGGCGCTCAGAAGGACAATCACAAGAAAATTTGCGTCGGACGGACAGATAAAGGTTATCCTGCTGAACCCGGATTTGGAAAACTACATCATAAACAATGTAAAGAAAACCGAACACGGTTCCTACAGCATGATTGCCCCGGAGATTTTGCAAAAAATCGTGTCATCCCATGTTAACGAGGTCAGCAGGGTGAGCCAGTATATAAGCAATCCAGTAATATTGGCATCGCCGATTGTAAGGCTTTACTACAAAAAGCTGATTGAGCAGTTTATACCGGATGCCGTGGTGCTCTCATACAACGAAATCGAACCGTCGGTTCAGATACAATCCCTGGGTACTATATCTGTTGATTTGTCCTAGCGTTAATAAGGATTTTTAACAGAAAGGTAAGGACCATAATATGAATACAGCATATGCACTGAATATTACCGATGATATTTGGGAGCAATACAAAGCCACCCGCAGCCTGGAATTGCGGAACAAGATACTGATGAATTATCTTGGGATTGTAAAATGTATTGCCATCAAAATGAATTCTGTATATAAAAGCAAGGCGGACATGGAGGATATAATCAACGAAGGCGTCCTGGTGTTGATGGATTGTATTGAAAAATACGACCCCGACAGGGGGGCAAAGTTTGAAACCTATGCCTCCTTCAGAATCAGGGGAGCCATCATTGATTTTATCAGAAACCAGGATTGGGTACCCAGGAGCCTGAGAAAGAAAGTTAAAACCGTTGAGGACGCGTATTACAAGCTGCAGTCCGAATCCGACAACAACGTATCGGACGAGGAGGTTGCGGCGCACCTCAATATCAGCATAGATGAGCTGAACAAAACAATCGGGGAGGCAAACTCCTTTTTCCTGCTTTCCTACGAGGAGATGCTGCTGGACAACTCTGCATTCAACAACTTCCTTGTGGAGGATTCCACCGAATGGCAGATACACGAGGAGGAGCTGAAAAGCGTTATAGCCCAGTCCATTGACGAGCTGAACGAGAATGAAAGGGCTGTAATCTCACTGTATTACTACGAGGAACTTAAACTGAAGGATATAGCCAGGGTTCTCGGCGTTACCCAGTCCAGGGTATCCCAGATCCACGCCAAAGCCCTGATGAAAATGAAAAACAAACTCAAAAAATACTTGGAAGAATAAGGTGATATTATGTATACAGGTTTTTATTCCGCCGCTTCAGGAATGGTTACTACCAACAGAGCAATTGATGTTCTGGCAAATAACGTCGCTAATGCCGATACCGCGGGATATAAAAAGGATTACCTTGTTACTACCTCCTTCGGCGAGCATATGCTTGCCCAAAATGGGGTCAATGTGGGAAATGTAAATTATGGCGTCAGGCCGGATGTTACATACACTTCCTTTATCCAGGGCAACGAAGAAGCCACCGGCCGCTCCCTTGATATGCTGATCAGGGGCGAGGGGTTCTTCAACATTATCATGCCCAACGGCGAGGTGTGGCTGACCAGGAACGGGCAGTTTGAACTGGACGAAAACGGGTTTCTGGTGGACAGCCGCGGCAATATGGTCAGCGGGGAAAACGGGCCGATTATGGTTGGCGGCGCGGATTTTACCGTCAACGAAAACGGTGAGGTTTTCAGGGACGGAGTGTATATCGACAGGCTGCTGATTACATGCCCTGCGGATTATAACAACCTGGATAAGGTGGGCGAAGGCTATTTCGTCAACAACGGCGGTTTAAACGGCGAATTTGGTTTTTTGGTTATCCAGGGCTACAAGGAAACAGCCAACCTCAACATGGTTGACGAAATGGCGGATATGATTGCGGCTTCAAGGCAGTATCAGTCCTGCGCAAAAGTGGTGCAGATCTTTGATGAAATTATGGAAAAAGCCGCAAACCAGGTAGGCAAGGTTTAATTTGAAAGGAATGTAAGCGTATGATTAGAGGATTTTATTCTGCGTCACTGGGGCTTAATAATTCCCAGACGAAGCTTGATACAATAGCGAACAACGTTGCCAATGTCAATACCACCGGCTTTAAATCCCAGGCGGCGAGTTTCTCCGATACCCTGTATTCAAACCTTCAGGAAAACGTTAACATCGGAAGCGGGTCGAGGGTTGCCGGAAATTCCATCAGGTTTCAAAACGGCGCAATGCAGCAAACCGGGGAAGCCCTTGATTTTGCCATTGACGGCGACGGATTCTTTGCGGTAATCGACAGAAACGGGAATGTATTCTATACCAGAAGCGGTGCATTTTCTGTTTCTGTGGAAGGGGATAACAACTACCTTGTCACTTCAGAAGGATTTTATGTCCTCGGGCAGGATATGAATTTTATTGCTGTGACCGACGGCGAGCCTGCGGCAATGCCGGGGGTCTTTGATTTCCCTAATGTTTACGGTTTGCAGCTTCTGGGCGGCAGCAGGTTTGCTGAAACCCCGTTATCCGGGCAGGCGCAGCCGGTTGAGGATGCCAGGGTAATGCAGGGGTACCTTGAAGGTTCCGCTGTCGATTTGGTGGAAGAAATGTCGAAAATGATTGAAGCCCAGAGGGTTTTTCAGATGAATTCAAAAATCATCCAGGTAGCTGACGAAATGGAGCAAACCGCAAATACATTAAGAAGATAAAAATGCTTAATATTTTAAAATTTCGGACGATATATAAATTGCAAGATGAAAAACTGACTGTAAGAATTGAGTTAATTCCGGTTTTGGTTTGCTGAAAGGATGAATTTAATTGAAGATTGGGCCAAATACAAATAACCTGATTAATTTTTATGAAACTACCGCCAAAAGGGCTGTGGCTGGCAGAAATACCCTGCAGGATAAAAGCGTTAACAACAGCAGCCCTGTTAAAGACAAAATAGAAATTTCGGAAAAAGGCTTAAGGCACGGCGAAGTTGTGGCGGCAAAGCGCAACCTGATTGAAAGCCTTGAAAAATCCGCCAGTGAGAAAAGGATTCAGGAACTGAGGGAGAAAATCAACAGCGGCCAGTATTTTGTATCTTCCAGGGATATTGCTGAAGCCATTCTCAAATTAAAAAAATAGTTTGCAGGTGAATACAGATGCCGCCTATTGATATTGGTAAATTAACAAAACTGCTGGAGGAACAGCTTAAAATCTACACAAAACTTCTGGAGCTTGAAAGCTCAAAGACAGATGTACTGCTAAAAGGGGAGCTTGAGGCTCTTGACAATATAGTTACCCAGCAGCAGCCCTATATTATGAGCTCAGCCAACTGCGAAAAACGCAGGGAAAAGCTGCTGGACGAGGCGGGGCTTGGCGGCTATACCTTACGGCGCATAATTGACGAATTTCCTGAGGCAAAGCCGCTTGAGAGTGTTTTTAACAAGTTGTCTGACGTAGTTATGAAGCTTCGCAAAACCACCGACAAGAATAAAACCATAATCAACACCAAATTGAGAGTGGTCAATTATATCTTATCCAAATCCGGCGCCTCCGAGGACAGGATGATAACTTATTCCAACCTGACGTAGCCGGTGGAAAAGAATTGGAGGATAAATTATGCGTGCGACATTTTTAGGATTTGAAATTGCGAGGAAAGCCCTGAATGCCAGCCAGAAAGGCCTGGATGTTGTATCACAGAATATTTCCAACGCCAATACCGAAGGCTATACCCGGCAGAGGGTTGAATTAAGCGCGGAACCGTTTCTAAGAGGCTCCTACCTTTATTCAAACTCAACCACGGCGGATGTTGGCCTTGGCGTAAAAGTGGACAGGATTTCCCAGGTCAGGGACAAGGTTTTGGATTACAAGTACCGCAAGGAAAACGCAATTAACAACACCTGGAATACCTGTTTGAGAGGGCTTAAGGATATTGAAAGCGTTATTGACGAATACAGCAAAGACGGGCTTAACACCTCAGTTATGAACCTTCTGGAGAAGCTGCACACTTTCTCCAGCAATACTTCAAACATTGAATACGCCAGTCTGGTCAGGTCCGCAGCACAAACGGTCGCCCAGACTTTGAATAAATATTCCGAGCAGCTTTATGAGCTGGAGCAGCAGCAGTATGAGGAACTTGGCATAATTATCGAGGATGTTAACCAGCTGCTGGAGAAAATCAGCAGTTTAAACACGCAAATCAAGGGCGCCATGGTTGCCGGATACAACCCCAACGAGCTGATGGATACCAGGAATATGCATCTCGACACCCTGTCCGGCTATCTCAACATCTATGTTGAGAACCATGATGACGGCTCAGTTTCTGTAAAATGCGGGGATGTTTATCTGGTTCACGGGAAGGAGTACAACGAAATCAGCCTGGCTGAGGGGTATCCCGTGTCGCTAAAGCAAGAAGATGGCAGCGATTTTGTTGTCAGCAACGGCCAGATTTTCGGCCATTTGCAGATGCTCAACGGCAACGGGGTATTTGCCACCGGTGGAGAGAGTGATTTCCAGGGCATTCCGTATTATAAGAACTCGCTGGATATGTTTGCCCAAAAGCTTGCTGAGGTATTCAACGAGCTGAACAAGGTGGATGGCGCAGAAAAGCCCCTGTTCTCCGGCGATGAAAGTGGAAATATCACAGCATCCACAATCGGCATATCCAAGGAATGGCTGATGGATGCGATGTATATAACAACTTCGACACTGGAAGGTGCCCCGAGCGGCGCTAACGACAACATTGTCAAAATGATTCAGGCGCTGAATGATACCCATACAATTACTCCAGCGTTTAAGGGCTCCTTTGTGGATTTTGTAACTTCCCTTAACGGCGATATCGCCATGGATGTAAGGTATTATGAAGATATGGCTGAAACCAGCGATATCGTCCTGATGACAGTGGATGAACAGAGGGAGTCTGTTTCCGGGGTGTCACTCAATGAAGAAACCATAAACATGATCCGGTTCCAGAAATCCTACAGCGCCGCAGCCAGGATTATGACGGCTCTTGATGAAGCTCTGGATATTCTGGTCAACCGTATGGGTGTTGTTGGCAGATAGGTCTAAGCTAACAGTAGAAAGGATATGTGAGTCATTATGCGTCTTACAAACAACATGATAATGAAGCGGTATCTTCGCAACCTTAATACAAGCTATAAGACCTTGGCTAAACTCAGCGATATTTCAAGCTCGCAAAAGCTTTATTCCAGGGCTTCGGAGAACCCGGCTGCGGCAATGAAAGCCTTTAATGTCAGGAATGATTTGGCAAGGATTGAGTTTTTTAAGAACAATATAGTAGATGTTAAGAATATTTACACCGATTATGAAGCATCAATATCTACTGTAAATGATATAGTAAAAGAAATCAATTCGATGCTTGAGCAGGCTAAAAACGTCACTTATACCGACACAGAGCGGGCTGCCATCGCCACGGTATTGGAAAACCTGCAGACCCAGCTTCTGGATGTGGTAAACAGGAAATCCGCGGACAGGTTCCTGTTCGGCGGTGCCAACCTGACCGAATTGCCCTTTGAGGTTAAGGATGGAAAACTGTATTATCATGGTGTTGACGTTGATACCGGTACTTTTGAGAAGGAGAGCATTTATATCGACTTCGGCATGGGAATGTCATCCCGCTCCGGCGTTCCGGTAAGCGACAACACAGCATTCAACATCGCCTATTCCGGTGTGGAACTGCTGGGGCATGGTGTTGACGAGGATGGCATTTCAAACAACATTTACAACATTATCACCGATTTGGTGCAGATGCTGAAGAACAATGATACTACCAACCTTGAAAAGTACCAGAAGAAGTTTGAAAGCAAAATGAGCGATGTTTTAATCCAGTATGCCGACATCGGCCAGAAAACCAATTTTATCGAGTTTATTGAAAACAGGCTGAATGTTGACGAGGAAAACTTCCTTAACAAGCAGGACAGCCTGGAAGTTGCCGACCTTGCGGAGGCATTTATGAACCTGGAATATCAGAGGCTGGCTTACAATGCAGCTTTGAAAATCGGTGCGAACCTTATGGAGGGATCGCTGCTGGATTTCCTGTCATAAAAAATTATGATTGCCTCCGGCTATAAGAATGGAGGATAGCATGGTTATAGAAACTGTAGAGTTTGGGCATGTTGAAATTAATGAAGAGGATATAATCCATTTTCCGGAAGGGATTTATGGGATTGAAGCTATAAACGATTACGTATTTCTTGAGAGAAACGATTTGGATGTCCCGATAATATGGATGCAGGCTGTCCACAACAAGCATATAAGGTTTGTTGTGTTTGACCCGCTGTTTATTGTGGATGAATACCAGCCTGAAATCCCGGATGATATCCTGGGAAAACTGGGCGCCAAATCGCTGGACAATCTGAAATTCTTTGTAATAGCAGTTGTGCCAAAAAATATCGAGGATATGACTGTCAACTTAAAAAGCCCGATTGTTGTTAACTTTGAAACAAAAAAAGCGTATCAGGTGATTCTCGAAAACTCGGATTATTCAGTACGCCATTTTGTTTTCCGAGATAGCGGGGTGGCTGAATAATGCTGGTATTCGCGAGAAAACCCCAGGAATCATTTATGATTGGCGATGATATAGAAGTCGTTATCCTCGAGATTCAAAATGACAAGGTGCGGCTGGGAATCAAGGCGCCTAAGGATGTCCAGATACTCCGCAAGGAGCTGTATGATACAAAGGTTGCAAACCGGGATGCACTTGATTCTATTGAAACTTTGCAAATAGACGACCTGAAAAACATCAAAATTGCAATTAAGAAGGATTCAAAGCCTTGATGGCTCGTTAATAATTTAGGGAAATATTTGCCTTAATGAGTCGGCTTGAATCGCCGGCTCAATTTTTATGCTCCGAAGGCGTTATCCAGCCTAATTAAATATTT
>DUMT01000057.1 GCA_012839705.1 Clostridiales bacterium | reverse complement strand
TCACAATACAAGATATCCTACTACAGGGACAGTGAAATACCTGGACACCGCCGCGAGATTGCGGATGCCCTGAATTATATCAGGCTTAACTACAGCAAGGATATTACGGTGGAAAGCATTGCCTCGGAGCTTTTTATCAGCGCGTCACACTTAATGCACCTGTTCAAGAGTGAACTCGGCAAGACCATCAATGAATGTGTTACCGAATACCGCATAGAGGCTGCAAAAAAGATGCTGAAAAATCCAAAATACAAAATGCTTGAAATCAGCCAAAAGGTCGGATACAAAAATGACAAATACTTTACAAGGGTATTTAAGAAAGTAACGGGGATGAATCCAAGTGATTATGCCAGGATAAATCGTTAGAACAAAAGGTTTGGGGACTACGCCATGAAGTGGATAGTTAATCAGCTGCGCAAAATTAATATCAGCACACGGGTTTTCCTGGTGGTATCCTTCTGTATAATCCTTTTTACCTCGGTTATGCTGTATCTTGCCCAGATGTTGGCCGTTGGCACTATTGAACGCAACTATTTTAAGAATACCGAATGGACCCAGGATGAAATGGCAAAAGGCGTTGAGCTTTTTATTTCAGACCTTAATATGTTATCTATCAGGATAATGAATAATGACGAGCTTGGAAAACTTCTTGGGGATGACACAATCTCATTTGAATACAAGCTTTCGAAATACCGCCAGGTTTTAGATAACATGGTTGACTGGAATACTGTTGGCGATGTTGTGGTGGTGGACAAGGCAGGGCAGGTGCTTTCCGTTGATAAAAAGAATTTTTCCGGCTCGCCGGATAAGCGCAGTATTCGAAAAATTGAAAGCAGCAACCAGCTGTTATGGGTGGATACGGTTGAGACCGGAGATGATGGCACCAATTATGTAAGGCTTGGGAGGAAATACAACTATTATTCCACAGCAAGATGGATTGGTTATCTTTTTATATATGTTCCGGAAACAGTCCTATTCAACTCCTTTGAGGATATGTCAGAGTCCGCCGCTTTTTCCATGATAGTCACCGGAGATGCTGTTGTCCTTTCCTGCAGGGATAAGGAAAAAGTCGGTTCATCCCTGTTTGACAAAAGCTTGCTTAACGGCTCAGGTTTCCGCTACAGCTATATGCCCTATCAGGGGCAGGACTGCATTATTTCTGTCAAGGACATTGAATCAATCAGGGATACCCTGGGCTGTGATTTAAAAACGGTGGTAATTAACCCCAAAAGGGACCTTTACCTGAGCATACTCCATTTAAAAAGGCTGATTTTGATTGTCCAGATTGCGGTAACCCTGTTCGCGTTGTTTTTATCTTATATTATTTCTCGAAGGATTGTGGAGCCGATTCACAAGCTTCAGGAAAAGCTGAATGATTTCGGAAGCGGGGATGAGCTTAAACCGGTGTATCTTAAGAACATCGGCGATGAAATTCGGGAATTGGAAAACACTTATAATGAAATGATTGAGCGCATAACCGAACTGGTGAGAAAAAACAACGAGGAAAAGAATGAGCAGAGGAAATTGCAGCTGATAGCCCTTCAGGCACAGATTAACCCGCATTTTCTATACAATACGCTGGATACTATCATCTGGATAGCAAAAATAAAAAAGCAAAAGGAAATTGAAGACCTGGCAATGGCTTTGACCGGTTTTTTCCGCATAAGCCTTCACAAGGGGGATAAGTACATACTTGTCAAGGACGAAATTGAATTCGTCAATAATTTTGTAAAAATTACGATTTCCAAACAAGTTTGAAATCAACTACGATATACAGGAGGGCATAGGTTCCTGCAGGATACTGAAAATCATCATCCAGCCTTTTGTCGAAAACGCAATCAAGCATGGCATTGGGCCAAAAAACGGCATGGGGCATATTACCGTGCGAGGGTATAAAAAAGGCGAGGACCTTATTTTTGAGGTCCTCGACGATGGCGTTGGTTTTGATGAGAATACCAAAAGCCAAAAGGCGGGGGAAAACGGCGGGCTTAACGGGTATGGGGTTAAAAATGTCCATGAGCGCATCCAGCTGGAATACGGGCAGGATTATGGGGTGAGCATTGCCAGCATTCCGGGAGAAGGCACCCGTGTAACTATTAAGGTTCGTTGTGAATGGGAACCTCAGCTTCAATAGAGGATTTCAACTGCTCGCTGTTCATGGTATGGTACAGGTTTTCCAGCGGGTCTGAAATTGTTTTTGTAAGCAGATGGGAAATATAAAAGGACAATGCCACAAAGATAATGAGTACAAGCAGAATCGGTATAAGAATACCTGCAAGCTGCAAAAAAAGCTGTCTACTTAAACTAATGTGGCTATTTTATAGTTTTCGCTGACCGGGGTGTAGAAAACGAGTTTGCGGTGGCGGAAAGACAGTTTGTATTTTTCGGTGGAATAATTGTCCCGTATAAACTGGCCGAGGTGGTTTATAGTATCTGTTTCCCCTGGGTTGGGCAGGATTTCCAGATTGCTGCTTATCAGTACAACCCTGATGTCAAGTTCCCTGTGGGTGTTGTCGGTAAAAATATTATAAATTGTCTGCGGGTCGATATCGATTAGCAAAAGGCCGTAATCGCCATCTGCCATTTTGATTTTGTTAACAAGAGTAAAAACGCCATATTCCTTGTTATAAAATTTGTTTCCGTAGTATTTGGCTATGTAATTGGTTCTTATAATCCAGCAGCTTAATTTGTATGAATCTATGAACTGTTGGATTTCGGGGATGGATTTTATCTCCTCTGCTGTCGGGTACCCCGATGTCCGGGGAGATAGGATTATCTCGCCATCGGGATAAATGAACGCCGCTCTGAGCAGGTTTTTGTTTATTTGCGACAGGTTGCTAAGCATTTCCGAAACCTGATCCTGTTTTTTGGAATTGGCTGTATTGATTTCTTTTAAATCAAATCTTTTTGAGGTCTCTTCCATCAAATCCAGGAACAGATTTAGGTTGGTGCTTTTTTGGCTGATGTTGTGGAGAGTGTTTGTTATCAGGGAATTCCAGAAGGAATGTATTGTAATCGATGCTATGACAAAAAAAGATAAAACTAAGCTTAGAAGAATAGGCGTATAAATCCTGCGCCTATTTCTTTTTTTCATGGATTCAAACAAAATATCAGCCTCTTTCCCTCAATAACTGGTAAAATTATAACATAATCTGTACCGGTTTTAAAGAGATAAATTCAGCAGGGATAGTTACCGTTTAATAAGATTACTACCTTTATATTGTTGATTAATGAGTCTATATTAAAAGGTAAGGATATAAAGGTTAATGCTTGCTTATTAGTTACAAATCAGGAAAAGCGAGGGAGGAATAAGTGATTAAAAGGCTTATCATTTTGGTGGCAGTGTTTGTGATGATGGTTAGTTTGCCAGGCTGCAGTAGTGAAGGTAAAAAATCCGAAAGCCCATCCAGCAGTACTGTTTCGGAGCCAAAAACAACATCTGCCCCGCATAAAGATATGACATTTGAAATTTCTGACCGGACCGTGCGGACTCTTGGCAGGACCTTGAAGGTCGGTGAAGGCAACCGCACTTTCTATGACTGGACCTGCTCGGGATTTGAATTTACTTTTACGGGTACAGCGGTGCGCGCCGAACTTGGCACCCTGGCGGCGTATGCCATGCAGGAGAAAAACCGCCCCCATGTTGTTGTATATGTGGATGAAAATGTTGTGCCTTCAGCCGATTTTTTGATTACCCAGGAAACCGGCGAATATATTCTTGCAGAAAACCTTACGGATGGAACCCATACCATGCGGGTACTCAAGGCTTCGGCGAATGTTTACAGCGGGCCTTTTTATGCTAAATCGGTTACAGTAACCGGCTCCAATCCATCCATTGTGCCTACTGAACCAAGAGCCAGGCGTATTGAATTTATTGGTGATTCAATCACCTGCGGTTACGGTACTAAGGCGTCGGCGCCCTCCGGAAATTACTTAAGCTCAGAAGAGGACGGCTCAATCGCCTATGCATATCTTACCGCTCAGGCATTGCAGGCTGACGCAAATATAATTTCGGTAAGCGGGAACGGGGTGTATTGCGATTTAAACGGCCGGCAGATGAGGTTGATGCCGGAGTATTATCAATATACCGATTTACGGCTGGAAAATGACCTTGGGATTCAGAAAAAGACTCCGTGGGACTTTAACAGTTTTCACGCCGATGTGGTGGTTGTGCATTTGGGCACTAACGATTCAAATGCCGTAAACAATGTATCAAAACCTATTGGGGACAGCTACCCGGACTATCAAACCAGAATCAGCGGCTTTAAAAAGGCATATGTGGATTTTCTTGCGGTTATCAGAAAAAATAACCCCAAAGCCAAGATTGTTTGCATTTTAGGCGGTATGCCGTGCAATCTTTACAGCGAAATGCAGAAAGCAGTCATGGAGTATAAGGAAAAAAACGGGGATTCTGATGTTTATGCATATGAGTTTGTAACAAGCATGTACTCGGTTACAGACGGAATCAGGGCAGGGCATCCGTCTGCACAGGTTCACAGGATGATGCAGCAGGAATTAACTGAGCAGATTAGAAAAATTACCGGTTGGTAAAGAATGGAGGACTTTTTGTGATTAATGTTGCTATCGTAGGTACAGGAAATATATCACCCATGCATATAAAGGGGTATCTGGAGTTCCCTGAGATATGCCGGATTGTAGCCCTTGTGGATATATATCCGGAAAAAGCCCATGCCAAGAATAAAGAATTTGACCTCAATGCGGATGTTTATGATTCCCATAGGCTTATCATGGAGCGGGACGACATCGACCTTGTAAGTATTTGTACCCCTCCATATACCCACGCGGAAATAGCCATTGACATGTTGAATTCCGGGAAACATGTTCTGGTGGAAAAAACCATGGCTTCCTCGCTGGAAGAGTGCGACAAAATGCTGAAAGCCGCAAAGGAAAGCGGCAAAACCCTGGCGGTGATTGCGCAAAACCGGTTCCGAACTACGATTATGAGCTTGAAAAACATTCTGGACAAACAGCTTATTGGCAGGATTAATTACGCCCAGATTGATTCCTTATGGTGGCGCGGGCACAGCTATTACGACCTTTGGTGGCGCGGCTGCTGGGATCAGGAAGGAGGTGGCTGCACCCTTAACCACGCTGTACACCATATAGACATGATGTGCTGGATGATGGGATTGCCTGACAAGGTAACATCTGTGCTAGGGAATGTAGCCCATGACAACGCGGAAGTTGAAGATATTTCTATTGCTATACTCCAGTATGCAAACGGGGCTTTAGGGCAGATTACAAGCTCGGTAATCCATCACGGGGAAGAACAGCGGCTTTTGTTCCAGGGTGAAAGGGCGGGGATATCTGTGCCTTTCAAGGTATTTGCATCTGTGGAGCAGTCAAACGGTTTCCCGAATAAGAACGAAGAATTGGAAAAAGAAATACAACACACTTTTGAAGGATTTCCCGCACTGCCATATGAAGGGCATACTGCACAGATAAAGGATGTACTGGATTCTATCATATATAATACAAGCCCGCTAATTCAGGGGAAAGATGGAAGAAAAACAATTGAACTCATTACCGCAATCTATAAAGCAGGGTTCACTGAATCTGCGGTACAGCTTCCGATTAAGCCGGATGACCCGTGGTATACGGTTGATGGCATATTGAAAAATGTCCGGCATTTCCATGAAAAGACTTCTTCTGTTGAGAACTTTGATAATGAAAACATAACCTTGGGAAGCAGCTATTAATTGTATTATTGAAAAGGGTGAGGATTAAATGCAACGGTCTGACGGAATGAATTATGCGCCAAAGGGCAAGCCGGCTCCTGTGGTGGAAAAAGGCGAGTTTGTTTTTGCTGCAATCGGGCTGGACCATGGCCATATTTACGGCATGTGCAACGGGCTGACCGAAGCCGGCGCAACTTTGAAATATGTTTATGATCCCGACCCGGCTAAGGTACGGCAGTTTTGCGATACATATCCCGGAGTGCTTGGCAAAAACCATGACAGCGTGACACTCCAGCAAATCCGCCAGATTCCGGGGGTTAAGGGGGTTATTTCTACCCTTTATGATTTGCCTGCCGGGGAAGTTTGGCCTGCCGAGAGGATTTCAGCCCTTAAAACCGAAATAGAGGAGGCGGGGCTTCAGCTTCTTGGAATTGAAAGCGTAAATGTCCACGATGCCATAAAAGCCGGAACGCCGGAGCGGGATAAATATATCGAAAACTATATAACAACAATACGCAATCTGGGGCAACTTGGAATAAACCTTATTTGCTATAATTTCATGCCTGTGTTTGACTGGCTGAGGACAGACCTTGCCCATCCCCGTTCAGACGGTTCAACGGTAATGGCATACCGACAGGATATTGTTGACGGGATAAGCCCGGAAAATATGTTTTCCCAGATGAACAATGATTCAAACGGTTTTTTGCTTCCGGGCTGGGAGCCGGAAAAGATGGATATTCTTAAATCCCTGTTTGAACTGTATAGGGATGTTGATTTGGAAAAGCTGTTTAAAAACCTTGTATATTTTCTCAAAGCTATTATGCCTGTTTGCGAGGATTATGGTGTTAAGATGGCGATACATCCCGATGACCCGGCGTGGCCAATTTTTGGGCTGCCCAGGATAATTAACAACAGGGAAAACATTGCCCGAATGCTTGCCGAAGTTAACAGCCCCTGCAACGGTATAACTTTCTGCACAGGCTCCTTAGGAACCTCGCCTGAGAATTTACTGGTAGATATGATTGCAGAGTTTAAAGGGCGCATTCATTTTGCCCATGTAAGGAATTTGAAAATTTACTCCCCTGGATTTTTTGACGAGTCGGCGCACCCGTCTACTGATGGCTCCTTTGACATGTTCGCAATAATGAAAGCCCTTTATGATTCCGGTTTTGACGGGGTTGTCCGACCTGACCACGGCCGCGCGATTTGGGGCGAAGTTTCACGCCCCGGTTACGGTCTTTATGACCGCGCCCTGGGTGCTACATATTTGATAGGCCTTTGGGAAGCTATTGAAAAGTCCTATCATCGAAAGGAAAAGTAATAATGCAGCTTTGTGACAAAGATTTAAATCAATCTAAAGAATGGCTCGAAAAGGGTTACCAGTTGCCCCGGTACTCACGCTCTGAAATGTGTGCTCATACCCGGGAAAACCCGGTTTGGCTGCATTTTGGTGCGGGAAACCTTTTTAGGGGATTTATAGCTGCTTTACAGGATGAGTTGCTAAACCAGGG
>DUMT01000056.1 GCA_012839705.1 Clostridiales bacterium | reverse complement strand
CCATTTTAAAAAAATACAGCAATACGGCGGCCCCGCAAAACTGCGATGCCGTTTCACGGGGCCGCTGTTTAGCAGCAAGCTAATGGAGTAATGGGTTCAAAAGTCGGGCTGGCTTAAATTGCTCACAGCAATTTAAGAGCTTTAAGCAATGATTTTTTTGTCGCTAATCAGGCTTCTAAACTGCCCGGGTGCTAAGCCCACCCTTGAGCGAAACACCCTGGAAAGATAAGAAACCTGGCCAAAACCGTATTGTTCGGCTATTTTTTCCAACGTCAAATCGGTAAATAACAGTGCATTTGATACTAAATTTATGCGCAGGTCAAGAATATACTGGCCAATGGTTGTACCGGTATATGACCTGAAAGCCTTCAAAATGCTGGTATGATTGGTATGAAACATTTTGCAGAGCATGTGGACGGTTATTTTTTTATTATAGTTTTCATGCACGAAATCCAGGGTTTTCATTGCTAGATTTGCATGGGAATTGCCACGGTTGTCCAAAGGTATGCAGGTGCTAAAGCTTAAAAGCAGCAGCTCTTTTAGAAGGCAGGAGGTTCGCATGAGCCAGAAACTGTCCTTTTCGTTTATCATTTCGTCGATTGCGGCAATAAACAGATTCTTTAAGCGGGCGCGGTTTAGAGGGTTTAAAGGCAGAATCTCCGCATCCCTTGAAACCAAACTGCCCAGAAGGCCGGAAGGGTCAAGCAACCCGGCACTCAAATTAGGCGGGCAGTCCGGGTGATTTGCTAATAAAAGCTCGGGTTTAAAGGAGATTGACAACGCTGATAAATTTTTGCTGTAAACTATATCGAATACCGTGTTTGAACTTCGTAGCAACATCATGCCGGATTGGATGAAAAGGTTTTTGCTGAGATAGCTTAAAAGCGCACAGCCGCTTTCAATAAGAATAATCTGGGTGACTCCTGACTGAAGTTCTGAAAAGTTTTCATTCAGGTTGTAGAACAGGCCAAACTCTTCCGCCCGGCACAAAAAATGCTCAAGAGGCATTGGATCACATCCTTTTGCTTTGAAGATCTTACCATGAGGGTTAAAGCAATATGGCTGCCTGTGATTAAATGTCAGTCATCCCCGCAGGCGACCGGTATATGCTTGAAATAACCTCCTGACCAGATCAAGCAAATTAGATAAATTGCGATATATCTATATCCCCAGTATATAGCAAAATTTTCCAATTATCAAGCATTATTTTGTATTAATATTTTTAAAAAAAGCTGTTGCTTTTTTTAAAAAAATCTTGTAGGATAGTTACATATACACTTTAAACCGTAACAGTTTAAAGTGTAAAAGTTTAAACCGTTACGGATTAAATCGATAAAAACAAAGTGTTTGCTGCAAGGTTGAGAAAGGGGACTCGCCATGACGAAGGAACTGGTGATTTGGTCTACTATCGGCGTGTACATAGTATTTATGCTGGTGATAGGGATACTGAATTCCCGCAGCACCAAAAACATCTCTAATTTTACCGTCGGCGGGCGCAATGCCGGGGCGTGGGTATCCGCCTTATCGTATGGCACTGCGTATTTTTCGGCGGTTATGTTTATAGGTTATGCAGGCTCCACGGGATGGAGCTACGGAATCTGGGGCGTTTTGGTGGGAGTCGGAAACGCGGTTTTCGGCGCTTTGCTTGCCTGGATTGTGCTGGCCCGCCGCACCAGGGAGGTTACCCAGAGGCTGAATATAAAATCCATGCCCCAGTTTTTTGAAAAAAGGTTTGAAAGCCAGGGGATGAAACGGTTTGCAGTGGCTGTAATATTCATCTTCCTGCTGCCCTATTCGGCTTCAGTTTACAAAGGGCTTACCAGCGTATGCTCGGTTTTGCTGAAAATTGATGAAAAGGTGACCATGATTGTTATAGCCGTTGCTGCGGTTTTACTACTGGTGCTTGGCGGCTACGCGGCAACCCTTAAGGCCGATTTTGTGCAGGGTATTGTAATGTTTGTCGGCGTTTTGGTCCTGATTGTGGCAGTTGTCCGCAGCAATCAGGTGGG
This sequence comes from Clostridiales bacterium, assembly GCA_012839705.1. Taxonomy (GTDB): domain Bacteria; phylum Bacillota; class Clostridia; order Oscillospirales; family Acutalibacteraceae; genus Avimonas. The sequence goes on along the minus strand of DUMT01000056.1, from coordinate 50,086 downwards.
CGGGCTTGCCGATGGGCTTGCAAACATCGTAAAGGAAACCAGAGCCCTGAATCTTGGTTTGAACCATTACCTCGCCCTGTCCGCCACAATCCTTATGACATCCTTCGGGACATGGGGCCTTCCCCAGATGATTCATAAATATTACGCAATCCGTGACGACCAGGAAGTAAAGCGCGGAACGATTATTTCAACCGTGTTCTCACTGGTTATAGCGGGCGGCGGGTACTTTATTGGTTCCCTGTCACACCTGTTCTTCGACACCCTGCCGGAGCAGGGAAGGGATTACCTCGTGCCCAACATGCTGTCAAGCGCCGGGATTCCGAATATACTCCTGGGAATCGTGCTGATTCTGCTGATTTCCGCCTCGGTTTCCACTCTGACAGCCATTACCATTACCGCTTCCTCAACACTTACAATGGATTTTATCCAGGCAAGGCTTTTCCAGAAAATGAGCGCGGAAAGGGCTGCTGTGGTTACCAAGGTTGTTTGCGGCGTCTTTGTTGTATTGTCCTACATTATCGCAAACAGCAAAACACCCATCCTCGACATGATGTCGTATTCCTGGGGTATTTTAAGCGGAAGCTTCCTTGCGCCATATTTGCTCTCCCTGTACTGGAAGAATTTAAACCGAGCCGGAGCATGGGCTGGAATGGTTGGAGGTTTCGTTATTGCATTGCCTCCGGTAACCTGCAAGCTGTTTTTCCCGGATGCAGAAATCCCCAGGCTTGACAAAATAGCCAACCTCGGGCCCCATTTCGCCTGCCTTGCCATGGTGCTTTCATTTGCACTGTGCGCTGTAGTAAGCAAGGCTTTCGCAGCGGCAAAGCTTCCCGGCAGCGACACAAACCACAAATTTTATGAAATAGAACCCGCCCAGGAAGCAGCACCGGCTTCAGTATAAAGGCTTTAATCTGAAGATTTCAAAAGATTCTCAGGTTTGCAATAATCCTGAGAATCTTTTTATTTTGGAAGAAAAAACTGATAACTCTTTACAATTGAATTAAAAGTTAGTAAAATGATTTAAAGTGTATTTAGTTTAAAGCGATAAAGGGCAAAAGCAGTTGATTATACAAAATTTAGGGAAATTCAGTTGGAAAGGTCGTAATTGTTGTGAAAAACCGTATTTGGAATCCTGAAATGGAATGTATGTCCCGCCGCGAGCTGGAGGAATTGCAGCTTGAACGATTGAAAGCGCTGGTGGACTATTGTGACCGCAATGTTGAGTTTTATCACAAGCGGCTCAGGGCTGCAGGGGTTACGGGGGACAAGATTAAGCAGTTGTCCGATATTCAGTACATACCCTATACCACAAAGGACGACCTGAGGGACAACTATCCTTTCGGGTTATTCAGCGTTCCCATGAAGGATATTGTCCGCATCCATGCGTCGTCCGGTACCACGGGTAACCCGACGGTGGTGGGATATACCAGGGAGGATATGGAGCACTGGACGGAACAGGTGGCCCGTATCGTGGTTGCCGCAGGTGCCAGCGAAGAATCAATCGTCCAGATCTGTTTCGGATACGGAATGTTTACAGGCGCCCTGGGGCTGCATTACGGGCTTGAGAAGATTGGGGCAACAATTGTCCCCACTTCCTCCGGCAATACAGAAAAGCAGCTTAAATTCATGAGGGATTTCGGTACCAACACTATTGTTGCCACCCCTTCCTACTGCATGTATCTTGCCGAGGCTGCAAGGGAAAAATCCGGTGAATTCCCCATGGATTTATATAAGGTTAGGCTGGGGCTGCTGGGCAGCGAGGGATGTACCCCCGAACTGAGGGATCAGATTGAAAAAGCCTGGGGCAACGGTTTCTTTGTCACCGACAACTACGGCATGTCGGAGCTTAACGGCCCCGGATTATCCGGCGAATGTACCGAAAGGTGCGGGTTACATATAAATGAGGACCACTTCCTGTGCGAGGTTATCGACCCCGACACCCTTGAGGTGCTCGATAAGGGAGAAACCGGCGAGCTGGTGGTTACCGCCCTTACAAAGAGGGGTATCCCGATGCTCAGGTACAGGACCAAGGATATTACAAAAATCGACTATGAGGCTTGCAAATGCGGTAGGACTACCGCCCGGATGCACAAGATTATCGGCCGCAGCGACGATATGCTGATAATCCGCGGGGTCAACGTATTCCCCTCCCAGGTGGAAAGCGCGCTGATTGGGATTAATGAAATCGGCCCCCATTACCAGCTGGTGGTGCGCCGCAGGAATTACACCGATACCCTGGAAGTTCGCGTTGAGGTTATAGACGGCTCCCTGCTGGAGCGCTACGCAGAGCTTGAGGCATTGCAAAAGCGTGTGCATGACAGGATTAAATCCATACTGGGCATTGAAATTGATGTAAGCCTTGTGGAGCCGAAGTCAATTGAAAGGTTCACAGGGAAAGCCCAAAGGGTTGTTGATTTAAGGAAATAATCTTTCCCCTTTTTGGGGATTTGGTTATATAACAAAATTAAACGCTGTAAATACTTGATGATACAGAAAGAAGGTTCTTTTAATGAAATCCCTTATGCTTGGCAACGAGGCTGTTGCCAGAGGGTTGTATGAGGCTGGAGTTACCGTCGTGTCCTCCTATCCTGGTACACCCAGTACAGAAATCACAGAATACGCAACGCAGTATGATGAAATCTACACCGAATGGGCGCCGAATGAAAAGGTGGCCTTTGAAGTGGCTTTCGGCGCAGCAACCGGGGGAGCACGAAGCTTTTGCGCCATGAAGCACGTGGGGCTGAATGTGGCGGCAGACCCGCTTTATACCGCGTCATATATCGGGGTCAACGGCGGAATGGTTTGCGCTGTTGCCGATGACCCGGGGATGCACTCATCCCAGAACGAGCAGGATTCCCGGCACCACGCCATGGCTTCAAAAACACCAATGCTGGAGCCCAGCGATTCGGCTGAGTGCCTTGAATACACAAAGCTCGCTTTTGAGCTTTCCGAAAAATTCGATGTCCCCTTTTTGTTAAGGCTGTCAACAAGGATTTCCCACGGACGCTCCTTGGTAGAGCTCTCCCCCAGGGAGGAGCATCCGGTTAAGGAATACAAAAAGGATGTCATGAAAAATGTTATGATGCCCGCCATGGCGAGACTTCGACATGTTGAGGTGGAAAAGCGCAACGAAGCTATCCGGGTGTGGGCTGAAACCTCGGGCATCAACAGGGTTGAATACAACGACACCTCTATCGGCGTTATATGCGCCGGCTCTACATACCAGTATGCCCGGGAAGCTTTAGGGGAACGGGCAAGCTATTTCAAGCTCGGCATGGTTTACCCGTTGCCGGTGGATTCCCTCAAAGAATTTGCGGGCAAGGTGGATAAGCTTTATGTGGTCGAGGAGCTTGACGATATAATCGAAACCCATTGTAAAAAGCACGGCATCAATGTAATCGGCAAGGAGATTTTTCCGGTATGCGGCGAATTCTCCCAGTCCATTGTCAGGCAGGAAATACTTGGGGAGAAGCTTTCCGGCGTGGAATATGACAAGCCGGTTCCGCCCCGCCCGCCGGTGCTTTGCGCCGGATGCCCCCACCGCGGGCTGTTTGTGGCTCTCAGGAATTTGAAACTCTATGTCAGCGGCGATATCGGCTGTTACACCCTTGGCGCCCAGGCGCCCCTTGCCATGATGGATACCTGCGTATGCATGGGAGCTTCTGTCAGCGGGCTCCACGGGTTCAACGTCGCCCGGGGGAGCGAACAGGCTAAAAAATCGGTGGCTGTTGTCGGTGACTCTACCTTTATCCACTCAGGTATCACAGGGCTGATTAATATAGCCTATAACAAAGGCATTTCAACTGTTATTGTACTGGATAACTCCATTACAGGCATGACCGGGCACCAGAATAACCCTGCCAACGGGCTGACCATCAAAGGCGACCCGACGGTTTCGGTTAATCTTGAAGCCCTGGCTAAGGCTGTGGGTATAAACAGGGTTGTGGTGGTGGACCCCTTTGACATCGAGGGCACCCGCAAGGCGGTGGAAGCGGAGCTTGCCTCTGAGGAGCCATCCCTGATTATTGCACGCCGCCCCTGTGCGCTGCTGAAAACAGTAAAACACAACCCCGCCATGGTTGTTGACACGGAGAAATGCACAGGCTGCAAGAGCTGCCTTAAAGCCGGTTGCCCTGCAATCTCGGTCAGGGGAGAAGCCAACAAAGGCAGGGGCAACGCGATTATTGATCCAAACCAGTGCGTCGGCTGCGAAATCTGTGCAAAGCTCTGCGCCTTTGGCGCCATCGGATTCAGGGAGGGCAAATAACCATGTCGGTAAAAAATATAATTATAGTCGGTGTCGGCGGGCAGGGTACCCTGCTTGCCTCTAGAATAATGGGTAACGCGTTTATTGAGAAGGGTTACGACGTCAAGGTCAGCGAGGTTCACGGAATGTCCCAGCGCGGCGGCTCGGTTGTAACCTATGTAAGGTACGGTGATAAGGTCTACTCGCCGCTGATTGACAAGGGAGAGGCGGATATCATAATTGCCTTTGAGCAGCTGGAGGCTGCCCGCTGGCTGCCATACCTTAAGCCGGACGGGATATTGATTTCAAGCACCCAGAAAATCGACCCGATGCCCGTTATTATGGGCAAAGCCGAATATCCCGAGAATATACTCGAGGACATCAGGGCAAAGGGAGTTAAGGTTATTGAGGTTGACGCCCTGAAGCTTGCCGAGGAGGCAGGCTCGGCAAAATCCACCAATGTTGTGCTGCTGGGGGTTGCCGCCCACTTCCTCGGGTTTGACAAGGAAACCTGGAAACGGATTGTATGCAGCACTGTGCCGAAGAAAACGGTGGAAATCAACGAAAAGGCTTTTGAGCTGGGTTATGCAGCAAAATAAAAAAATTATCAATATTCAGAAGATTATTTTAAGGAGGAGAAATATGCCGTATTATCAGCCGGAAATTGAATGTGCGTCCCGCAATTACCTGCATGCATTGCAGTCTGCGCGGCTAATTAAAATGGTCAATATCGCCTACAACAAAGTGCCGTTTTACAGAAAAAAGCTAGACGAAGCTGGCATTACTCCGGACGACATACGCTCAATTGACGATGTCGTAAAGCTGCCCTTTACGGTTAAGGACGACCTGCGCAACAATTATCCTTACGGCCTGTTCGCAGTTGAGCCCGGCGAACTGGTGCGTATCCATGCTTCCTCCGGTACCACCGGAAAGCAGACAGTTGTGGGATATACCGCAAACGATATTGAGATTTGGTCCCAGTGCACCGCAAGGGCTATAGTCGCCGCCGGCGGCACCAAAAACGACTTTATACATATTTCCTATGGCTACGGGCTGTTTACCGGAGGGCTCGGTTTGCACTACGGCGCGGAAAAACTTGGCGCGACGGCAATACCCGTATCCTCGGGCAATACCCAAAGGCAGGTGCAGATTTTGCAGGATTTCGGCTCTGACATTCTGTGCTGCACCCCTTCCTATGCGATGTATATCGGCGAGACCATCAGGGATATGGGAATCGACCCGAAAACCCTAAAAGTAAGGGCAGGCATTTTCGGCGCTGAGCCCTGGACCGACAACATGCGCAGGGAAATTGAAAAGCTGCTGGATATTAAGGCCTATGACATCTACGGGCTTTCCGAAATCACCGGCCCGGGCGTATCTTATGAATGCGAATACCAGAACGGCATGCATATCTGTGAGGATTATTTCTATCCCGAAGTAATAGACCCCGATACTGGCGAGCCATTGCCGGACGGCGAATACGGCGAGCTTGTGTTCACCTGCATTGGCAAGGAAGCGCTGCCGCTTATCCGCTACCGCACAAGGGATATATGCGCCCTTGTCCGCGAGCAGTGCCCCTGCGGGCGCACCTTTGTAAGGATGACCAAACCCCGCGGCAGAACCGACGATATGCTGATAATCCGCGGCGTAAACGTATTCCCCTCCCAGGTTGAGCATGTGCTTCTTGAGCTTGGAATGGACCCCAACTACCTGATTGTGGTCGACAGGGTACATAACCTTGACACCATGGAAGTACAGGTGGAGATGAATTCCCAGCTGTTCTCGGATACAGTCAAGGACATAGAGGCGACGGAGAAGAGGATTGAAAACGCCCTGCAAAGCACATTAGGTGTCAGCGCCAGGGTAAGGCTTGTTGAACCCGGCACCCTTCCCCGTTCTGAGGGCAAGGCAAAGAGGGTCATCGACAAGCGTAAAATCTAAGCTGCAAACCCTTCTGAATACTAAGCCTGAAATCAAATGCCGTATGCTTGAAAGGAGCATACGGCATTATTTATGCCGGTCATATTTTTGCCCGGCTGATTTTGTCTGGCATAAATATGCCATTTAAGCAATACAAATGAATGGAAGGGGGCGGGAGAATGTGGATTGATACGGCATTGGTTATATTGTACCTTGCCGTCCTTATTGGAATTGGGATACGCGGCAGGGTGAAGGATGTAAAGGGGTTCACCGCTTCCGGCGGAAAATATGGCACGTTTGTAATTTTTGCATCCCTCTCTGCTTCATATATAGGCGGGGGATATTCTTCAGGCAATGCAGCGGAGGCTTTTGCTGAAGGGATAAAAATGCCCCTGGCGCTATTCGGTTTCAGCCTGTCTACCGTTTTGATAGGGAAATTTTTAGTGCCGGGGATACGGAGGTTTACGGGCGTATCCACGGTAGGTGGGATAATAGGCTCCTGTTACGGGCGGGCAGCCCGGGTGCTCACCGGCATATTTTCTTTTGCCTGTTGCGCAGGGGTGGTGGGTGCGCAGATGGGCGCCATTGGCATGGTGTTTAACGTACTGCTTGGAATTCCCCCAAAACTGGGGATATTAATCGGTTGCGGGATAGTCTTGCTTTATTCGACTACCGGGGGGCTCCAGTCCGTTATAATGGCGGATTTGGTGCAGTTTGTGATGCTGTCTGTCGGGATGCCTGTTTTGCTGGTAATGGCACTTTCCAAAATCGGCGGGGTGGAGGAGATGGTAAGGGCGCTGCCCCGGGAGTACCTGAACCCCTTCAACGGGACAACGCCGGCAGGTTTTTTCTCAATTTTTCTCACCATGATGTTCGGGGAAGCGCTGGCTCCTCCCTATACCCAGCGCCTGCTGATAGGGAAAACCCCGGAAACTACCGCCAGGGCAACGGTTTTTAGCGGATTGTTTTCGGTTCCTTTCTTTATAATTACTGGCATGATAGGGATGTGCGCCTATGTATTGAATATTACTTCAAATGGAGCCACCGCCATGCCGTCGCTGGTGAAAGCGATTCTTCCCGTTGGTATTAGGGGGCTAATCATGGCTTCCATGGTTTCAATTATACTTTCCGCTGCGGACAGTTTTTTAAACGGGGCCTCCATAAGCCTTGTATGCGACACAGTTAAAGCCCTGCGGCCGGGATTAACAGATAAGGGGGAACTGTGGTGGCTGCGGGCTGTAAATCTCGCCACCGGCATAGCGGCGGTGACTCTTGCCTTCATACTGCCGGACATATTTAATATTCTGATACTGGCTTATTCCTTCTGGTCGCCCCTGATACTGGTGCCATTAGCGGCGGCAATGCTTGGGGTAAAGTCAAACGGCAGGGCTTTCAGGTATGGGCTGCTGGCGGGGCTTTTATCGTCCCTTACATGGAATTATGCCCTGAGCAAACCCTGGGGAATAGACGGGGCGGTAATTGGGCTTATATGCAACCTTATCATGTTCTCCTATTGCACTGCAAGCTATCAGAAATACCGGCTAGAAAACGTAATTGTCCTGAAACAAAAATAGCTTTGGGAGGGGGCTGTATGCCCTACAACAGGGAAAAGGCAGTCGCCTATGCCCATCGCTGGGCATTTGGCAGAAACCCACTGTACGCCGATTTTACCAGCATGGGAGGGGACTGCACCAACTTTATATCCCAGTGCCTTCACGCCGGGGGAGCAGCCATGAATTACACCCCGGTTACCGGATGGTATTATATCAGCATGAATAACAGGGCGCCCGCCTGGACGGGGGTTGAGGAGTTTTTCAGATTTTTAACCACCAACAAGGGCAAGGGGCCTTTTGCAGTGGCGGCAACCATAAAGGACATTCAGCCTGGGGATGTGGTACAGCTTTCCTTCAACGGCGGAAGGCGCTATGCCCACAGCCTTCTGGTGGTTGAAGCCGGATATCCGCCAACTCTCAGAAACATACTTGTTGCTACCCATACAAAAGACAGCGACAACCGCCCTCTTAACACCTGGGAAGGGGTGGTTTACCGCTATCTTCACATTCTTGGGGCGAGATGAAAATAAAAAAAGGCGAGGTCTTCCTCGCCTTTTTTATGAATTTACAGAGCATCTGGACTCTCTTTCTTCGTGCTTGAAGGTAGGAACAATTTGCCTGAGTTTTGAGATTATCAGTTCCGAATTCCCGGTTGGAAGCACAGATTTGAGGTCATACAGCTTTTGGATAAAATCTTCAGGGTCTATCGGTATCTGATTGCCCACAAAAATCCTGTTGTTCATTGTGGATTCCAGGCCTTCTTCACTCATCAGCAGCTCTTCATACAGTTTTTCACCGGGGCGCAGCCCGACAAATTTTATCGGGATTTCGCTGTAGGGCTGTTTTCCGTACTGCTTTATCAGGTTTTCCGCCAGGGTCACAATCCTCACCGGTTCACCCATGTCAAGAACGAAGATTTCCCCTCCGTTTGCCATGGCTCCCGCCTGCAAAATCAGGGAAACCGCTTCTGGAATGGTCATAAAGTAGCGGATTATATCCGGATGGGTGACGGTTACTGGCCCTCCAGCCTCAATCTGCTTTCTAAACAGGGGTATTACCGACCCGTTAGAGCCGAGGACATTGCCGAATCTTACGGTAATGTAGTCGGTGGAATCTGATTGTTCGGTCATGTACTGCATAATCATTTCGCAGCAACGTTTGGTTGCCCCCATAACATTTGTCGGGTTTACAGCTTTGTCGGTGGAAACAAGGATAAATTTTTTGACGCGGTAAAAATCCGCAAGGTTAGCAACCTGGAAAGTGCCGAAAATGTTGTTTAAGACCGCTTCTTCAGGGTTGTCCTCCATCAGGGGAACGTGTTTGTAGGCTGCGGCGTGGAAAACGATATCCGGCCTGTGGGTTTTGAAAATACGGTCCATTTTGCAAAAATCCCTGACAGATGCGATGTGCACGGTAAGGTTAAGGGAGCTGCCGTATCTGTTTATAAGCTCTTGCTGGATTTCATAGGCGTTATTTTCATAAAAATCAACTATAATAAGGTGTTTTGGGTTGTATTTGGCAATTTGCCTGCAAAGCTCCGAACCAATCGAACCGCCTCCGCCTGTCACCATACAAACCTTGCCGGATATAAATGATTGCAGTTCGCTGGACTCGAATTTGATGGGGTTGCGCCCAAGGAGCTTTTCAATATTTATGTCAAAGTGTTTTCCGTATAAATCTTTATCCTTGATGGTGTCATAAAGCCGGGGAAGTACCTTAACGCAGCATTTAGTTTTAGAGCAGGTACTTAAAACCTTTTGAAGGTATTCCATGTCATAGGATGAGGAAAGGACGACTATATTTTCAATGCGGAACCTGGAGCATAGGTCAGGTATAATATCAATGGGGCCGAAAACCCTGACTCCTGCAACCGACCTGCCTATGGCGTCGAAACTGTCGTTTACAATACACACCGGTTTCAGCTTGCACCCAATAGCCGACATTTCTGTCAGCAGGCCAAGGCTTGAGGTAATGTCGCCTACAATCATGGTGGATTCCCGGGGCACTATGCCGTCAGACTGATGCATGTAATAATGAGCCGAATACAGCTGGTACAGCATCCTGCCGCCTGCTATTGATAAGACTGAAAGCATAAAAGCCAAAATGGTAAGCGGACCGGACACAACATGGAATATACCGTTTAAAACCAGAAAACTTAAGATATTCCCGGCGGATAACCCTGCTGCAAGTTTGAAAAAATCTTTTGAAGTTGCATAGCGCCAGATGGTTTTGTATACACCAGCAACAATCAGGGATATCAAACAGCAGCCTGTATATGAAAGGAAAACCGCCGGGTTATATGCTAATGAAATCTTTCCGGTCTTAAATAATGCAATCAGAGATTCAGCCAGTATGCAGGATAGCAGCAACAGCAGAATATCTGATTGCAACAACAAAAGCTTTCTTTTGTTAAAATGTGCCATCGGCATATCACTCTTCTTTAAAAGTTGCTTTATAATTCAACATAATAGCACGTTCTTAAACTATACCACAACTTGGTTAAATTGTAAATCCGCTAAAGCAACAAAAAGCGCCGGAATTTTCCACATAAAAATTAATTCCGGCGGGAATTGTCGAAAAATATCGGTCTTAGGTGTTTTTCATAATAATTCCTTCAATCAGGTTGGCGACATGTTCGCAGGTGTCGCAACATTTTTCCATACGGTCAAAGATTTCGCGCCAAACCATAAGTTCAACAGGGTCTTTTGAGTGCAGATAAAGCTTTCTGACAGCTTTATAATAGAGGGAATCTGCTTCTTCCTCCAGGCGGTTGATTTCCACAATTTTGTCAGAAATAGAGTCTGATTTCCGGAAGTTTCTGAACTCCTTCATCATCCCTTCCATTTCCTCGCAGCATTTTAATATCATTTTTGAAAACTCCAGGGCATCCTCCCGGATTGACAAAACGTTGAACATGTAAAGGCGAAGAAGCACGTCCTCGATGGCGTCAGTAACGTCATCCAATTCCTGTGTCAGCATCATTATATCTTCCCGCTCGATAGGGGTGATAAATGCGCGGGCAAGGGCACGGTTCATATCATGCTTGGCTATATCGGCGGCATGTTCTACCGTGTGCATTTCCTTCATTTTTTCTTTTAGCGATTCGGCATCGTAGCTTTGCAGGGTGTTATGCAGGATATTTGCAGCCTGTGCCGAATACTCGGCCGCGCGCACGAACATTTTAAAATAATCATAATCGTTTTTGCGTGCCATTATAAATCATCCTTTCCTGTTCGGTGGTTAGAATATCCATACAAAAAGCTTTACCATAAGATAACCAATAAGTCCGCAGCCGGGGAAGGTAAGCACCCAGGTCAGTACCATTTCCTTAACCACGCTCCAGTTGACTGCGGAAAGCCTTTTTGAAGCCCCGACACCCATGATTGCGGTGGTTTTTGTGTGGGTTGTGCTTACCGGTATGCCTGTAAGGGAGGATAAAAGCAGGCATCCTGCGGCAGCCACGTCAGCGGAAAAGCCCTGGTATGTTTCCAGTTTTACCATATCCATGCCCACCGCCTTGATAATGCGGTAACCGCCTATGGAAGTTCCAATCCCCATTACGGCAGAACATAGCAGCATAAGCCATGTGGGAATTACGAATTCAGTTACATTAGCCTGGCCCTTGACAAGAAACATGCCAAGCAGGAAAACACTCATGAATTTCTGCCCATCCTGCGCCCCGTGCATGAAGGCCATTGCAGCACCGCCGCATACCTGGGCTTTACGGAAAAAGGTGGTGGTCTTCCTTCTGTCAAGATCCTGGCATATAAATGTGGTGAGTTTGGCTGCAACCCAGCCGGCGATAAATCCCAAAGCGGTGGAAAGCCCAAGCCCGTACAGTACCTTGACCCATTCGCTACCGTTTATTCCGCTAAGTCCGCCTTTTAGGGAAATGGCGGCTCCCGAAAGGCCTGCTATCAGCGCATGGCTCTCGCTTGTGGGTATGCCGAAATACCAGGCAGCCACCGCCCACACTACTATTGCGAAAAGGGCGGCGCACAGGGCGGTTAAAGCATCTTTAGAATTCCCGCCGAAATCCACCATGTTATAAACGGTCTGGGCAACCGTACTATTAAACATAGTCATTACAAATACGCCAAGGAAGTTGAAAACAGCAGCCATGATGATTGCGGCTCTTGGTGCAATCGCCCGGGTTGAAACGCAGGTGGCTATGGCGTTCGGCGCGTCGGTCCATCCGTTGACGAAGATAACCCCCATGGTAAGAAGCGCTGTGATAAGAAGTGGAGGGTTTGTTACTGCGTCGGATAAGAATTCAAAAAACGATGGCATTCAAGTACTCCTCTCGAATCCTTAATGTATTATAGATTTAACCCAAAACAACAATATTATATCATGTGTTGCTGGAAAATAAAAGGCTAAAAACCCCATTGGCACCCATTTAATAAGGCGCCGATAACATTTTCCGGCGACAGAAAGCCAAGTTCGAGCCATTGACCTGTCTCGTTTATATCACTAAGATAGTGGGCGTCGGAGTTTATAAGTATTGTTTTGCCGCTTATGGCAGGATAACGCTGCGACAATGTGTCCACACAGTTAAGCCCCGAGATTTCATAGGCGGAAAACCCTTCGCCGGGGACATCGCCCAGTACGGATATCACACTGAAGGAGGGCCGGTCTATATGCGCCGGTACGGCTACTCCCCCGAATCTGCCTGCCAGATTGGCCGCTTCATCCAAACCTATTGATGATGCGGTGGTGAGGAGAGTTGGGTAAGTGCCGGTGATTGTGTCGTCACCATCCATGATAATTTGCTCTCCGAATATATCAGGATTATTTTTTATATCAGGCAGGGATTTTTCCACCATTTTGTCAAACTCTAGGGCGGCGTCAAGGTTTGGAAAAAGGCATACCACATGGCATTCCTCCGCGGTGCAAAGCTCCATGCCGGGGAGAGCCAGAACACCAGCCCTTTCAGCCGCTTTTAATAAAGCAGGGCAGTTTTTACTGCTATTGTGGTCTGTCAATGCTATAATATCCAAACCTTTAAGTTTTGCCATATTAACTATATTGTTGGGGGTCATGTCTTTATCGCCGCAGGGGGACAGGCATGAATGGATATGCAGGTCGTAAAAGAATCTCATAAAATTACCTTCCTTTTCCTGCAGGGCTTTAAAGGAATCCTTAAACCACCTTTAAAAGCCTTCCGATTTCAAAGGATAGCTGAAAGGCGTTTTTGCTGCTTCTGAGGACGGTTACGCCTTCAGTTTCTGCCCGTTTGGTTGCCTGCGGGTCAATGGCGGAGTTCTCCGCCAGTATTATGCAGGAGGTGTCCGCAAGAATAGATACAGCAATAGTATTAATATTTCCAATAACCGTAATCCACGCGTCACCGGGGTTTGCCCTGCCGATAACCCAGCTTAGCAGGTCGCAGGAATATCCCCCGGTGATTTCCCTGTCCTTATCCCCCATTACGATGACTTCCAGCCCAAGTTCTGCTACCAGTTCAGATACAGTCATTGTTTTTACTCCTGTCCGCCTGTTTTAGAATCGTCATTGCCATCCGGGATGAAGCCTTTGAGTTTGGTTAGCTGGCTTGCAATGTACTGGATTTCCCGGCGCATTAAGAATATGCAGTCCGTTTCCTGGGCAAGGCCTTTTACAATATCCTCCGCCAGCGCCCTGCAGGTGGGGGCGCCGCAGGAACCGCAGTCAAGTTTTGGAAGCTTTGCGGAGATTTTGTCGATTTTGTCCATCATTCGCATGGCTTCTTCCACGTTTTCAGCCAGGGTCATGACAGGCTCGTATTCCAACTGTTCGGTCCAGCATATATCTTTAAGCCCAATGGAACCATTCAGCCTGTTGCAGGAAACGGGCAGGTATTTGCGAAGCCTTTTGATTCTCGCCTTTGCGACATATCCGTTTTCGGCGGCAAAAATCCCGCCTACGCAGCCGCCCGAGCAGGCGTTAAGCTCAATAAAATCAAGTTCCTGGAGCTTTTCATCCTCCAGTTCCTCCAAAACCTTTATGACATTTTCAATCCCGTCTGCCGCCAGGTGGTTTTCATTAAGAAGGCCCGCCGCCTCTCCTCCGATGGAGGACCAGCTGACGCCGATTATCCCGGAATTTGCTAAGGGTTCAACCTCTTTTAGTTTGTTCATGCAGCTTACCAGTTTTGGATAAATATCGCTTATGGCAAGTACCCCGTTCACGTGGGAGTGTTCTATGCTTAAAGGGGCGCGGACATCAGTGACCTTGGCGGCACAGGGGGAAATGAAAAACACCCCGATTTGCTCATCAGGAATACCTTTTTCCGCAGCCTGCTTCCTTGCAAGGATTGCCGCCAGTTCCATTGGCGAGACAAGGGGGAGGACGTTGTCGCACAGGTCGGGGAACCGCACCCTAATCAGCCTGACCACAGCAGGGCATGCCGAGCTGATAACAGGTTTTTTCAGCTTTCCGTCAGCAATCAGCTGCCGGGTAGCGTCGGAGATTATTTCCGCCGCCCGGGAAACCTCGAACACGTCGTCAAACCCCAGGGCTTTGAGCCCGTTTAAGACATAATCAATATCATCCAGCCTGTTGAACTGCCCATAAAGTGACGGGGCGGGCAATGCGATGTTGTATGTAAAATTTTTTAGCATATCCAGGCTGTCATGTTCCGCCTTTTTGGCATGGTGAGGGCAGACCCGTATGCATTCACCGCAGTCAATGCACCTTTCGGATATTATTCTCGCCTTGCCGTCGCGGACGCGGATTGCCTGGGTGGGGCAGCGCTTGATGCAGTTCGTGCATCCGACGCAAAGCTCCTTTACCAGCATAACCGAATGAAAAAAACGGTCCATGGATTATCACCCCCATGGTAATAAAACAATTAATGATTGTGGTTGTGCATTTCCCTGTGCTCAGGGTTAACCAGAACGGTAATTGTCAATGTGGTGCCCCTGCCCACCTCGGTATCTATATTAAGTATGTCAGAATATTTCTTAATGTTTGGCAACCCCATACCTGCTCCAAAACCCAATGACCTGATGTTGTCGGGAGCGGTTGACCAGCCCTCCTGCATTGCCTTTTCTATGTCAGGGATGCCGGGGCCCTGGTCCGCGAGCACGGCGGTAATCCGGTCAGGGAGTATCTCAATATCAGCCACACCGCCGCCGGCATGGATTACCATATTGATTTCGCCCTCGTATATAGCGATGGTAATACGGCGTATAACGTCGGGCGGAAAACCCAGGCTTTTAAGCTTGCGTTTAACATCCCCGGATGCCTCGCCAGCACGGGTAAAATCATCTCCGGGGACTTCATAATGCAGTTTCAATCATATTCCCCCGCATTCGTCAGATTGTATTAGCCACGAAGGCCTGCCTCGTAAAGAATACCGCAAGCCGGGAACATCCTGAGGGGGGTTTTCATCAAAACAATACCGCGTTCTTCTGCAAGCTTGATAATGTCCTCGCCGGGCTCCTTCCCGCGGACAAATATAATGCACACCATATCCATCATTTCGGCAGTGCGTACCACCTGCGGGTTGACAAGGCCGGTCAAAAGCACCGACTGGTCCTTTACAAACGCCAGTACATCGCTCATCATGTCGCTTCCGCAGGCGTTGTGCACCTCGGTATCAAGCAAATCATGGCCGGAAAGAACGGTCGCATTGAGTAAATTTTTTATGTCGCCAATCGTCATACGCATACCTCCTGTTTTTACATACTGTTCAAATTATAATATACACGTTTTAGCAACTTGCTGCAACTCTTTTTGGAGCATATTTTAGCAATTGAGGAAAATTCGGCTTGACAAATCCGGAAAATAGTGTATTATTGTATTAAGCACATAATACAATAATACAATCAGGGGATGGGAGTGTGTTTGACGTTAAGTATGATTCCGGAGTACCTATTTACCTTCAGATCATCCATCTGATTAGGCAAAAAATTGTTTCGGGTGAATGGGCTCCGGGAAGCAGGGTTCCGGGAGTCAGGGACCTTGCAATTGAGTTTGGGGTAAATCCCAATACCATGCAAAAAGCCCTGTCCGAACTTGAGAGGGAAGGGCTTTTATACAGCGAGCGTACCGCCGGGCGGTTTATTACAGAAAACACCGGGATAATCGACGCGGCGAGGGAGCGCCTTGCGGGGCAGGTATTGGCGGAATTTATCAAACAAATGGCACAAATGGGGTTTACCCGTGAAAGAACAATCAAACTGGTTGAATCGGCGTTTGAAAACCACGCCGGTTTGAGTAAAAGGGAGGAAAATTCATGAGCTCGCTTCTTGAAATCCGGAATCTGTTCAAATCCTACGACAGAGGGCCGGTATTGAAGGGCATTTCGTTGAATGTTGAAAGCGGCAGGATTGTGGGGGTTGTGGGCCCTAACGGCTGCGGAAAAACCACCATGTTCAAAATAATCGCCGGGCTTATTGGCGACTATCAGGGAACTGTCCTGATTGACGGAAACCCGCCGGGGGTAAAATCCAAGGAAATTATATCCTTTTTGCCGGAGAAAACCTACCTTGATGAAGGCATAAAGGCGGGAACCGCCATTTCAATGTTCGCTGACTTTTACAAAGACTTTGACCGGCAAAAGGCATTGGAAATGCTAAAACGTTTCAACCTTGAACCGGGGATGAAACTCAAATCCATGTCAAAGGGCATGCAGGAAAAACTGCAGCTTATACTTGTTATGTCCCGGGCGGCAAAGCTTTATATACTTGACGAGCCATTGAGCGGGATTGACCCGGCGGCAAGGGACAATATACTTGACATTATACTCAATAATTATAGTGAAAACTCCACTGTTATGTTGTCCACCCATCTGATACATGATGTGGAGCGGATATTTGATGATATCATAATGATAGGCAACGGGACCTTGCTTGTGGCGGAAAGCGCTGATGCCCTGCGGGAGAGGACAGGCAAATCCCTTGACCAGTATTTCAGGGAGGTATTCAGGTGTTAGGGAAACTGCTAAAATATGAAATGAAAGCCGGAGCCAGGATGATTCCCATATCCTATCTGGCAACCGCTGCGGTTTTTTTGGTAGGGCTTATTGCGAGGAGCCTTAAAATCCACCAGGTGACAACTGCCACCACTATCCTTCTGTTTTTTGCTGGGATTCCATGTATAATTATTACTCTTATATATGTAATAATGAGGTTTCACAAGGGAATGTTCGGAAATGAGGGATACCTTACACAAACCCTTCCAGTGGGTAAAGGGCAGTTGCTGCTTTCAAAACTGATATCCTCATATATATGGATGGTAGCCAGCGCCGCGGTTTTTGTGGCGGCATGGGCAGGGGCGATGGTGGTATCAAACAATCTTAATATTATGCCAGATATAATAGATTTTGTGTTTGGTAACAGCTTTGCGCCTCTTGTGATATTCATAGTGGTTTCCAGCGCTGTCCAGCTTTTTGCTTTCCTCGGTGAGCTTTATTTCGCCATCTCCCTTGCAAACACCCGCCAATTTTTGAAAAATAACGTAGTGTTTTCGGTTGTGTTCTTTTTTGTCACGAATTTCGCGGTAAGCCTGCTGGAACTGGCTGCAATGCTGCTGATTCCTTTGGGGATTAAATTTACCGAAACCGGGGTTGTATGGACCACCAAAACCATGCTTGGCGACCTTATATTTAACATGGAGGCTTTCACAGGAAACCAGCCCCTATTAAGCGGCATCAGCATTGGGGTTGGAAGCTGCTTTGCAGACCTTGCGGCAGGTATTGGGCTGCTACTGGCTGCCGTATGGCTCTTAAATCATAAAACTTCGGTTAAATAGGTTCTAGTGGCATGAAAAAAGCGGGGAAATGAATCCCCGCTTTTTTTGTATTGGTTTATATTGGGTAAACTTTTTTTAACCACCGAGGTATGCCTTTTTAACCTGGTCGTTGTCAAGCAGTTCGGAGGCTGCTCCCTCCAAAATAATGCTGCCGGTTTCCATAACATAGGCACGGTGGGATATTGAAAGCGCCATTTTCGCATTCTGCTCTACAAGCAGTATCGTGGTGCCGCTTTTATTAACCTCCTGGATGCAGTTGAATATTTCCTGTACCAGTATCGGGGACAAGCCCATGGAGGGTTCATCCAGCAGAAGCATCTTCGGGCGGGACATAAGCGCCCTGCCGATTGCAAGCATCTGCTGCTCGCCGCCGGAAAGGGTGCCTGCCAGCTGGCGGCGCCTTTCGTGAAGCCTTGGGAACCTCTTGAAGACCAATTCCAGGTCACGCTCAATCTCCCGCCTGTCATTCATCGGGCGGGTGTATGCCCCCATTTCAAGGTTATCCTGTACGGTAAGATTTGAAAAAACACGGCGCCCTTCGGGAACCTGTGCAAGGCCCAGTTTTACAATCCTGTGGGGCTCAAGCTTTGAAATGCTCTGGCCCATAAAGGTAATATCGCCGGTCTTGGAGCTTAGCAGGCCCGATATGGTGTGCATTGTGGTGGTTTTTCCCGCACCGTTTGCACCTATAAGGGAGACTATTTCCCCTTCTTCTACATGAAATGAGACGTCTTTAAGCGCGTGAATCGCGCCGTAATATACATTAATTCCATTAACATTCAGCATAGATGACACGCCTTTCCGACCAAACACTTGCAAATTTCTGCATTGTTGTAATGGGATTTAAAATAATTTCCTAGCTGCCGAGGTACGCCGAGATAACCTGCGGGTTGGTGCGGATTTCTTCGGGTGTACCCTGGGCAATCAGATGGCCGTAATCAAGCACATACAGGCGTTCGCAGATGTTCATGACAAGGCTCATGTCGTGCTCAATAAGAAGTATGGCAATATTGAACTGGTCCCTTATTCTGCGGATTACCTCCATCAATTCCTGTGTTTCGGTCGGATTCATGCCTGCAGCAGGCTCGTCCAGCAAGAGGATTTTGGGCTTGGTTGCGAGAGCTCGCAAAATCTCAAGCTTTCTCTGCTGTCCATAGGGAAGATTGCAAGCCAACTGGTCAGCCTTATCCTCCATCCCGAAAATTTCCAAAAACTCCCTGGCCTTAATATCAACCTTTTTCTCTTCCTTCCAGTAGGAGGGAAGGCGGAACATGGCGGAGAAGGTGTTGTATTTCATGTTCTGATGCATCGAAACCTTGATGTTGTCCGCCACCGTCATGTTTTTGAACAGCCTGATATTCTGGAAGGTACGGGCGATACCAGAACGGTTAATTTCGAAGGGCTTTTTGCCGATAATGCTGTTTCCTTCAAGCCTCATGGCTCCGCTGGTGGGAAGATAAACACCGGTCAAAAGGTTGAAAACAGTGGTTTTGCCGGCACCGTTAGGCCCGATCAGACCAACGATTTCGCGGTTGTTTATTTCGATATGCAGATCCTTGAGGGCCTGAAGGCCGCCAAACTCAATAGATAAATCCTTGGTTAATAACAGGTGCATCGATTATGCCCCTCCCGTCTTGGTTTTCGCCGTTTTTTTAGTGATTCTGGCGAACAATTTATCAAGAAATTTCGGTATAGAAATTTCATAACGGCCGAGTAAGCCCGAGGGCTTAAACAGCATAACTAAAATCAGAATAATCGAATATACAAGCAGCCGGTACTTGGAGAATTCCCTGAGCTGTTCAGGCAGCCATGTAAGCACGGTAGCCGAGATTACGGAACCTGTTATGGAGCCCATGCCGCCCAGAACTACCATGATGAGGATTTCGACAGAACGGTTAAAGTCGAATTTGGATGGGTCGATAACCCCGATTTGGTGGGCGAAAACTCCCCCTGCCACGCCGGCAAAAAAAGCTGCGAGGACAAAAGTGAACAGCTTGTAGTAAGTTGTGTTGATTCCCATGGATTCAGCAGCAATTTCGTCCTCACGGATTGCAATTACAGCGCGGCCGTGGCGTGAGCGCCCGAATGTAAACATTAAGAATACAGTCAAAGCTGCTAATGCGTAAGCGTATATAAACATGGGGCTTGGGTTTTTTGTGGTGCTTAAAGACTTGATACCGCTTAAGCCCATTGCGCCGTTTGTTATTTTAAGGTTATTTGCTATGACGCGGATTATTTCGCCAAATCCCAAAGTGATAATCGCCAGGTAGTCACCTTTCAGGCGCAACGCCGGGATTCCGATTATTACTCCGAACACCGCCGCCATCAGGCCGGCGAGAACAAGGCTTATCGGGAATGCTATTTTCAGGTCGAGCCCTATATTCATTGTAAATAACGCTGAAGTATAAGCGCCCACCAGCATAAATCCCGCGTGCCCTAAAACAAGCTGGCCCAAAACGCCGGTGACAAGGTTGAGGCTGACTGCCAAAATGATATTTATGCAAATAAGAGTCAAAATCTGGGTGCTGGTCCTGTTGATAATACGGTTATTTATCAAATTCAGCAGAACAAAAAAGAGAAGGAAGACCAAAACGGCGTTTATAAGATAATAGACACCCGTTTTCTTTTTTAAATATCCCATTATACCTTCTCCTTTCTGTTCTTGCCAAGAATACCGGCGGGTTTAACCAAAAGAATAATAATTAAAATACCAAAAACTACTGCATCGGTTAAAGTAGTGCTGACGTAAGCCTTGGTAAGGCTTTCAATTACGCCAAGCAGGTAACCTCCAAGCATTGCCCCGGGTATCGAACCTATGCCGCCAAAAACAGCAGCTACAAAGGCTTTAAGGCCCAGCAGGTTGCCCATAGAAGGCTTTATCTGAGGATAGGTGTTGCAATACAGCAACGCCGCTACCGCGGCAAGGGCGGAGCCTATGGCAAATGTGAAGGAAATTACCCGGTTGGTGTTAATACCCATAAGCTTGGCAGCGCTTGAATCCTCTGATGTGGCAATCATTGCTTTTCCGATTTTGGTTTTGTTGACCAAAAGGTTAAGCCCTATCATCATAATTACGGAAACCACTATGTTAATTACGGTAGTGGAAGCCAGCTCGAAGCTACCGAGCTTAAAAGGCTCGGCTTGGAACAGTGGGGGCATTAACTTTGGGTCGGTGCCGAAAATCAACATAAAGGCATTTTGCAGGAAAATGCTCACACCCATAGCGGTAATAAGCAGTGAAATGCGGGCTGCGTTGTGCACCAGCAGCCGCCTGTATGCCACCCGCTCAACAAGCATTCCGGTAAATGCGCAGATTACTATTGAGGCAGGCACTGCCAGCCAGATAGGAAGCCCCCATTTGACCATAATAAGGTAAACCATATACCCGCCCACCATGATAATATCACCGTGAGCGAAGTTGATCAGTTTTACGATTCCGTAAACCATTGTATAGCCGAGGGCAACAAGGGCATATATGCTGCCAAGCCCTAAGCCATTAATAATGTGATTAAAAAAATCCATCGCCGCACCTTCCAACTACCTTGAATAATTCCGAACAATCCGAAAAGAGGGTGAAGCACAGTCACCCTCTTTTAACTAATCCGTTTTTAATCTTTTGTGATTCCGATTAATCCATAGAATAGCTTTCAATAACTTTGTAGCTGTTACCTTCGAAAGAGGTGATTATTGCCTGACGAACAGGGTTGCGGTTTTCATCAAAAGTGGTGGTACCAGTCAAGCCTTCGTAGTTTGTATTTTTGAGAGCCTCGATTATCTTGTCGGAATCTGTGGAACCGGCCCTGCTGATTGCATCCGCAAGGATGTACATGGAGTCATAGCCGAGAACGGCAAACATGTTTGCATCCTTATTGTATTTTTCCTTATATTTCTTGAGGAATTCCTGAACCTTGGGATTGGGGTCGGTGGCTGAATACTGGCTGCAGAAGTAAGCATTCGCGAGGGCGTCCACATTTGATTTGTCGATTACTTCCAAAACGCCGTCCCATCCATCGCCGCCGAGAAGCTTGGCCTTAATGCCGAGAGCTTTTGCCTGGGCAACAATCAGGGCTAAGTCATTGTAATATACAGGAATCATAAGTACATCAGGATTGCTTGTTTTGATCTTTGTGAGCTGAGAATTGAAGTCTGTGCTCTTGTCAGCGTAACCTTCCGTGTTGGTAACGGTCATGCCAAGCTCTTTTGCTGCAGCTTCAAAAGCGTCTGCAATACCCTTTGAGTAAGTGTCATCGATATTGTAAAGGATAGCAGCGGTTTTGGCATTCAGCTTATTCTTGGCATAGGATGCCATCAGCTTGCCCTGATAGGGGTCGATAAAGCAGGTGCGGAAGACATTCTTGCCAGCCTGGGTGATGCTTTCCTCGGTTGCTGACGCGGTTATCATCGGCATGTTGTCTTCAGCAGCCTTTTGGGCAACTGCTTTAGTGGGTTTGGATGTTACGTCGCCAACCAGGGCAACAATCCCTTCTTCAACAAGCTTGTAATAAGCGTTAACGGCTTCGGTAACGTCGCCTTTCTCGTCATAGTACTTGTACTCGATTTTTTTGCCGAGTATGCCGCCTTTTTGATTGATTTCATCAACAGCAATCAAAACTGCGTTGTTTACAGCCTCGCCGTACTGGGCAACGTCGCCGGTAAGAGGAGCAAGGCCGCCGATTTTGATAACATCGCTGTCTTTGCTTCCGGTAGAGCTATCTTCCTTTGGCTGGCAGCCTGCCAGAACGCCGATAATCATCAGCAGAGCTGAAACCAGCGCAAACAAACGCTTTTTGTTCATGGTTATACCCTCCATCATTTTTGAATAATTTCGTAACAAATTATAGTTATTATACAAGCTGCAGGCCAACAATGCAAGTAGAAATACAGGCAAAATTTATGGGTTATTTATGTCACTTAATATACAATTTTAATATATAATGATGAAAACTTACTCAAAACAACGTATAATTTTTCCTTTATAATTTATATAATTTTAATAGGCATAATTGAGTAAAAAGGGGTTTACATTGCCGCCAAACTATGCTAGAATATTATGGTTCAAATAGCGGCATCGCAGCCATAATGCTGCGGAGCCTGGCTTCCGATTCCCGGCCGGAGGAGTATGCCCGCATTTTGGGAGATCATCCGTTCCCTGCGCTGGGTTTTTGGAATATTTTTTATAAAAGGGGTGAATAATTGTGTTGCCGGAAGAAAAAACTGCTATTATCAAGGAATATGCAATGCATGAGAATGATACCGGGTCACCGGAGGTTCAGATTGCTGTTCTCACCAAGAGAATCAACGATCTGAATGAGCATCTCAAGGTTCACAAAAAGGATCATCATTCTCGTCGCGGGCTGCTTAAAATGGTTGGTCATCGTCGTAATCTGCTTAACTATCTGATGAAAAAAGATATTATGCGATACCGCGCCATTTGTGAAAAGCTTGGCATCCGTAAATAATGCGACGCTGAGGCAGGCGGTGTATCAACCCCCTGCCTTAATGATTATTTGACCTGAAAACGGAACGGACGACGGGTTTAGCAGTGAAACGACAGCTCAACAGCAAAACGCTTTGAATATAATCGGGATGTAACTTTTGCATAATGGTGAGCTGCGGTTTTATTGTTAAACTCCGTTTAAGTTCCGTTTTCCAGAAAACTTGAAGATGGTTTTCCCGGTTTTCTTCTTGTGTGTTGTATTCTTGGAAAAATTGAATTCGAACGGAGGAAAATTTGATGTTTGAAAACTACAAGGTGTTCAAGACAACCCTGGCTGGCAGGCCCCTGGTGGTAGAAACCGGAAAGGTTGCCCAGCTTGCCAATGGCTCCTGCCTTATCAGGTATGGCGATACTGTTGTATTGTGCACTGCTACAGCTTCGGAAAAGCCCAGGGAGGGCATTGACTTTTTCCCGCTGTCGGTGGATTACGAGGAAAAGCTTTATGCTGTGGGCAAAATCCCCGGCTCCTTCCAGCGCAGGGAAGGACGCCCCAGCGAAAAGGCTATCCTTTCCGCCCGCGTGATTGACAGGCCTATCCGCCCGCTTTTCCCGAAAGACATGCGAAACGATGTTTCCATCGTTTGCACTGTATTGAGCGTTGACCCTGACTGCCAGCCCGAAACCACCGCCATGATCGGCGCGTCAATCGCAATCTCCATTTCCGACATTCCGTGGGATGGGCCGATTTCCGGCGTTGTTGTTGGCCTTGTGGACGGGGAGTATGTAATAAACCCCACCGCAGAGCAGGCGGCAAAATCCGAAATGCATGTGACAGTGGCTTCCACTGAGGATCTTGTTGCCATGATTGAAGCCGGCGCCAACGAAATTGACAACCAGACCATGTTTAAGGGCATCATGGCCGGGCATGCGGCAAACCAGGAGATTGTGAAGTTTATTAAGGAGATTCAGGCCGAAATAGGAAAGCCGAAGTTTGAGTTTGAATCCAACGCTCCGGATCCGGAAATGTATGAGGCAATCAAGGAATTTGCCCTTGAAAAGCTGAAATACGCCCTTGACACTGACGACAAGCGCATAAGGGATGAGCGGATGCTTGTGGCCTACAACGAAGTCCACGAGAAATTTGACCCCGAGTACCCCGAGCTTGCCGCTAAAATTGATGACTGCCTGTACAGCATTCAGAAATTCATTGTGCGCCGCTGGCTGCTGGATGAGGGTAAGCGTGTTGACGGGCGCGGGCTGGACGAAATCCGCCCCCTTGCCGCCGAAGTCGGTATCCTTCCCAGAACCCACGGTTCCGGCCTGTTTACCAGGGGGCAGACGCAGGTCCTTACCGTCGCAACCCTGGGTTCCAGCAGGGATGCCCAGCTGCTCGACGGGCTTGACGATGAGGAAAGCAAGCGTTATATCCATCATTACAATTTCCCGTCCTATTCTGTAGGTGAGGCCAAGCCTTCCAGAGGCCCCGGACGGCGTGAGATTGGCCACGGCGCTTTGGCAGAAAGGGCGCTGGTGCCTGTAATTCCTCCGATTGAAGAGTTCCCCTATACCATCAGGCTTGTGTCTGAGGTGTTGTCCTCCAACGGTTCCACTTCCCAGGGCGCAATCTGCGGCTCAACCCTTGCCCTTATGGACGCAGGCGTACCGATTAAGGCACCGGTAGCCGGCATTTCCTGCGGACTTGTAACCGAAGGCGACCGCTTTATAACCATGGTTGACATCCAAGGCGTTGAGGACTTCTTCGGTGATATGGACTTCAAGGTTGGCGGCACCCACAAGGGAATTACCGCAATCCAGATGGATTTGAAGGTGCATGGCTTAACCCCTGAAATCATCTGGGAAGCCCTTGAGAAAACCTATAAAGCCCGTTGCTATATTCTTGATGAGATAATCCTTAAGGCAATCCCTGCTCCGCGCCCAGAGCTTTCGCCCTATGCGCCCAAGATGCTCAGCACCAAGATTGATGTGGAAAAAATCCGTGAGGTTATCGGCAAGGGCGGTTCTGTAATCCAGAAGATTCAGCAGGAATGCAACTGCACCATCGACATTGAAGAGGATGGCAGCGTATTTATCTCCGCCCTCAACGCGAAAGACGCAGCCCGTGCTTTGTCGATTGTTGAAACCATTGCAAAGGACCCTGAGGTGGGCGCCATATACAAGGGCAAGGTAACCCGTTTGATGAACTTCGGCGCATTTGTTGAGATTGCGCCGGGCAAGGAAGGGCTTGTGCATATCAGCAAGCTGGATGTAAAGCGCACCGACAAGGTTGAGGATATTGTTTCGGTTGGTGACGAGGTAATCGTTAAGGTTACGGATATTGACGACCAGGGAAGAATCAACCTGTCCCGCAAGGATGCGCTGATTGAGGTTGAGGGGATTACCCCCGAACCTGAGCCTTCCGGCAACCCCCGCTTCCAGCGCAGGGAGCGCAATAACAATAACCACGACAACCATCACCGCAGATAATAAATAATAATACAAGGGAGCAAACCGCAAAGGTTTGCTCCCTTTTTGCGTTTTATTTTCACAAGGTTTTTTAGAATCTCATATTTTATAACGATACTGTTTTAAATCATAGTTTATATTAAGGAGGCAAACCGATGTATAACGAGGAACAAAACAACCAGCAATGGCAGCAGTATAACCCCCAGTACGGCAGCCGGGAGCTGAGTGACTTAATCAACAACAGGGTTATATATCCTGAAATATTCTATAAAATTCAGCCCTTTGTAATGGTCTGCTGTGACCAGATAGAAGCCATGGGGATTGACATCCCGCCCCAGGAAATTATCGACCACATGACCGAGGTAATCTACAATGATGTATGCAGGATGCACCCGGATATTGCGGAGTACGCAAGGGAGTATGAGAAAACCAACAAGGACTCGGAGATTGTGGATGTTATAAACGGGATTTACGGCAGTAATTACAGGAGAAGAGGGCTCCTTAGGGATTTAATCGGGATTCTTCTTATTTCCGAGCTGTTCCGCAGGAGAAGGCGTTATTACTAATTGAGTACATACAATAACAGCCGGCAGTTGAGGGTGTGTTTTGTATTATCGCCCGCGGCGCAAATTTCAGCTTTATAAAATCTCCCCTGAAAAGTGGCATAAATGCTGACTTTTCCGGGGGATTTTTTTCATTATAAACTTAAACTTTATAATTTTAAGTATTGACTAATTGGAAAAAACAGGATAATATTATCTAGAAAATGGTAATTTTTCTAAAATATGGAGGTTGGATTATGAAAAAGAGCGCAGTTAAAAAGTCGTTGTTTTTGAACCTGACATCATTGCTGCTCTGCGTGGCGTTGCTTATCGGCACCACGTTTGCATGGTTCACAGACACGGCGTCCTCCGGCGTCAACAAAATCATAGCCGGAAATCTCGATATTGAGGTCAGTTCCAAAGTCGGAGATGATTGGGTACCCATTCAGGAGTCCACATCCCTGTTCTCCTCGAATCTTTGGGAACCCGGTCACACCGAGTATGTAACCCTGAAGATTGAAAACAAGGGCACACTCGCTTTCAATTACAGGGTTCTGGTCAGCCCGGTTAATGAAACAGGCGGAATCAATGTATATGATGAAGAGTTCTTGTTGTCCGATTATCTTGTGTTCAAAACAACAGAACCCTCTACAATCGATTCCACCCCTGCTGACCGTAATGCTGCAAGAGAGCTTGCCGGTACAGATATGAAACTGAATCAGATAGACCTGACTCAGACAGGTTCAATATTAAGCGGCGGAGCGCCTCAGTATGTCACCCTTGTGGTGTATGTGCCTGAGACGGTTGGTAACGAAGCCAACTACAAAACCGGCACAACTCCTCCTGAAATAAATCTCGGCATAACTGTTTACGCAGCCCAAAAGACGGAAGAATCCGACAGCTTCGGCAACGACTATGATTCCGGTGCCGTGCTGCCCGTGCTGCCCATCAAGCTGAACTTTAAAGCCACTGCTCCAAGGGCTTCCTCCGGAGACACAACGGTTACCCATGCGGAGTCCGGCAGCCAGGCGATTATTCCCCAGGCTGCGCTGAGTGCCGGTGTTACCGAGATCAGCCTGATTATATCCACAGTGGAATACAGTGAAAAGGGCGTCACCTATGACATCAGCTTGAAAGACCAGGATGGTGCTGATGTGGCAATTATCTCCGGACAGAAAGTGACAGTGAGACTTAGTGTGGGCCGTTATCTTACGAATGTTAAGGTTACCCACGGCTCTACGCCGCTGATTGAAGGTTCCGACTTTGTATACAATCCGGCAACTGGTTATCTTACCATTTATTCAGATTCCTTCAGTCCGTTCAGTGTAACATTCGATCCCATGCAGACTGAGACTGACGAATACGGAGTTATATATGGCGAAAAAGGCACTATTCTGCTGTCCGCCCGTGAGATGCCTGACACCGTGACCTCCTATACAGTGCGCCCTGGCGTAAAAGAGATATACGACTCTGCCTTTTCTTATAATGATACCCTGACTGAGGTCATTCTGCCCGTTTCCCTTGAAAAGATAGGCGATTATGCATTCAATGAATGCGTGAACCTGAAGACTATCAACCTCGGCGAGATGTCGAACCTTAAAACAATCGGCAATCGTGCTTTCCGCAGATGCTATGGCCTGGAAACCCTAGAGTTGCCATCCTCCCTGACTTATATCGGGCCGGCTGCGTTCTCGTCCTGCGAGAATCTGACCAGCAGCTTGGTGATACCTGCAGGTGTTACGGTGATCGAGGAACATCTGTTTGAAGGCTGCTACAAGCTCAGCGGTGTAACCTTTGCTGGCGACGTTACCTCCATCGGCAGGAACGCGTTTAAGAGCTGCGAGTCGCTTACCTCGCTGGTAATACCGGCTTCGGTAACAACCTGTGGCAATCAGTTTATTGCCTTTGAGCGGCTGGGCGTAACCTATCATCTGACAAGCGTAACATTCCTTGGGGATACGCTGCCCACCCTCGGAACAAGCGTATTCCTGCACGCCTCCCGTCCAGCAAATGGCGGCAACCAGCTGACAATTTATGTTAAAAACGAAACAGCCAGACAGGCCATGTTGGATTATTTAAACAGAGTAGGAAATATAACCTCGGCAACACCTGATAAAATGCCGCAGGTCGTAATCTTGCCGTAACCCTCTCATAAGCCCCTTTCACGTGCCCTCGGTTAACGAGGGTACGTGCCGGGAAAGGATTTTGTTATTGACACAACCCCAAGCCCACTGAGGGGCTTGGGGTTGTGTTTCGGGCATTAAAAACAAAGGCCATAATTAGTGTGAGCCGGCGTAAGCCGGCTTTTTTTACTGGTCTATAAGTTCTATTGCAGCCTGAAGGGTTTCCTCGTCAATTGCGCCTGCGTAGCCAGTTTTAATATACCCATCCCTGTCGATAAACAGTGTCATTGGAATGGAGGTAATCCCATAGGTATATGCGGCATCTTCCTCGATGTCAAAATACACCGGAAAATCATACCCCTGATTTTTGATAAAGCTGCTGCCCTTTGACTGGGTTTCCCTTTGGCCGTCCACAAGGTCAACCATCATAAAAACAATTTCATCCTTATATTTTGCGTAGGCTTTATTGAAATGCGGCATTTCCCTCTGGCAGGGGCCGCACCAGGAAGCCCAAAAATTAAGCACCACAGGTTTGCCCTTAAAATCTGAAAGTTTTACAGGGTTTCCATCGGCGTCGAAAACCGTAAAGTCAGGAGCCTGGTATTTTTCCTGCTCCGATTCTGAACTGCCCTCGCGTTGTGAACCGCTGTCCATTCCGGTTTCAGGCCTGTATTTTTGTGACAGGGCGGAATAAGATACCGCAGCTAAAACCAAAAAACATGCAAACAATGCAATACCCAGAATTATTTTAAATTTGTTATTCACATTCACCCTCCTAAAAAGTCAAAAATGAAAGGAAATATCCCATCATTCCTGTTGCCATCATGATACCTACCAAAACCAGCAGCCCGCCGGAAATTAAATTGATAACCTTGTAGTGGCGTTTGATAAAATCGAATGCGGCTTTAAGGCGGTCAATCAACATTGCGCTTACAAAGAAAGGAATCCCAAGCCCCAGGGAAAAGCAAAGCAGCATTAAACCCCCTTTTGCGCTGCCGCCGCCTGATGCTGCCAGCAGCAATGCCGAGCCTAAGAAGGTGCCGACACAGGGCGTCCAGCTGACAGCGAATATCATGCCGAACAGCATGGATGACACAAAACCCAGATTGCCAAGATTTACTTTAAACTTCCGGCTGGTGTTGATAAGGGGTAATTTTATAACATCCATAAAATTTAGCCCGAACAGTATCATCAGTAATCCGGAAACAATATTTACCGCCGTTTGGTGCTCTTTTAAGAGCCTGCCCGCTGTCCCGGCAAAGAGCCCAAGGAACATAAAAATCAGGGTAAACCCCAGGATAAAACCGGAGGCATTTAAAGCCGCAGCTTTCGGCCTTTTTTCATTCTTTGTGCCTGCAAAATAGGAAACGTATATTGGCAGCATAGGAAGCAGGCATGGCGAGATAAAAGTAATAATCCCTTCGAGAAAGGAAATAAAGTAACTCATAGCGGTTTACCTTCCATCAGGTTTATAAGTAGCCGGGGAAAGTGTGATAATCAAAGTATATACTAAATTTGGGAATATTTCCACAGAAAATTTAAAAAAGCGGGCAAATCCTTTTTTGCCCGCTTGCAGGGCATAAGCCTAACATGCCCTTTCCAAGTCTTTTTTAAGCCGTTTGATTATCTTTTTCTCAAGCCTTGAAATATACGACTGGGAAATTCCTAATAAATCTGCAACTTCCTTCTGGGTGTGCTCTTTGTTGCCGTTCATGCCGAACCGAAGGCACATGATAAACCGCTCCCTTTCGTTAAGCTGGGAAATGCACTCGTGCAAAAGTGTTTTTTCCGCCTCCTGCTCTATATTGCGGTTGACTATGTCCGGGTCGCTGCCAAGGATATCCGACAGCAGCAGCTCGTTGCCATCCCAGTCCACATTAAGGGGCTCGTCAATTGACATCTCGTTTTTCAGCGGTGCGTTTTTCCTAAGATACATCAGTATTTCGTTTTCAATGCATCTGGAGGAGTATGTGGCAAGTTTAATATTCCGTGATGGGCAGAAGGTGTTAACGGCTTTTATCAACCCGATAGTGCCAATCGAAATCAAATCCTCGATTCCCACCCCGGAATTTTCAAATTTTCGCGCAATATAAACCACAAGCCGCAGATTATGGGTAATCAGCTTATTCCTTGCAGTGGTATCCCCTTTTTCGATTTTTCCAAATATCACAGCCTCTTCTTCTGCGGTTAAAGGGGGAGGCAGAGTATCCGCCCCGTTTATGTAATGGCCTTCGTCCGCCAGCGATTTAAGCAGCTTAAACCAAAGAAGCCGTATCCGTTGTATCAGTTCTGATATTGCCTGCTGCATTTAATGCTGCTCCCTTCCAATAGAGTAATCATATCTGTCCCAATTATTGCGTCATATTCCCCGCGCCCCAGTATCTGGCATACGGCAATAAAGCAGCCTGTTATGTCCGCTGACTTGCCGCTGGAGGAGGATAAAACCATCTGTGCCGGGCAAAAGGCAGGAAGCAACCCTGTCCCGCTTACGGTTTTTAAGGGAATCATCCGAAGCCTGGTGCCGGCTGCTGTGGCGTAGTTTTCGCCTTTCTGGGAGGCTTTTCCAAAATCAAGCAAGGGCAAAACCGATTCCCGCAAATTTTCGGGCAGGTTTCGCTCGATTGCGCCAAAACGTACGACAGCCACCGGTTTCCCGGAAAAAACGTCGGTTACATGGTGGCCTGTGTCGTAAAGGGCACGCAATTCAAGGGGCCCACAGCCGCAGTCGATGGTAAGCGTGTATTCCTGCCCCAAGGCCATCCTTTTATGAGTGAGCCTGTCATACAGGCTGATTATCAGATAGCTTGCGACGGTAAGCACAGTCAGCATAAGCGGGGAAACGTTGTAATATACAACTCCGTTCACCACATAAAAACCCGAGGGGGCGGCGAAAAACCAGATGGCGAAAGCTAAGCCCCCGAATAAAGCTGATGAAATCAGGAATACAGCCACTTGTTTTATGTAAAGGATAGGGCTTTGCCATTTGAAAGCGATTTTAACTATGACGCATGCGCTTGCAATTTTAATCAGCATGGAAACGGCGGCGGGCAGGGGAGGTAAAAACAGGGCGGCGGAAAATATGCTGCCGGCAACAGCTCCCAGCACCAGCCTGAACCGTTTGCAGGGCAGCCTTAGAATCCTCACCACGGCGGATAACAGGAGAAAGTCAATGAACAGGTTCAGGGCCAGCAAAACATCCAGATAAATTACCGGCATCTTTTGTCACCCCCGCTTTGCCGGATTACAAGTCCACACTCTTATATTATAACGGTGTAAGCAGGGTGATTCTGACGAAAAAGAGGTTAAAGCACAAAAATACAAAAAACGGGACAACCCAAAAGGAAGTCCCGTTTTTTAGCATTATTAACAAACAAAAGGGTTATTTAAAGATTGAAGGCAAAAGGGCCATCATCCATCCAATATCAAAGTCGTATTCTAAGCTGGGTTTAGAAATGCGAAGAGACCAAAGGGACAAGAATAATAATGAATATATTATCGAGGCAAAAAGAGCCACCGAGCTTATAACCACGCCTGCAATACCGAAACCTCCGCATCCCTTGACAAGTGACACAATACCCAGGATTAAAGCTGTTAAGGCAAGAATCAGGTTTAGGGCAGGAACCCAGATTAAAACAATCGAGGCAATCGAAATGCCAAAGGAAGCATAGGATAAGCCTGTGTCACGCTTCGGTTTGGCAACTGGCGGTGGGGCAGGATGATTGAAAGCCCCCTGGTTATATACGCCGTTTGGGTAAGGCCCGGGCTGGTAAGCACCGCCCGGATAACCGCCAAACTGTTGCCCTCCGGGGTTGTTAAACCCGTTTTGCGCAGCGAATCGATTCCAATAAGGCTGATTGAAATTCTGATTATGCTGCTGGTATGGAGGGGGTGGTGGCGGGCTTATATTTTCCGCTGTATTTACTTCCGGAGTTTCGCCAAACCAGCCTTTTTTATTGTCAGCCGGGCTATCAGGTTCCGGGTTTTGAGTATTCCGGCCGGTGTTTTCGGAATTAAAATTGATGTCGCCAAAATTATTCATAAATATCCTCCTAAAAGCCAGTATTAAGCAGGTAATATTGTGTGGCGAAACCCGGCAATTAGCAGAGTTTACACTTGGCAGATCAGGTAATAAAACGAATCAGGAAGGCAGCAGTGCCAATCATAATCGTAGCCAACGCAACTGAGCTGCCTTTTGCTTTTCCTATGATGCCTAATATGATTGATACTATTGCAAGTATAATGCTTATAACCGGATTCCAGTAAAGAACAAGGGCAATTATTGAAATGGCAAAAGCCGCTGATGAAATTCTCGGCTCGGGATTGCTTGCTGAAACTATGCTGGGGTGTTGAGGGTGTTTGTATGGTTTTAGAGGGTTAATGCTTGGGAAAGAAAGAAAACTGGTTGAGCTGTTTGAAGGCTTGTCTTGAGTATATGTACCCTGTATATTGAATGGCGTTTGGTTGAACTTAGCCTCAACCGGTATTTTGGGGCTGCAATTCTCCATCAATTATCCTTCCTCGCATCCAGTACTACAATATATATGGGGTGTTTTTACTAAATAGTACCAAACTTTGTAAATAAACGCAATAGAATATTAACTAAATATTAATTTTTTTTTTATACTCTTTTAATAAATTATCTGCCATCCATAATAACCCCCGAAATCAAAACAAAAAAAGGATATAGATAGGCGGATAACCGTCTAATCTATATCCATAATTAAAACCCTTATTAGTTTTTGAGGCTCTGCATCGGGGCGGGAATCCTGCCTCCCCGGGCTATAAACCGGGCAGGTGACCATGTGTTAAGGGGCATTACCGGGCCGCCTCCGAGAAGGCCACCGAAGGACAGTTCTTCCCCGACCTTTTTCCCAATGGCGGGAATCAGGCGCACTGCCGTGGTTTTGGAGTTGACCATGCCGATGGCGGCTTCGTCCGCAATTATGGCGGCGATAACCTCGGCGGGGGTGTCGCCCGGGATGTTAATCATGTCAAGCCCAACAGAACATACTGCTGTCATGGCTTCCAGCTTTTCTATCCTCAGGCAGCCTTTGCGGGCGGCCTCTATCATGCCTGCGTCCTCGGTTACCGGGATGAAAGCTCCGGATAATCCGCCTACATGGGAGGATGCCATAACCCCGCCTTTTTTAACTGCATCGTTGAGAAGTGCGAGGGCAGCTGTGGTGCCGTGGGCGCCGCAGCATTCAAGGCCCATTTCCTCAAGGATATGGGCAACCGAATCCCCAACTGCCGGAGTGGGGGCTAGGGACAAATCTACTATTCCAAAGGGCACTCCCAAGCGCCTGGAGGCTTCCCTGGCAACCAGCTGGCCCATGCGGGTTATTTTAAATGCGGTTTTCTTGATAATATCCGCAACCTGGGTCAAATCGCAATCCCCGGCTTTGGCAAGGGCGGCGCGTACAACTCCGGGGCCGGAGACACCCACATTGATTACGCAATCCGGTTCGCCGGCACCGTGGAATGCACCTGCCATAAAGGGGTTATCCTCAGGTGCGTTGCATAATACCACCAGTTTCGCGCAGCCTATGCAGTCCCTGTCGGCGGTAAGCTCTGCCGTTTTGCGGATTATCTGCCCCATAAGGGCAACGGCGTCCATGTTAATCCCTGATTTGGTGGAACCCACATTGACTGAGGAACAAACATGGTCGGTAACGGAGAGGGCTTCGGGTATGCTCTCAATAAGTTCCCTGTCCCCTGGGGAAAAACCCTTGTGAACCAGCGCCGAATATCCCCCTACAAAGTTTACGCCGCAGGCCTGTGCAGCCTTTTCAAGGGTTATGGCAAAACGCACCGGGTCCTTTTTCTCGCAGGCAGCAAGGACCATGGCTATCGGGGTTACCGCAATCCTCTTGTTTATGATTGGGATGCCGTATTCCTTCTCTATATCCTCGCCTGTTTTGACCAGGTTTTTGGCATATGCCGTGATTTTGTCGTAAATCTTATTGCAGGCGCGGCCAATGTCGCTGTCGCAGCAGTCCAGCAGCGAGATTCCCATTGTTATGGTGCGTATGTCCAGGTTTTCATCCTGTATCATCCGTATGGTTTCGAGTATATCTTTGGTGTTAATCACAGTTCCATTCCTTTCGAGCCTGAAAGTGAAATTTAAAAGGCTAAATCCTGTGCATTGAGTTGAATATGTCCTCATGCATTGCCCGGACCTGCAAACCCATTTCTTCGCCGAGGGCTGCCATTTCGTCCGCAAATTCGGTGAAGGGGATGGTGCAGTTTGATATATCTATCATCATTATCATAACAAACAAATCCTGCAGAATTGACTGGGTCACTTCAAGAATATTGTTGTTATATTTAGCACAGGCGGCGGATACCTTTGCCAGAATCCCCACCGTGTCCTTGCCGATTACTGTTACCACTGCTCGCATACCGTAAATCCTCCTAAAAAAATACAGACAGTATAAACTTGCTTGTTATCTAAGCTTACATTTTAACATAAATTATATTCTAACACAAATCCTGAGAAATGCAACGGAAATTCAAAGGTTCCCCCGGCAGTTTCAATATCTTTATCAAAATATTTTTGTAATAATAGCCAAGCGGCGATGATTGTGATATAATATGGCTTAATTAATTCTAGCGAGCTGGAAGGTTGGCGTAAATGGAGTTTAAATTACTGGTGGATTACCACACCCATACCGGATTTTCCCCCGATTCTGATGCTGATATGCTGGAAATCTGCAATGCGGCGGAAAAAGCGGGGATTTTGCAGCTTGCAATTACCGACCATGTGGAAATCCCGGCTTTTATTCAGGACGGGTATGATAAAACCATCGACGAATCTTATAAACAGGCAGGGGAAATGCAGGCGGCTTTCAGGGGAAGGATAGAGGTGCTCAAAGGCATTGAACTTGGTGAGCCTATACATGACCTTAATACCGCCGAGCAGCTTTTGAAAAATTACGATTTTGATTTTGTGCTGGGCTCCCTGCACAATTTAAAAGATGACAGGGACTTTTACCATTACGATTTTACCAGCGTGGATATCCGAAGCCTGATGGACAGATATTTTGCCGAACAGCTGGAGATGGTCAAATGGGGCAAATTCAATTCCCTTGCCCACCTGACATATCCCTTCAGGTATATACCAAAGGGCAGGTACCCTGAAGATTACGGATACTGGCGGGATGTGATTGACGAAATACTGAGGCTGTTGGCGGTAAAGGGCATAGCCCTTGAAATCAACACCTCGGGGCTTCGGCAGGCATTAGGCAAAACAATGCCGGATGAATTTTTAATCAGGCGTTTCAGGGAGCTTGGGGGCGAAATGGTAACTGTGGGCTCCGACGCCCATAAACCTTGCGATGTGGGGAAGAATATCCGGGACGGCATCAATATCGCTTACAGCGCAGGCTTCAGGTATATCGCCACATTCAAAAACGGGCATCCCAAAATGGTTCCCATATTATAATTTATATTATTTATTATTCTGATTGTAATAGGCGGTTAAGTCGTGTATAATTTTAAAAACAGTTTTAGAAAGGTGATTTAAGGATGGATAAACTGCTTGAGTTATTGGACAGCAATCCAAGGCTTACAAATCAGCAGCTTGGCGTTATGCTGGGGCGCTCAGAAAAAGATGTTGCCGACCAGATTGCCAAATGGGAGCGGGAGGGCGTTATCCGCGGGTATAAAGCAGTTGTTGACTGGGAAAAAACCGACCGCCCTTATGTCACTGCCCTTATTGAGCTGAGGGTGACTCCCAAAAGGGATTTCGGGTTTGACAGCATTGCCGAAACCATCATGCGGTTTAACGAGGTTGAAAGCGTATATCTCATGTCCGGGGGGTATGACCTTGCCGTTATTGTCAGCGGCAGGACCTTCAAGGATATCGCCATGTTTGTAGCCAAGCGTTTATCCACTCTTGATTCGGTGATTTCTACCGCCACCCATTTTGTTTTGCAGCGCTATAAGGAAAGCGGTATTATTCTCAGGGGTGAGGAAAAGGATGAAAGAGGGGTACTGTAATTAAATGAGCTACCAAATCCGGATTAATAAGACGCTGGAAAACCTTAAACCCTCGGGTATCCGCCGTTTTTTTGATATTGCCGCTGAAATGGATGATGTAATTTCGCTTTCCATAGGCGAGCCTGATTTTTCAACTCCGTGGCATATCAGGGAAGAGGGTATCAAGTCCCTTCAAAAGGGCAAAACATGGTATACGCCCAATTCCGGGCTGATAAGGCTGCGGGAAAGCATAGCGAAATACACCGAAAGGCACAAGGGGCTAAGTTACGACCCAAAAACCGAAATACTTGTAACCGTCGGTGGCAGCGAAGCCATTGATTTGGGGCTGCGTACCCTTGTGGAGCCCGGCGACGAGGTTTTGATTCCCGAACCGAGCTTTGTATGTTACAGCCCCCTTACCCTGATGGCTGGCGGAATCCCGGTCCCGATTGTAACAAAGGCGGAGGATTCCTTCAGGCTGACCCCAGAAGCGCTGAAAAACGCAATCACTCCAAAAACAAAGGTGCTGATTCTCCCCTATCCCAACAACCCCACCGGCGGGGTGATGAGGAGGGAACACCTTGTGAGAATCGCCGAGGTGCTGAGGGAAACAGATATATTTGTCATATCTGATGAAATATATGGCGAGCTGACTTATGGCGGGCAGCCCCATGTGAGCATTGCCTCCATTGACGGCATGCAGGAGAGGACAATGCTGATAAGCGGTTTTTCCAAGGCCTTTGCCATGACGGGCTGGAGGCTTGGATATGCCTGCGGGCCTAAGGAGCTTATGAAACAGGTGGTAAAACTCCATCAATATGCCCTGATGTGCGCCCCAACCACCGCCCAGTACGCTGCTATAGAAGCCATGGAAAACGGGGATGGGGATGTTGAATACATGCGGGCGGAATACGATATCCGGCGCCGGTATATCGTCGACAGGCTGTGCAAAATGGGGCTTAAGTGCTTTGAGCCGGAAGGGGCTTTTTATGTTTTCCCTTCTATCGAAATTACCGGCCTGTCCTCTGAGGATTTCTGCCACAGGCTGCTTAGGGAAAAATCCGTTGCGGTGGTTCCCGGAACCGCCTTTGGGGACAGCGGGGAAGGGTTTGTGCGCATATCCTATTGCTATTCGCTGAAACATATTACCGAAGCTATGGACCGCATTGAGGATTTTGTAAATAACTTCCGGAAAGGCGCCTGTGCGGCAAAGCAGGAATAGTTACTGGAAAAAAATTGATTGAAGTGGGGGAAAAAATGGTCGTTTCCAGCGCTCCTGCCAAGATAAACCTGTCTTTCGAGGTCACAGGGCGGAGAGACAGCGCGTACCACCTGGTGCGTACTGTAATGCAGGCGGTAAGCATCAGGGAGGTTGTAAGGCTTAAAAAAAGCCGCAACCACGGCATAAACCTTGTGGTTTCCCGCCCTGGAATCCCTTTGGATAAAAATAACACCGCCTATAAGGCGGCTCTTGCCTTTTTTGAATATACCGGGTTGAAAATGCCGGGGATTGATATTGAGATTACAAAAAACATCCCTGTTGGAGCGGGGCTTGCCGGGGGAAGCGCTGACGCCGCGGCGGTGTTGGTGGGCTTGAACGTGCTGTTTGGCACCGGCCTTGACACCGGCGGATTATCCAAAATAGGCGGAAAGGTTGGGGCTGATGTGCCCTTTTGCATAACCGGGGGCGCCGCCCTCGGTACCGGCACCGGCACCGAGCTTGAGATGCTTCCTTCAATGCCGGATTGTTTTATAGTTATTGCCAAACCGGAAATCAGCGTTTCCACCGCCGAGGCATACAGGCTGATTGACGGCGCAGTCGCTGCTGTTTACAGCCGCAGTATTGAGGATGCGATGCGAACCGGGGATTTGCACTCCATAGCCCGTGGGATGTTTAATCAGTTTGAAGATGTTTTAGGGATTCCAGAAGTCGACAGGATTAAAGGCATAATGAATAAGTACCGTTGCCTTGGTTGCCAGATGACCGGCAGCGGCTCTGCAGTGTTCGGAATTTTTGATTCTGAAAAGGTTGCCCAAAGCTGTGCAGCGGAGCTTGATGGATTATACTCTGATGTTTTCATTTGCCGCCCGGATCCTGAAGGGGCGAGGATAGAAAAACTTCAAGGCATGCGTTAATTTTACATGCCTTGAAGTTTTTTATGTATAATTTTTATTATTTTGAATAAACTAAAAAGTTCTGCCCAAACTCCTATTAGCAGATAACGGAAAGGGCGGAATAACTTTGGATGGTTTGAATTTTGATTTTGTAAATTATACAGGCAATAAAACGAATTATAAAACCAGATCGGTTGCGGACAAACTTATCCGCTCGATTGCCGCGGCGCTGATACTTTCCCTGATGGTATCAATTTGCGGGTTTTCGGGAGAGTGCAATGAAATACGCCAGCGGGTACTTAGGCTCCATGTCCTGGCTAATTCTGATTCAAAAGAGGATCAGGAACTAAAGCTGAAAGTCAGGGACAGGGTGGTAGAGGTTGCCGCCGGGTTGTTTGATACAGCCAGAAATGAAAGCGAGGCGCTGAAACTTGCCGAAGAGAGCCTTGACAGTATTGAGGCAGCGGCGCAGCAGTGTGTTTATGACGAGGGATACACATACAGGGTGAAAGCAGAACTGGTGGATATGTATTTTACAACCCGCCGCTATGATACCGTAACCCTGCCCGCCGGTGTATATGACGCCCTGAGGGTAACTATAGGCGAGGGCAAGGGCCAGAACTGGTGGTGTGTTGTATTCCCTCCCATGTGTGTGTCCGCTGCAACAGATGCTTCTGAACTTTCGGATGTCCTTGAGCCGGGACAGGAAAAGATCGTTACCAAACCTCAGAAATACGAATTCAGGCTAAAAGTGGTTGAAATTTTCGAAGAAATAGCCAATTTCTTCAGAAAACTGTTTAAGTAGAGCCGGGGGGTCAACCCTCCCGCTTTTTTTGCGTTTTCAGGTTGTCTCTCTCCATTGTTTCGTAAATTGCCCTTATTATGAATTTGTTTAAGCTCTCTCCCTGCTTATTGGCGTGTTCTTTAATCAGGTTCTTTTGCCCCTTGCTTACCCGGATTTTTATTTCATCCAGCTTTGTTCTTATATATTTGGCAGTTGCCCTTTTCTGTGCGTCACTAACCGGCCCCATGCGCTCACTTCCTTGGTTCAAAATCGACATAAAATAACAGTATATGTTAAAATTATTTATTGTTTTGCCGATGGATATATAGGGTACAATATACTATACCTATTAATATTAAGTAATTTTACATTATATTAGCAAATCTGCAATAAACATTCAAGTTAAATTTATCAATAGAATACAAGGAATTAACTGTAAAATTTGGCATATTGTTCAAATTTTGAATCTCAAAATTTTGCCAGAAGGAAAGGTGTGAACAAAGGGCTATGACTACGCATGAGATATTGGACAATATCTGCAGTATAAATTCTACTGCTGAAAAAGTAAAAGCGGTCATTGAGTATTTGTTCAACCAATACAGCAGTAGAAATATCCATGAAGGCATAGCCATTAGCGCAGATTTGACCTATGAAAAGGCACAGACTTTTTTATCAATTGCCATTGATTACATCAGCGAGATTTGCGATGTCACCAACAGGCTTTGTCAGCTGGAAATCAGGGATATAAAGACGGCGGACCAGAAGGACGGAGAAACAGACCGCAGTTTGGACTGCATAAATTGAGAAAATGTACTATCTTTGCCCTTATGCAAAGATAGTACATTTTTTAGTAGCTGAGTTTTAATGTTTTGAATAAGCTGTCGGCCATTTCGAGAATGCTTGGCAACTTGACATTCATTGCAAGCAGCAGGCTTAAGGCAAATGAAGCCGTATAAAAACACCCATATATGATTATCAGTTTGTAATCCCGGGACTTTATCAGTGATGGAAGGTTGATTGCCAGCATAATGATAAATGCGAGGATAATCAAAACTATCACTTTGATACCGCCTTCCTGTTGTTCTTATTTTTGGCTTTCTTTTTAACAAAAGACACAATCAGAGTGAGAACAGGCAGCAGTATTTCGAATAAGGTCCAGAAAAACGGGGTGGTTTCCTGGGCGGTTTTTGTGTGGGTTATAACGTCTTTAAAGGCTGTAAATGCATAAACCACCACCAGGGCGGCGCAGGGAAGCAATATAGGGCGGTATGACCTGATGTTTAATAGCTGCGCAATTGCCAGCATGGTTACGTAAAAAAGGACGGATATCTTAAAATAAAGCAAAACTATTAAAAGTATCGAAAACATGATTTCCATATGGCTTATTGTCTGGAAGAGCGTTCCCAGGCGGAAAACCTCGAAGGATGGCAGCGAGAAGTATTGTATTGTGTTACCCAGTACAGAGATATCCCTGAGTATTACTATAAGGATAAGAATGCTGCCCAGCAAAAAACCTCCCAGAAAATAGCGCATCAAATTTTTGGGGGCATTGTCAACATACGGGGTGACCATTAAAAAGATTACCGTTTCGCCAAAGGGGATGGTGCTGGCAATGTGGGATACCTGAACATAGTTGTTCAAGGGCATATCGAACATGGGCAGGAAATTATCCAGTTCAATCAAATCATAAACCGCGATTATTGATATAAAGAGAATCACGCAGGAGATTATA
Organism: Clostridiales bacterium; assembly: GCA_012839705.1. Taxonomy (GTDB): domain Bacteria; phylum Bacillota; class Clostridia; order Oscillospirales; family Acutalibacteraceae; genus Avimonas. The sequence continues at coordinate 9,453 of DUMT01000056.1, read as the reverse complement.
AGGAAGACAATGCTGTAACGGGTGACCACTTCCAGCCCGTAATATGAAGACCATACGCAAAGCAGCAAAAACAGTATAATGATAATTGAAATCGGCGTTTTAACCATGGTGGTTTTATTTACAAAGGTGCCAAGGTCCCGAATGTTCAGCGATGTCAGGGTGAAGAAAAACCAGACATACAATGCCGAAACTATTTTTCCCGCTACGCGCCCGAATACGGCCTCGTTTATCTGGATCAAGTTCATGCCCGGATATGATTTTGAAAGCAGGACATATGAAACTATCAGCGGGATGCAGATAATTATCGAAGCTACAAACGGCATCCATGATTCGTTTCTGGTTATTATAACAAAGAAGGAGGTAAGGAGGGAGGAGGAGTGAAGGAAACAGGCTATTGAAAACATGAACTGACCGGCAGATATTCTTGAGTTTTCAATTGTCATGCTAATCTGCCTCCTACCATTTTCGGAGATTTTGAGGTTTTCCCCGTATCGATAATTTGGGTTTCCACCGTTAATTCAAGCTCGAGGTTCGGGTAAATCTGGTCCCATTTATCCTTAATTTTCTTCCATTTTTTATTGTGGTGTTTGTTTAAATAACATCCAAACCTGAAAATATCGGCATTTAACCTCTGGGTTTCCTTGAAACAGGAAATTATTATATCTTTCACAGCATTTACGGATTCTTTTTGTATCATTTCAATAATTTCTTCGAGCTGAAGGCCGTCAAACCCTATGATCTGGCCTATAATAAACCTTGCTTTTATGCCGATCTTTATTTTAGGGATTCCTTCTTTATCAAAGCTTACCTTCATTTCGCGGCTGGGCGGCTTAATACTCAGCTCGACGGTGCCTTTATCGGTGTTTACTGGCAGATAGCCGCTTTTGATTTTCCCCAATGCCCAGGCATACCCTTTTGCCTGGTCTTCCGTCAGTTTTCCCACCATTTTGCCATCCTTGATTACCGCCAATCCCTGTATTGAAAGCCTTGTGGTGTCCTGCTCCTTAACCTGTTTTATAATGGGCAGAACCGCTGTGCAGGGGTCGTCGGAAAGCTTTGATATAAGCTCCAGCATCTTTACCCTAAAGGCTTCGGAAATCTCGGTTTTGTTTCTCATCATACGGGTTATTCCCACGGATGGAATTTTTTCAAGCTCCATTTCTACATTGAATATTTCGCTTGTATTTGTTTCCGAAATAAGGACAAAAACATTAAGGTGGGAGTGAAGGTCGCGCATCAGGGCGTCTATATCGTCGGATATGCCTTCTTTGGCATGGGATTCGCCGAATATCACAACCTGGTTGTGGTGGAGGAACAGGGTCCTGCTGTTGTCCTGAAGAAGTTTATCCAGTGCCCCTACAATGTTGCGGTCTACTGAGTCAAGGTTCTGGTAAGCCTTTTCGCTGGCTTCCCCGCCTTCCTGCCCGCCCCCTCCGACAGCATCCGCCTTGCCAACCTGTACGGTGAGTTGGACTTTGCCATTTTCATCCGCCTTATCAATGCCTAATCCTGTTACGATTGAAATGGTGTCCAGTTCGACAATATCGTAGCAGCCCGAAATAAGTGCTGACGACAGGATTAGCATGGCGGCAGCTATTATCCTTAATGCTTTTTTCATTTGCTTCCATCCTTTCAATGCCTGAAAGTGTAGGGATTACTTATTGTCCGGAATATTGGCATATATGGGTGAGGGTGGGATTTCCATGTTGGTGCGTGTGATATCCTTGCTCGCAATCCCTTTGGGCCGTTTTGACATTGACCACAAAGGCATCCTGATATAGCTGTCCTGCATATTGTGGTGGAATGTCAATGAAGTGCAGTAGGGTATGCCAAAGGATTTTATTGAAGCTATGTGGTTCAATATCCCCAGCAGCCCAAGGGCAATGCCCAGCGCTCCCAGAATTGACGCCAGTAAAAGCAGGATTATTCTCATTATCGCAGCGGAGTCCATCTGTTCCGGCACTACAAAGCCCGCCACCGCCGTCAGGGCTATGGTGATTACCATTGGCGCCCCTACAAGGCCTGCCGCAACCGCCGCTTCGCCCATTATCAGCGCCCCGACTATGCTGATAGCCTGTCCAACAGGCCTTGGCAGCCGTACCCCCGCTTCCCGCAGTATCTCAAAGGACATGACCAGGATGAATGCCTCTAAAAACGCGGGGAAGGGTGTTCCCTCCCTGGCTGCGGAAATGGTGAACAGCAGGGTAGTGGGGATTAATTCCTGATGAAAGGTGGTTAGGGCGATAAAAATCGCAGGGGCAGTTACAGTGAGGAAGAATGCCACATATCTGAGTACCCGGATTAAGCTTGCGAAAAACGGGCGGATGTAGTAGTCCTCAGCGGACTGGAAGCTCTCCACAAAAAGCATTGGGACGGTAAGGACAAACGGGGAGCCGTCCGAGATAATTGCAACCCTTCCTTCCAGAATCCTTCCGGCTATAACGTCCGGCTTTTCGCTGTACCCTATTGTCGGGAATATTGAAAACGGGTGGTCCTCGATAAACTGCTCAATATACCCCGAATCAATGATTGAATCGGTATTGATGGATTTCAGCCTTGCTTTTACCGTTTCAACTATACCCGGGTCGGCAACACCTTCGATATATGCCACGCATACGTTGGTTACTGTTTTTTCTCCGATGGTTAAGTGGTCCAACCTCAGTTTGGGGCTTTTTATCCTTCGCCTTAAGAGTGCGGTGTTTGTCCTGAAGTTTTCGGTAAAGCCTTCCCGGGGGCCTCTTACCACAGATTCGGTCTGAGGCTCGTTGATGCTGCGCTTTTCCCATCCTTTTGTGCTTATTACCAGCGCCTTGTCAAAACCGTCGGAAATAAATACGGTATCGCCCGACAGGCAGCTTTCCACCACCTCGCCGATGGTGTGTTTTTCGGTCACTTCACCGGCGCAGATGATGGTCTGCTTTACCGTGTCGAGGGTTTGCTGGATTGAATCCTGCTGGTAATTGTTAAAATTCCTGTACAGTTTTAATGGTTTTAATATGCTGTCGGTAATTATTTCGTTGCTGACCAGGCCGTCCACAAAAATGATGGCGCCTTTGAATTCGCAGTTTTCGCCATAACGGAATTCGTGGATTTTTATGTCCGGGCTTGTACCCATTACCTCTCTGATAAGCTCAAGGTCGGATTGCAGGCTTCCGGTAATGGTTTTTAACTCAATATCGTCTTTGCTTTCAATAAGCTCCTGTTCGCCGGCATTGGACATGGTTTTCAAAAATCCCGAGTATTTGAGTTTGTTATAAATGTATCTGAACATATCAGAATGCACCTTCCGTAATTTGGTTGTTTTATTATTACCAATAAATCCTGGTTTTATTATTTGTTTATAGGTTCACAAATCGCAAAAAATATTGTAAAATGTAAAATAAAACGAGCGTTTTAGCTATTTAAATCGTTACAAACGTGTTGCTGATGGTGAATTATGATAATTTTTGATGAATTATGGTTATTTGATGATTTACATGGCGGGCAGGTGATGTGTTTTGAAAAAAATATTGGCAGCAGTTTGTATAATATCCGCTGTATTGGCGGCTATCAGTGCAGTTTTGTATCCGATGTATTATTTTGATTTGCTGCCCCGCAAAATATACTCTGCGAAAGATTTTGGGATTGACACTGTTAAGAGTTTAAACGATGCCGATAACGACGGAATTGACGATTATACAGATTTAATGCTCAGCGCCAGGGAATACCTGGGCTTAAAGCCTGAATATAAATTCGAGTTTTACGACAGCGGTTACCCTCCCGAAGGGGTGGGCATGGGCGCCGATTTAATCTGGAAGGCGTTTGAGGGGGCTGGCTATCCGCTGAAGGAAATGATAGACAAGGACATAGCCGAAAACCCGGGGGCTTATCCCGCTGTGAACGGCAAACCCGACCCAAATGTTGATTTCAGGAGAGTAAGGAATCTGCTGGTTTTCTTTAAGAGGAAAGCCAAATCCCTTACCCTGGACCCTTATCAGATTGAGCAGTGGCAGCCGGGGGATATCGTTGTGTTTGACGGGGATATTGCAATTGTTTCCGACAAACGGGGAAAAAGCGGCATTCCCTATATACTTCATTTAAGCCCAAGGCCGAAAAGGGAAGAAGATGCACTTTTGCTGAACGAGATATTGGGACATTTCAGATGGGAAGGAATTTTGGAAGGTTGAGGAAGCAAAATGTTAAAATATTCGAAAAAGTATAAATTATATCAGATTTTATTGGGTATATCAGACGCGGTGGACCTGATTTCCCCGGAACTGAACAGCCATCACCATAAGGTGGCATATCTTTCATACCGCATTGCCAGCGAGCTTGGATTATCTGTCCAGGAGTGCCGGACTGTGATGACGCAGGGGCTTGTCCATGATATTGGTGCCTTGTCAGTGGATGAAAGGCTTTCCCTGCTTGAAGAAGAGCCGATAACCGTGAACAGCCACGCCTTCCGCGGGGCAAAGCTGCTTTCAAAATGCAGCACCTTTGCAGGTATGGCGGAGGCAATCAGGTACCATCATCTTCCGTGGGATTATGGGCGCGGCAGGGAATTTGGCGGCAACCCGGTACCGCTGAACAGCCATATACTCCATTTGGCTGACAGGGTCAGCGTATACATTGGCAGCCCGATCAACGTAATATCCAGGTCTTCAAAAATGATTGACTACTTTTATAAAAGCGCCAATTCGCTGTATTCGCCCATGCTGATTGAAGTCCTCGCCGAGCTTGCAAAGAAAGAGTATATATGGCTGGAGATGACCGACAAGTCGCCGATGAATTTCCTGCCCCAGGAAGTAGTTGACCTTGGGGAACTTTCCCTTGACGAGGTTTTGGAGCTTGCAAAAGTTATCTCCCATGTCATAGATTTCAGAAGCCGCTTTACCGCCACCCATTCGGTAGGCGTTGCCCGTGTCGCCGAAAAGCTGGCGGAGCTTTCGGGCATGTCCGGGGAAGAGTGCAAGATGATGCTTATTGCCGGGTATTTTCATGACCTAGGCAAGCTGGCTATTAAGAATTCCATTCTGGAAAAGCCGGGTAAGCTTACTGCCAGCGAATACAATGTGATACGTGAACATACTTTTTACACCTACAAGCTGCTCAGCGGCATAGATGGTTTCGCCACCATCAACCAGTGGGCTTCCTTCCATCACGAAAAGCTTAATGGCAAGGGCTACCCCTTCCACCTTACGGCTGACCAGATTCCTTTGGGCTCCAGGATTATGACTGTGGCGGATATTTTCACCGCCGTTACCGAACACCGCCCTTACAGAAGCGGTGTTGACAGGGAGCAGGTAAAGAGCATATTCAGGGTTTTGGTGGAAGCCGGCGAGGTTTGCGGGGTTGTCGTGGACACGCTGATAAATAACATCGACCTGTTCGTTGATTTGTGCCACAAGTCGCAGCAGGAGGCTGTCGCTGACTATGAGAGCTTCTTTGAAGATGATAAACTCAATGCTAACGCTGTTTGAATCCTTGGTTTTATCGGTTGGAGAGAATGATGGGAACTTTTAATAAGAAGTATTTTAGTTACGGGGAAAAAGAGATAAATTATCTTAAAAGCAGGGACAGCAGGCTTGCAGAGGTTATAGAGAGATACGGATATATCCGGCGGGAGTTAATCCCGGACCTGTTTACCGCCCTTATTTTTAGTATAATCGGCCAGCAGATATCCCCTAAAGCCGCCGATACCATAATGGCAAAGCTTACATCCCTTTTAGGGGAGGTTACCCCTGCCCTTGTTGCCGGAGCGGATACAGAAAGGCTTAGGAGCTGCGGCATATCAGAGCGGAAAGCCGGGTATATTAAGCAGGTAGCCGGCGCTGTTTTTGAGGGGAAAATCAATCTGGGCAGCCTTAAAGGGCTTTCGGATGAGGAAGTAGTGCAGGAACTTGTCAAGCTTCCCGGAATCGGCAGGTGGACGGCAGAAATGCTGCTGATTTTCTCCATGGGAAGAATGGACGTGGTAAGTTTCGGGGATTTAGGTATCAGGCGCGGCATGATGAAGGTCTATGACTTAAACGGGCTGACCCGTGAACAGTTCGAGTTTTACAGGAAAAGGTACTCGCCATATGGTACGGTGGCTTCCCTCTATCTTTGGGAGGCTGCGAAGGATTGCGAAAGGGATGGTAAAAATCAAGACGATTCGCAGTTGGCTTGACGGCGCTGGATTTAACGGCGAACTGGCGGAACATATTGCCTATATTGTTTTCGGTATAATTATCCTGGTGGTTTGCGTTTTAGCAACCATGCTTACCAGAAAAGTTGTTTTGAAGTTTGCAGCAAAGAGGGTAAAAAACAACAAAATCACATGGGACGACGTGCTTGTTGAAAGCGGGGTGCTCAGAAGGCTTGCCCATATTGTCCCGGTGGCGATAATTAAGTTTTTCTCTGAAGACTTCGGCCCTTATTCCAGGTTCGTGCAAAAGGGCGTTGTAATATATTTCACCCTGGTTTTGCTTTTGGTAATCGATTCGCTGCTGGACGCCATTGACAAGATTTACAGAAGGTATGAGATATCCAAAACCCGCCCGATAAAGGGTTTTTTGCAGGTAGTGAAAATCGCCTGCTTTATTGTCGGCGGGATTGTAATAGTGGCGGATTTGATGGGGCAGGACCCTGTTGTACTGCTTGGAGGTATCGGCGCCCTGACGGCGGTTTTCTCCCTGGTGTTTAAGGATTCCCTTCTGGGGTTTGTGGCGGGAATCCAGCTTACTTCCAACGACATGATACGTATTGGCGACTGGATTGAAATGCCCAAATACGACGCAAACGGGGAGATAATTGAAATATCCCTTAACACCGTAAAGGTTTTAAATTCCGACAAGACCATCACCACAATCCCCGCCTATGCCCTTATCTCCGATTCCTTTAAAAACTGGCGCGGGATGCAGAATATCGGGGCGCGGCGGATTATGAGGCCGGTTTACATCGACGTGAACAGCATTTCCTTCTGTACTCCGGAAATGCTTGAAAGGCTTAAATCCAGCACTTTGCTAAAAGATTATATCGAAACCCGACAGGCTGAGATTGACGAATACAATAAAAGCCACGGGCTTGACCCTGAAAGCTCAGTAAATGCCAGGAGGATGACGAATATCGGGGTTTTCAGGGTGTATATCCAGAATTACCTTAAAAACCATCCCGGCATACGGCAGGATATGACAAGGATTGTCCGGCAGCTTCCGCAGGAAGCCAACGGGCTGCCTTTGGAGATATACGCATTCGCGAATACTGCCGACTGGGCGGTTTATGAAAACATCCAGTCCGATATATTCGACCATATTTTTTCTGTGGTGGGCTATTTCGGGCTGCGTATCTTCCAGAACCCGTCGGGGCATGACTTAAAGCTTCTTAAGGAGCAGAATCTGAAATAAAAGGAAGGCTAAACTTAATGTCAGGTGAATTTGTCCGTACAAAACTGCTGATAGGCGATGAAGGATTGGAAAAATTAAAAAATGCCTCGGTTGCCGTGTTTGGCGTTGGCGGGGTAGGCTCCTTTGTGGCGGAGGCCCTTGCACGCAGCGGCGTAGGAAGGCTGGTGCTGGTGGACCGGGATACGGTTGCCCTGTCCAACCTTAACCGCCAGCTTATTGCCACACACAGCACCATCGGGCGTTATAAAGTCGATGTCATGAAGGAAAGGATTTTGGATATAAATCCGGAAGCGGTGGTTGAAACCCATCCCGTTTTTTATACCAAGGATAATGCGGATGAGTTTGATTATTCCTCCCTGTCCTATATAGCCGATGCCATGGATACCATATCCTCAAAGCTTGTGCTTATTGAACACGCGACGGCTGCGGGGGTGCCTATCATTAGCAGTATGGGGGCGGGGAACAAGCTGGACCCCACAAAATTTGAAGTGGCGGATATTTACAAAACATCGGTTTGCCCTCTTGCGAGGGTCATGAGGTATGAGCTGCGCAAGCGGGGGATAAAAAAGTTGAAGGTAGTGTATTCAAAGGAGCCGCCCTTAAAGCCTGAAAAAAGCGATGAAGCGCCGAATGAAAGAAAGCAGGTCCCCGGCAGCATTTCCTTTGTGCCTTCCACCGCCGGGCTGATTATTGCCGGACAGATTATCCGGGATATTCTGGGGCTTGGCTGATTTTATAAAAGTTTAAAAATTCAGTAAAATAATTGATTGCCATCCTTTACAAAAGTTTGTATGATTATTTATAGTTATTATATGGATATTTGCACGCCAAAAATGTTCCGCATTAGAAAGGATGGTAAATATGGCCAAATTAAAAGTTGGTATTATTGGCTGCGGCGGCATTGCAAACGGCAAGCATATGCCCGCCCTGGCGAAGCAATCCCACAGGGTGGAAATGGTTGCTTTCTGTGACATTGTTGAGGAGAAGGCTCGGCAAGCCGCCCAGAAATATGGTACGCCTGACGCAAAGGTTTATACCGATTACAGGCAGCTTCTGGAGGACAAGAGCATTGACGTTGTCCACGTCTGCACACCCAACAGGAGCCATTGCGAGATTACAGTTGCGGCTCTGGAGGCCGGAAAGCACGTTATGTGCGAAAAGCCCATGGCGAAAACCGCTGCCGATGCAAAGCTTATGCTGGACACCGCAAAGAAAACCGGCAAAAAGCTGACTATCGGCTATCAAAACCGTTTCCGTCCTGACAGCCTGCTGCTTAAGAAATATGTTGATCGCGGCGATCTGGGCGAGATTTATTATGGAAAAGCCCACGCTATCCGCCGCCGTGCGGTTCCCACATGGGGCGTGTTCCTGAACGAATACGAGCAGGGTGGCGGCCCGCTGATTGATATCGGCACCCATGCCCTTGACCTGACCCTGTGGATGATGGACAACTACAAACCCAAGGCAGTGCTTGGCCAGGCATTTAAAAAGCTCAACAACCAGACCCAGACGGCAAACGCCTGGGGCGACTGGGATCCCGCACAGTTTACCGTTGAGGATTCCGCATTCGGGTTTATTGTAATGGAAAACGGCGCGGCAATTTCCCTCGAATCCAGCTGGGCACTCAATACCCTGGATGTCAGGGAGGCAAAGACCACCCTTTGCGGTACCAGGGGCGGCGCTGATATGGTGGACGGCCTCAGGATCAACACCGTTGACCTGAACAGGCAGGTTACCATTATTCCCGACCTGAAAGCAGGCGGCGTTGATTTCTATGCAGGAAGCGGCGACATGAGCCCTGGAGACCTGGAGACCTCCATGTGGATTGACTCCATCCTGAATGATACCCAGCCACTGGTTCTTCCCGAACAGGCTTATGTAGTATCCCAGATTCTTGAGGCTATTTATGTTTCAGCCAAGACCGGAGAGGCTGTATACTTTAAATAAACACTGATACATAAAAAACAGGCTGCAGATTGCAGCCTGTTTTTTAATCTTTTTTATCCTGTTCGTCGGTGGGTTCTTCGGTTTTGTTTTTTCTGAGCGCCAAATCGCAAAGCAGGGCAGCCACAACCCCTCCCGCAAAAAT
>DUMT01000055.1 GCA_012839705.1 Clostridiales bacterium | reverse complement strand
CCCTCGCCTTATCGGGGGCGATAAGGTTCTTTTGGGCGCTTTGCAGTATGTTTTTCAATTCAGAGCCGGAACCCATCCTGCTGTGCTGGAGCCCACGGGAGGCGTCCATTATGGTTGCGAAAATCAGCTTTGCCGCATTGCCATAGCCGCTGCTGTATTCGTCGCACAGGGTTCCGACCCTTTCAAGGATTTCATTTTCCCGCTGCTGGTTTAATACCGGCATATTGTGGGCTGCCTTGTATTCGGATACCTTCAGCGAGCAGTCCATCCGCCTGCATAGAAGTTTTACAAGCTCGCTGTCTATTTCGTCAATCATTTTCCTGATTTCAGACAATTCCATACTTTTTTACCCCTTAATCCTAGCTTCGGTTTCCAGAATGTCCAGCAGGGTCAGCGCCATGACGCTTTCAACCACCGGCAGCGCCCTGGGAACAATACAGGGGTCATGCCGCCCATGGACTTCCAGCTCGGCGTTTTTGCCGGTTACAAGGTCGATAGTGCGCTGGGGCAGGGAAATTGAGGAGGTGGGCTTTACTACCACCCGCAGGATAACCGGCATCCCGCTGGTGATTCCCCCCAGTATCCCGCCGTTGTTGTTGGAAGTGGTGACTACTTCTCCGCCTTTTGTGAATTCAAAGGGGTCGTTTGCTTCACTTCCCCGCATTTTTGCAAACCCGAAGCCCGCGCCGAATTCAATTCCCTTGATTGCAGGAATCCCGAATAGGGCGGCAGCCAGCCGGTTTTCAATCCCGTCAAACATCGGTGAGCCTATTCCTGCCGGCAGCCCTACCGCCGCCGCCTCGATAATCCCGCCGACGCTGTCCTGCCCCTTGCGGGCGGCCTCTATCTCGCCCCGCATTTTTTCCTCCGCCGCCTTGTCAATTACGGCGAACCGACGGGACGCCAAATCCTCAAGCAGTTTGGAGTCAACATTCACAGGGTCTAATTCCAAGTCCCTGACGCCGTGGATTTCAAGGACATGCCCGCCGATAGATATCCCCCTCCGGCGGAGTATCTGTCGGCAAACAGCCCCTGCAAAAACCAGAGCGGCGGTGAGCCTGCCGCTGAAATGCCCGCCTCCCCGCACATCATTGTACCCGTCGTACCGCACATGGGCGGTATAGTCGGCATGGCCGGGGCGGGGCATACTCATAATATTTCCGTAGTCCTTTGAGCGGACGTTTTCGTTTTTTATAATCACGGCTAAGGGTGCTCCGGTGGTGCGCCCGTCCAGCATCCCGCTTAAAATATGGGGGGTATCGCTTTCCTTCCGGGGGGTTGAGGTCCTGTCAAAACCCGGTGTCCTACGGCCCATTTGCAGATATATTTCCTCCATGTCAATAGGCTCGCCTGCCGGCAGCCCGTCCAATACGCAGCCTATTGCCTCCCCGTGGCTTTCCCCGAAAACAGAACATTTTACAACCGTACCTATGCTAGATGACATTCGCAGCACCTCCGCAAGCTTTATAAACTTCAAAAAATCCCGGCCAGCTTTTCGACACAGCCTGGTAGTTTTCTATTATAACAGGCTCTTCGCATGCCAAAGCCGCAGCCGCCATGCTCATTACAATCCTGTGGTCGCCAAAACTGGGGACAGTAACCCCGCCTTTAAGCCTTTCGGCTCCGTATATCCTCAGCCCGTCGCTGGTTCCCTCGGCCTTGCCGCCCAAAAGGTTTATGCATGTGCTTATTGCCGCCAGCCTGTCGCTTTCTTTAAGCCGCAGCCTTGCCGCCCCTGTAATTGTGGTAACACCCCTGGCGGTGGAAGCTAATACCGCGATAATGGGTACCAGGTCGGGAATCTGGGCGGCGTCTATTTCTGTGCCTGTTAAAGCTGAGCGGCGGCAGTAAATAACGCCGTTTTCGGATTTAATATCTGCGCCAAAGCTCATCATAATATCGACAATTTCCCTGTCCCCCTGGCGGGAATTTAAGCCAATACCTGTCAGGGCGATTTCCCCGCCCAAAGCGCCAAGGGCAAGCAGGAATGCCGCCTGGGACCAGTCCCCTTCTACTTTGTAATCATGTACTTTGAACCGCTGCCCTCCTGGAATGCGGTAACCCCCATCAAAGGGGAAAACCTGAATACCCGCCTGCTTTAATATATCAATGGTCAGGTCAATATACGGCGCGGATTCCAGCGGTGTGGTAAGGATAATTTCGCTGTCGCCGCCGCAAAGGGGAAGGGCGAAAAGCAGCCCTGTTATAAACTGGCTGGATATGTCTCCGGGGATATGGTATTTCCCCGCCTGTAACCTGCCGTTAATTGTAAGGGGCAGCCCGTTTTTGGTGGAGATGGCAACCCCGTGTTCCGGCAGGCAGTCGGCATAAACCCCCAATGGGCGCTGGGGGAGCCTGCCGCAACCGGTGAAGGTGGCGTCAATCCCTAAAGCCGCAAAAATGGGGATTAAAAACCTTAATGTGGAGCCGCTTTCAAGGCAATCCACCACAGGATTTTGCGGCGGTGCCTGCTGCCCCAAAATTTTAACTGTATTGCCTTCCCAAACTTCGTTTATGCCCAAAGCCCTGATACCGTTCATGGTGGCTCGCATGTCGTCGGACTGGATTACGCCATCCACGCTGCCGCCGCCTGCCAGGGCAGCGCAGATAAGGGCGCGGTGGGCGGCGGATTTGGATGGGGGAGGGGATGCCTTGCCGCTGATTTCGGCGGGGGAAACTCTTATGCTGCTCATTTTCCTGCCTCCACTCCCAAAAACTTTGCCAACTCATTTACAGGCAGGGGGTGGACAAAAGAATCCCCAATGCCGCGAAGCAATACAAGGTTTATGTTCGAGCCTGCCCGCTTTTTATCCAGCATTACGCCGGACAGGTAATCCTGAACAGGCGCCGAATCCTCTGCGGGAAGGCTGAATTTTTTTATAAGGGAGATAAGGCGTTCTGCTGTACCCTCCTGTGTAAGCCCGTGGTTTTCAGAGGCTTTTGTAATCTCCGCCATGCCCACAGCCACCGCAAAGCCGTGGGACAGGCCGGTGTAATTGTAGTGTTTTTCCAGGGCGTGGCCCAGGGTGTGGCCGAAGTTCAGCAGCCTTCTCTCGCCGGACTCCCGCTCATCCCGCTCCACAACGCCCCGCTTTATGTCGATACACCTTGCAATAATTTGTTCAAGGTTCTGGGGCTTTTCGGGGTTTTGGCTTTCCAGCAGCTCAAACAGGGATAAATCTTTTATAGCCGCGGTTTTGATTACTTCCGCCATGCCGTCGGCGAAGGTTTCCCTGGGCAGTGTGGAAAGGGTGCTGGTGTCAGCTATTACAAGCACCGGTTGTCAGAAGGCGCCCACAAGGTTTTTGCCCTCCGGGATGTCAACCCCTGTCTTTCCCCCAACAGAGGAGTCCACCTGCGCTAAAAGTGATGTGGGTATCTGGACAAAATCCACGCCCCGCAGCCAGGTGGCGGCGGCGAATCCCGTCATATCCCCTGTGACACCACCTCCGAGGGCAACCAGCAAATCGCCCCTTGTAAACCCGGACTTTGCAAGGCGGGCGTAAAATGTGGATACCGTATCAAGCTTTTTGCTCTGTTCCCCTGCCGGAAAAACCAGAATTTCGGTATTGTACCCGGCGGACTTGAAAGACTTGGCAACCCTGTCGGCATAAAGGGGTGCCACATTTGAATCGGTGATGATAAGGGCTTTTTGCCCCCTGTTAACATTTCGGCTAAGTTCCCCGGCTCTGTCTAAAAGGCTGCCGCCAACAAAAATGTCATATGGGCGGGCGGTGTTGACAGTAATCTTTATCATTCCGAAACACTTTCCTTTCTCAGCCGGCCTGCCCTCAAGACTTCCTCCAGCTTATCCCTGTCTTTTGAGGCAATGGCGTCGCGGCATTCCTTTAAATTAGAAATCAGGGTATCAATTTCCCCGCATATATTATCGAAATTCATTAAGAACAGCTCTGCCCAGAGCCTTTCGTCCACGGACGCCACCCTTGAGACATCCCGGTAGCTTCCGGCGGAAAAGCCCTTGTGCCCGGGGCAACAGGGGGATTTGACATAGGCTCCCGCCAGCACATGGGGCAACTGGGAGGTGAAGGCTATCATCCTGTCGTGGTTTTCCGGCGTGGTGATGGTGACGTCTTTGCAGCCTATTGACAGGGCAAGGTTTTTAATCAGGTTTACCGCTTCCGGATTTACACCGCTGGAAGGGGTCAGGATATAGTAAGCGTCCAGAAAAAGGTCCGGGTCGGCGTTTGCAAATCCGCTTTTTTCCTTTCCCGCCATGGGGTGCCCGCCCACAAATACTAGCCCGTAATCCCGGCAGAGTGGCTCTAAACTGTTGACAATTTCCCGCTTTACGCCGCAAACATCGGTTACAACCGTACCGGGGCGAAGGAGATGTGCGTGATTTTTTAAAAATTCGATTGTAGCAATTGGCGGCAGGGCTATAATCAGCAAATCGGCTTCATTCAAATGCTCAATCCCTGTTTTGTCGGCTGCGCCGCTGGACAGCACATTTTTTAATACTTCGCTGTCCCTGTCAATCCCGATAACGGTATGGCATGTGCGCCCCTTTATCGCCAGGGCCAGGGAGCCGCCAATCAGCCCCATGCCCGCTATCGCTATGGTTAGCTTTTTATCATCCATTTGACTACCCTTTCCGCTTAATTACTGTTTGTTAACAGCCTGCTCCCTTGTGGTGACATTCTTGCCGAACATGGGGGCGATTTCCTTAATGCGGGCTGAGAGCTTCTTAAACTGCTCGGGGGTAATGGACTGGGCGCCGTCTGACAGGGCGTGGGGCGGGTCGTTGTGAACCTCGATTATAAGGCCGTCCGCTCCAGCTGCAACCGCCGCGAGGGCTAATGGCTCAACCAGCGAGCTCATGCCCGACGCATGGGACGGGTCAACTACTACGGGCAGGTGGGAAAGGGATTTAAGCAGGGGAATGGCGGAGATGTCCAGGGTGTTCCTTGTCATGGTTTCAAAGGTGCGGATACCCCTTTCGCAAAGGATTACCCGCTCGTTGCCCGCCGCCATGATGTATTCGGCGCTCATCAGCAGTTCCTCAATGGTGTTGGCAAGCCCGCGCTTTAACAGAATCGGCTTATCGACTTTGCCAAGCTCTTTTAAAAGCTCGAAGTTCTGCATATTCCTTGCCCCCACCTGGATTATATCCACATCCTCAAACAGCACCAGGTGGTTCGGGGACATGATTTCGGTCACAATCGGCAGCCCGGTTTTTGCCCTGGCCTGGCGGAGCAACTCCAGCCCGCTTGCCCTAAGCCCCTGAAAGGAGTAGGGGGAAGTGCGGGGCTTGAAGGCGCCGCCCCTTAAAAACGCCGCGCCGGCTTCCTTAACATCCACGGCAACGCTGGTTATCTGCTCCTCGCTTTCCACCGAGCAGGGACCGGCGATAAGTGCCAGGCACCCGCCGCCGATTACCGAACCGCCGCCCAAATCTATTACCGTGTCGTCGGGATGGAATTTTCGGTTTGCCTTTTTGTAAGGCTCCTGAATCCTTTTTACGCTCTCGACTATCCTCTGGGCGGCAATAGCCTCTATGTCAACCGATTCTGTGTCCCCAAGAAGCCCCAGAACCGTTGAATGTTCGCCATACCATGCATTGACCTTGATATTATTATTGTTTTTCTCAATCCATTCGGAAAATTCCATTACTTCCCGCTGAGATACCCCGGATTTTAATACAATTATCATTTGAATCTTCCTTTATATTTAAGTATTTTCAGTATTTATGAGATTATATAAAAATGGCGGAGCCTGCACCATGCAGCTCCGCCATTAATCAGCCAATCCTAAATTTATCGGTTACGGCATAATCACGGCAAAAGCGACATGGCAAAATAACCCCGGCTAAAATAATAGCCGAAGTAGCCCATAAATCGATTGCCCATGACTGCCATAACTTTTGCCATAAACAAACTCTCCAAAATCTGTTAATGGTAGTTTAACCTATAATAATCTAAAATTAACCAGTTTGTCAATAAAAATTACTTAAAATAAATTTACAT
>DUMT01000054.1 GCA_012839705.1 Clostridiales bacterium | reverse complement strand
GGTTCCACCGACGGGAGCGGCGATTTATGCGACAGGCTGGCAGCCGAAGATTCAAGGATAAAGGTTATCCACAAAGAAAACGGCGGGGCGGGAAGTGCCCGCAATGCCGGAATGGATATTGCCGCTGCCCCTTTCTGGGTTTTTCCGGATTCGGATGACTGGATAGAACCGGTTATGTTTGAAGTGCTGCATAAATTTATGGTGGAAACTGGTGCCGATGTGGCGGTTTGCGGCTTTACAGCCAATTATTCTTACGAAAACCCTGAGCAGGGGGAGAAAATATCTCCCGGGGCTGGATTTCTTTCAAATCAACAGGAGGTTAGAAACTTTTTTGTTGAATACTTTCCGGATGGGATGGCCGGGTATCTATGGAACAAGATGTATAAAGCTGATGTTATAATTAAAAACAATATCAGGTTTACAGATATGCGGAGATACCAGGATGGAATGTTCAATCTTGAGCTGTTTGACTATCTGGGCAGCGCAGTTCTCATTGATTCGTGCCTGTACCATTACAAACTGAATGATGTGCAGGATGTTTTCGTGAAATACCCCGTTAACAAATTCGAGCTGATGTCCAAGCTTTTGACAGAATATGAAATCCGGCTTTCAAAATGGGGGGTGGACCAGCCACAGCAAAAGGAAAGGATATGTTCATTTTTTTTAAGGGAAGTAGTCTCCTGTATAGACAGTATGTACAGCCCCTGGTGGAATTTTAGCAGTGCTCAGAGGAAGGCATATCTAAAAGGATTGGCAGAAGATTCAAAGGTTAATGAAATGTTAAAGCTTCGAAAAAGCTACGGCCGGTATCCGGACTTGATTCTAAATATGCTGGAACAGAAGCAGTATTTGTTTATAAGGGTTTTTGTGTGTGCAAAGATATTTTTAAAGAAGAACTTAAAATCCGTTTTTCTAACGCTTAAACGTTGGGGGATAAGAAATTGAACACTATAAAAAAATTTTATTCAAATATTCTATGCAACCGTGTTTACTGTATAATGTTGTTTATAATCCTGACTGCTTTATCCGCATCCCCTCTTTTGCAGATGTATGTAGGAAGATTTGTTAAGATTGCATTTGTGTGGGGAGCCTTCCTTGTACTGAGGAATTTTGCACATAACCGTTCGCTGATAAAAAACAGGTACTCAATATGGCTTCTTTTATTTTGCGTATCTTATGCTGTATCAATATTGATTGCAGCACCATCCCACTTTTTCGGCAATATTGTGCAATATTCTTACATGGTTCTTTATATGATTTTGTTGTTCGGTAATGATATCACGGCGCCGTTTGAAAAAAAGCTTTCAGAATTTATTATGATTACAAATACTTATATTTGTGTTACCTTTATTCTGGTTTTGATTTGCCTTATTCTCCTATTGTTCTCCATAAACTTTACCTATTACCACGAATTATACGGATATTTACCTATTGGGCTTGCCGGCGACCGGTTTTGGGGGTTGTATAACCCTAATACTGGTTCCACAATGGGGGTCATTTCCATATTCCTTTGCTGGATGATGCTGGTTATCAGAAAAAACTCCAAAAAACTTAAAGTGTTTTATATTATCAATATCGTTTTTCAGTACATCTACATTTTATTCACCCAGAGCCGCACCGCATGGTACGCTTTGTTGATTTTTAGCGCAATTATACTATTCGTACAGATGGTTTTGATTTTACAGGATAAGTTTAAAAAACCTTGGGTGAAGGTTCTGACAATAGGTGCCGCAGTGATTATCCTGGTGGCCGGAGCGGACGCCATGAAGCTAAGAATCGTTAAGGCAATCTCCTATTTGCCCAGCGTGATACGCCAGATTGATGAGGTTCTTTTTGAGAAAGGCTCTTTCTCAAGCGACCGCCTTAAACCGGTAATTAAAGAGCGGGAAGATTTATTACTTGGGGAAACCAAAGACGCAACAAACGGCAGGATTGTAATCTGGAGGGCATCCCTTAAAACGTTTAAGGAAGCGCCAGTATTCGGCGTGACCCGCGAATGTCTTTATGACAGGGTTACCCGGTATTTGCCTAAGGAACGTCATAAAAACGTAAATAACGGCGGGCTTCATAACATCTACCTAACTGTCCTGGTATGTTCCGGGATAGTAGGGTTTGCCTTACTTACGATATTTGTCTTTTCTATTTGCAAAACCCTTTTATTAAAGAGAAACCTGCCCGTTACCCGGGAAAATTTATGGCAATACTTGCTTATGATAATCCCATTTTCATTCTTTCTAATGGAGTTTTTCGAGTCAAGGATATTGTACCAATCCAATATCTTTTGCGTTGTTTTTTGGGTTTTTACCGGATATTTGATGTATTTTGCCGAAAAGGATATTTTGCAGTATGACGATAGCATTTTGAGGAATAACTGGGTAGTAAGGCTGGAGAATTTGGCGAGAAAGATTATTAAAAAGGAACAGCCTGTTAATTAAACAGTTTTGAATCTGCGGGAAAGTTTGGGCGCAGGTTCAAAGCTGCGGGAGTGTAATACATTGGCCAGTATAAAGAAAAACTTTGCTTACCAAAGTGCATATCAGATATTGCTTATAATACTGCCGTTTATAACTTCGCCGTATATTTCCCGCGTTCTTGGGCCGGAAAACACCGGTATATTTTCCTACTCCTATTCTGTAGCGGATTATTTTGTCCTCTTTGCCATGCTGGGGATAAATAATTACGGAAACCGGGTCATAGCTACGGTAAGAAACGACAGGGACAGGCTGAACAGGGAATTCAGCAATATTTTTGCCCTCCATTTTTTGCTTTCCTTTTTGGTTTTAGCAGCCTATTACCTTTATGTGCTGATTTTTCCTGTGAAGTACAAATCATATGCGATGATTCAGAGCCTTTATATACTTGGGGCAATGTTTGATATAAACTGGTTCTTTTTCGGGATAGAAGAATTCCGGGTTACTTTTACAAGAAACATGATTGTAAAAGTATTGACTGTTGCGTCTATTTTTGCCTTTGTGCATGACAAGTCGGATTTGTGGATATATATCACCATTATGGCGGGGGGAAATTTCATCAGCCAGTCAATGGTCTGGCTGGTACTCAGGAAATATGTGTCCTTTGTAAAGCCGCGTTGGAAAGAGTTAATAGTACATTTAAGGCCTCTTGTCATACTGTTTGTCCCGGTGGTTGCCGTAAGCTTATACAGGGTTCTTGACAAAATACTGCTGTGGAATTTCAGCAACGAGACCCAGGTGGGTTTTTTTGAATACGCGGAAAGGGTCATAAACATACCAATGGGCCTAATCACTGCTTTTGGTACCGTAATGCTTCCCCGTATGTCCAATATTTCTGCAAAAGGGGACACGGAACAAACCATGCAGTATATTTCCACATCCATGTTTTTTGTTATGTTTATGGCTTATGCGCTGTCCTTCGGGCTTGCGTCGATATCAAAGGATTTCGCGCCTATTTTCCTTGGCAAGGCGTATGAGCCCTGCGGAAGATTGATAGCCTGCTTGGCTGCCACAATACCGTTTATCGCCTTTGCCAACGTAATACGAACCCAGTATTTGATTCCCCAGTGCAAGGATAATATTTATATACTGTCCGTCGGGTTAGGCGCCTTTGTAAATATTGTTACCAACCTTGTCTTGATACCAAGGTTTCAGGCTTTTGGAGCCTCCATAGGCTCCCTGCTGGCCGAAATTACGGTATGCGTAGTACAGGCTCTGGCGGTAAGAAGGGAATTGCCCATATTACAGTATTTAAAGAGCGGGCTGTTTTTCCTCGTTTCCGGTGCCGTTATGTTAGGGGCTGTATACTTTGTCCAAAGCCTTATTCCAACTTCTATAACAGGGTTACTCACACAGATAGCTACAGGCGCCGTTGTTTATCTGGCATTGAGCTTTCTGTACGTAAAATTTACTAAAAACCAGATACTGATAAGCGCACTTAAAAAACTTGTCAGCAAAAACAGTGAGTAATTAAATATTTAAAGTTTAAATCAAACTTCGAGCTTTTTAAGAAAGGGTATGGTCAAAATGAAAATAGCGGTGGCAGGTACGGGGTATGTGGGGCTTTCAAATGCGGTCCTTCTCGCCCAAAACAACACTGTGGCGGCAGTTGATATTATTCAGGAAAAAGTTGATTTGATAAACAGCAAAAAATCCCCCATTGTGGACCCTGAGATACAGGAATACCTCTCTACAAGGAATCTGGACCTGACAGCTACCACTAATGCCGAGGAAGCGTACAGGGATGCCGACTTTATAATTATTTCCACCCCAACTGATTACGATACTGAAAAGAACTATTTCAACACGTCCTCGGTGGAATCGGTAATAGAACAGGTGTTGAAAATTAACCCCGATGCCGTGATGATAATAAAATCCACCATACCGGTAGGGTATACCGAATCGGTACTTCGTAAATACAATACAAACAGGATAATGTTTTCCCCTGAATTTTTAAGGGAAGGCCGCGCCCTTTACGACAACCTTTATCCGTCAAGAATTATTGTAGGCGTAAGGCCCGACGACGATTTCATGATGGAGCGGGCCCGTACCTTTACGGAGCTTTTGAAACAGGGGGCGATTAAAAAGGACATCCCTGTTCTGATAATTAACCCCACCGAAGCCGAAGCGGTGAAGCTGTTTGCCAACACATACCTGGCTTTGCGCGTCGCGTTTTTCAACGAGCTTGACACATTTGCCGAGATACGGGGGCTTAATACAAAACAAATTATCGAAGGCGTGGGGCTTGACCCGAGAATTGGTACCCATTACAACAATCCGTCCTTCGGGTACGGTGGTTACTGCCTGCCAAAGGACACAAAACAGCTTCTAGCCAATTATCACGACGTCCCCAATAATATAATAGCAGCCATAGTTGAAGCAAACCGTACCAGAAAGGATTTTATTGCGCAGCGTATTCTGGAGAAAAACCCCGGGACTGTAGGCGTTTACAGGCTGACAATGAAGTCAAATTCCGATAATTTCAGGCATTCCTCCATCCAGGGGATAATGAAACGGTTAAAAGCCAGTGGCGTTAAAATGGTTATTTACGAGCCAACATTAAAGGAGGATACTTTCTTTGACTGCAGGGTTATAAAAGACCTTGGTGAGTTCAAGAGGGTTTCCGACCTGATAATCGCAAACAGGTATAACGATGAAATCAGTGATGTAATGGACAAGGTTTATACCAGGGATTTATATTTCAGGGATTAATTTAACAGTCAAATTAAACGCTGCTCGCAAGGCAAATGCCTTTTGGGCGGCGTTTTTTATTCTGTGCCCATGAAATTTTATTCTAAAGAAAATATCTAAAAACATATAAATTGATTTTAGAGGGGGGTGGGAAGTCCTGAAGCTGATTGTAATCAGAAAAAAATATCTTATCCTGGCTATTGCGCTGTTTATGCTTTTGCTGACAGCTTTGGTTATTTGCGTTTGCTTTAACCTGTATGCAGCGGAATTCGCCTCGGAAAACGAGAGCGAATACCTGATTATGATATATATTGAGGAAAAGAAATTGTACATATTTAAGGAAAATAACTGTATAAAGGTATATCCGATTGCATCGGGCAAGAAAGGTTATCCCTCCCCGATAGGAGAGTGGAAAATTATAGAAAAGGGCGAATGGGGTGAAGGTTTTGGCGGGCACTGGCTCGGTTTGAACGTCCCCTGGGGTACCTACGGAATACATGGAACTACCTGTGAAAGCTCCATTGGCAGGGCAGCCAGCCACGGATGCATCAGAATGTTTAACAAAGACGTCGGGGAGCTTTACGACATGGTTTCCATAGGGACTCCGGTGATAATCAGCAACGGGCCTTATGGGCCTTTTGGCACCGGATTCAGGGAGCTGATTCCCGGGGACAGGGGGGCGGATGTTATGGCGATACAAAAAAAATTAAAGGAGCTTGGGTATTATAAGGGGAAAATCAACGGGATTTACGGGGATGATTTGAAAAAAGCTTTGTATGCTTTTCAAAAAGATAATAATTTAAAGGTTAAATATACTATTACATATGAAGATTATCTTGCCATGGGGTTTAAAGAGATTGAATGACAAATTTCTATAAAACTCGACATTGATAACCATCATAATACACTTGTTAATAACTAATTGTTCAATAATACTAAATTCTGTACTATTTTATGTTTTACAAAATAAGTTTATGAATATAATAATACTTGGGGATTTTTTAAATCCCAAATGGTGTTATATTTCATAACTGTTTGACATACATAACATATGTGTGCCGATTCAAACTTAATTTAGGAGTGATAATAATGCAAACCGATCAGACTGTTTTCCTTATCGGCTCGATAATTATCTCCCTATTGTCCTTCGGTTTTGCGGCGTGGCTTTACATGTGGGTAAAAAAACTGCCCCAAACAAACGCCCGCATTACCGAAATCGGGGGGCTTATCCGCAATGGAGCAAATACTTTCCTAAAGAAGGAATATATTGCTCTTGCCAAATTTGCCGGGGTTGCCGCGCTCTTAATATTGGTTTTCCTGCCGGTTCCCATATGGAAGAATGAGGATATACTCGAAAACATAAAAATGGCTATATCCTATATTTTCGGTACGGTGTTTTCGGCAATTGCAGGTAAAATCGGCATCCAGATTGCTACAATAGCAAATATGAAAACCGCCGAAGCCGCCAAAAAAGGCATCCGCCCTGCGTTTATGACCGGTTTTAGGGGCGGAGCGGTCATGGGCATGGCAGTGGTTGGCGCCAGCCTGTTCGGTGTATCCCTGGTGGTATTCCTGACAGGCGACACCACGGCTTTGCTGGGATTCAGCTTTGGCGCCAGCTCTTTAGCCCTTTTTGCAAAGGCAGGTGGCGGCATTTTCACCAAAACCGCCGATATCAGCGCAGACCTTTGCGGCAAGGTTGAGCTTGGTATTCCCGAGGATGACCCCCGCAATCCCGCGGTTATCGCTGACAATGTGGGCGACAACGTGGGGGACGTTGCCGGCATGGGCGCCGACCTGTTTGACTCGAATGTCGCTTCAATGACCGCCGCGCTGGTTTTGGCATCCACCCTTGACAAAGCTAACGGCGGTACCGGGAATATGAGCATGGTATTCTGTTATGCAGCCATAGGGTTGTTGGCATCAATTATTGGCGTTGCCACCGCAAGGATAGGAAAAAAAGGCGACCCCACCCGCGCCCTGAACAGCAGCACCTATGTTACAACAGTAGTCTTCGGCGGTTTAACAGCCCTTGCCACATGGATGTTCGAATTTGACTGGCGTATCTGGGGCGCTACCGCCCTGGGGCTGGTTGTAGGCGTTTTAATCGGCATTACCACCGATTACTTTACAAACGACAACAGGAAACCCGTCAGGAATGTGGCTAAAGCTTCCGAGTCCGGCCCTGCCTTCACCATACTTTCCGGAGTATCCTATGGTTTTGTAAGCACGCTTCCTGCTTTAATCGGCATTGGGATTTCCGCCCTTGGCGCATATAAAATATGCGAAGGTGTTGATGGGAATTTCGGAATTTCCATGGCGGCAGTGGGAATGCTTTCGATTGTGGGGATGATTATCTCAAACGATGCCTACGGGCCTATTGTGGATAATGCCAGGGGGCTTGCCGAAATGGGCGAGCTTGGCGATGAAGTGCTGGAGATCACAGATACCCTTGACAGTGCCGGTAATACCGTTAAGGCGATTACAAAGGGCTTTGCCATAGGGGCTGCAGGCCTTACAGTTATTGCCCTTCTCGGCGCTTTCAAGAGCGAAGTGAACGAGACTGCAAGGGAGCTGGGGCTTCAGCTCATTACCGAATTTAACATCATGAACCCGGTGGTATTCTTCGGATTGCTTGTAGGCGCGGCAATACCGGCGCTGTTCTCGGCAATGCTGATGCTGGGTGTGGACAAAAACGCGCAGCGCATGGTTTCTGAAATCCACAGGCAGTTTAAAGAGATTCCCGGGCTGATGGAGGGCAAGGAAGGGGTTTCCCCTGACTATGACAAATGCATTGAAATTGCCACCCACGGAGCTTTAAGGGAGCTGATCCCAGCCGGGCTTATAGCGATAATAATTACGGTTTTTGTTGGCTTCATCGGTGGGGTTCAGGCAATAGGCGGATACCTGACAGGCAATATCATCAGTGGTTTGCTGCTTGCCTTGTTTATGTCCAACGCCGGCGGGCTTTGGGATAACTCCAAGAAGTACATTGAAGCGGGAGCAAACGGAGGAAAAGGTTCCGAGGCTCACAAGGCTGCTGTTGTGGGAGATACGGTGGGCGACCCGTTCAAGGACACCGCCGGCCCTGCAATAAATACCCAGATTACAGTGGTATCCCTCGTGGCTTCCCTGTTGTCAACCCTGTTCCTGACCCTGGCTTTGTTTAAGTGAGTCAGCATATTTAAAATTGCCGCTGCGAATTTCTTCGCAGCGGCAATTTTTTTGTTCCCAAAAATATACAATTTGTGACAGCCAAATTAGGTTAAAATATTTAAAAATTTTTCACAAGTATTTATAACCAAGTTCTTAAAGTTCAGTTTGCTGAATATTTTTAAGTAGACGAGCCTGGGCTTGATTCCACCCAGTTTTGTTAATTTATAGTATATATCTTTAAACATTGTACAAGCCCAAAAATTAAAAGTTAAAAAACTGTTTACATTATTATATGGCAATATTTAAAACAATTGTGAGAAAATTAAAATGCCGTTTTACGGTTTTGGTACTCTTATGTTATTGTTATTCGGAAAATAATTAATGTATAAGGCAATCAGTTAAGGCAATACTATCGACAAAGGATAGAGATTTTGCGTATTACATTTTTTTACAGTTTATTAATAGTTTTTTAATAAATTATCGAATAACGATAAAAATTTAATTACTTTTTATATATCTGGCGCATAAATCTGTGAAAATATTGTAAAGATCATACCAATTTGCCGAGTATTACAAAAATGAAACTTGATTTTTGTGAAATACCATAGTATAATGCAACTCGTACTTTGGAACAAAGAGCGGAATTGCCTTTATTCGGAAGTACACTCTGAAAGGGGTTATTTTATGCAAAAAGTTTTGAGCATGAATACCTACCGTGCTTACACGTTTAGCTACCGGGCATTTCTGGTTTTCAAACGTTTTTTTGATATAGTTGTTTCTTTATCCGCTCTTGTTGTGCTGATGCCTTTTCTTGTTTTGGTTGCTATAGCCGTTGCAATAGATACTAAGGCATTTCCAATTTTTATTCAGACCAGAATGGGGCGCAACAACAAGCCCTTCAGAATCTTAAAGTTCAGGACCATGAGCAAGTCCGCTCCGGCTGATGTTGCAACCCGGGAACTCAGGGAATCTGATAAATATATTTCCAGGTTCGGCAGTTTTCTCCGCCGCACCAGCATTGACGAACTGCCTCAGCTTGTAAACATACTTGTAGGGCATATGAGCTTTGTCGGACCCCGCCCGGTGGTTTTGACCGAAACTGACCTTATCGAGCTTAGAACCCGCAACGGGGCTTGCAGTGTTCGCCCTGGCCTTACAGGGCTGGCCCAGACAAGCGGGCGTGACAAGCTTAGCGTCCAGGAAAAAGCTAAAATGGACGCTTTTTATGCCAACAACCTTTGCCTGTCTTTGGATTTGAGGGTGTTGATTGCATCTGTAGGTTATGTATTAAGCTCCAGGGATATTCAGGAAGGCTCTGCATTTCACGAGGAGCAAAAGTTAAAAAAGGAACGTTCCGCATAAGATTGATTTACCCGCCGGATATTCCGGCGGGTTTCAGTTGTTTTGCAATATATTTTTAACCTAAGCAATTTGCGTTTACGGAAAGGTAGATTTATATGAGCGACTGCAACCGCAATTGTGAATCCTGCAGCAAGAGCCAGAACTGCGGTGTAAATGATATGCACGAAAAGCTAAACCAATTCAGCCACATCCGCAAAGTGGTGGCTGTGAGCAGCGGCAAGGGAGGGGTAGGTAAGTCCTCTGTCACTGCCATGCTCGCTGTCATGATGGCACGAAGGGGCCATAAGGTCGGTATCCTTGACGCTGATATCACCGGCCCATCTATCCCTAAGGCTTTCGGGATTACAAGGAAGGCAAGAAACAGTGAAATGGGCATACTCCCGGAAGAAACACATATGGGTATCAAGGTGATGTCCATAAACCTCCTGCTTGAAAAGGAGGACCAGCCGGTGGTCTGGAGGGGGCCGATACTTTCCGGCGCTGTAAAACAGTTCTGGACCGATGTGGCATGGGGTGACCTTGATATACTCTTTATAGATATGCCTCCGGGGACAGGGGATGTGCCGCTTACCATATTCCAGCGTATACCCCTGGATGGGGTTGTAATTGTTTCCACTCCCCAGAGCCTGGTACAGATGATTGTGAGCAAGGCTCAGAAGATGGCGTCCATGCTGAATATTCCGATACTTGGAATGGTGGAGAACATGAGCTATGTTTCCTGCCCCGACTGCGGCAGGAAGATATCCCTGTTCGGCGATTCGTCAGCTTTGGACAAGGCAGCCGGTGAAATGGGGATAAAAGTGCTTGCAAGGCTTCCCATGGATGCTGAAATATCCCGCCTGTGCGACTCAGGGGAGATTGAGAAAGTCGTATGCGACGAGATAAACAGCGCGGTTGACTCTGTTGAACAGCTGCTCAAATAATAAAAGCAGGGCTTGCCGCCCTGCTTTTATTTTAGTT
>DUMT01000053.1 GCA_012839705.1 Clostridiales bacterium | reverse complement strand
TAAAACTGGCGCTGGAAATTTACCTGCAAAACAAACTGTCAAGCTTGCCTGAAATTAATGATATTGATAATATTTGTAACCATGAATTTAATGAAAACTTAATCAAACTTTCTTCAACAATAGAAAACCAGATTCCTCAATGATTGATTATTACAGCGAAGAAATTTATCATCAAAAACCACCGGATAGTGCTATAAATCACCATTGGTGCTTTAAACCACCAATGGTGATTTAAGCCGTTTTCCGGTGGTTTTATAATGAGCCGGGAAATTTTTTGAGCCAGGAAGGGCGCCTATCAATCATTGATGTAAGCGTTAAATTGCCCTGCCTATATCTTCACTGGGCATAAAACGACATAAAAAATTAAATCTTTTTTAAGTGTTTGACCTTATCAGTAAAAAGATATATAATAAGAAAGGTTTTGACTTATTTTAAGACGCATTTTATATAAATTATCCAGGGGTCTTATAACCCCCAAGTATTTATGCCTTGAGATCCTCTCCAGTTATGCTTTCTCCTTTTCCCTGCAGTATCAATAATCTAAAAAACTTGATATGGGAGGAAATATATTGACTAGGTTCGAAAACAAAGTGTGGCTGTCTTCTCCTACGATGCACGGCGATGAAATCAAATATATTTATGAAGCTTACGAAACAAATTGGATGTCAACCATTGGAGAAAACATTAACGAGGCCGAGCGCTTGATTTGTGAATTAGTCGGATGTAAATATGCCGTTGCACTGTCAAGCGGAACCTCAGCCCTTCATCTTGCGGTCAAGCTGTCAGGAGTTCAGCGGGGTGACAATGTTTTCTGCTCAGATTTGACATTCAGCGCTACAGTTAATCCGGTTGTCTACGAAGGAGGCAACCCGATTTTTATTGATTCAGAGTATGATACCTGGAATATGGACCCTGTAGCATTGGAGAAAGCATTTGAACTGTACCCGGGTACAAAATTAGTTATAGTTGCAAACCTTTACGGCACCCCCGCCAAGCTGGATGAAATAACCGCCATTTGCGAAAAGCACGGGGCTACCGTTATCGAGGATGCGGCTGAGTCCCTTGGTGCAACATATAAAGGCAAGCAAACCGGCACCTTTGGAAAATACAATGTCATCTCATTCAATGGAAACAAAATCATCACCGGCTCTTCCGGAGGGATGCTTTTAACTGATGATTTTGAAGCAGCCACCAAAGTACGCAAGTGGTCAACACAAAGCCGCGAGAATGCCCCGTGGTATCAGCATGAAGAAATCGGCTACAACTACCGGATGAGCAATGTTATTGCAGGTGTGGTAAGGGGGCAGATTCCCTATCTTGAAGACCATATCGCCCGGAAAAAAGCTATTTATGAAAGATACAAGGAAGGCTTTAAGGGTTTGCCGGTAACAATGAATCCTTATAATCCAGCAATCATGGAACCGAATTTCTGGCTATCCTGCATGCTTATTGACAGAAAGGCAATGTGCAAACAGGCCCTGGGTGACCTTGAAGCACATTATATTTCTGAACCGGGTAAAACCTGCCCCATCGAAATCCTTGAAACCCTGGAAAAATACAATGTAGAGGGCAGGCCAATCTGGAAGCCCATGCATTTGCAGCCGATATACGAGAATAATCCCATTATTACCCGTAAAGGGGAAAAAAGCGGAATTTGTATAAGTGAAGATATTTTCTATCGCGGCCTTTGCCTTCCAAGCGATATAAAAATGTCTTCAGATGTTCAGGATAAGATAATCGATATTGTTAAAAGTTGTTTCAATTGATTGAATTTCAGGTGTAAATACCATGGGCCTTTAAATTGTGAGGAAGGAACAATTTACCGTGGTAGGTTTATTAACCGTATAAGTTATGCAGGTTTGACAGACAAATTTAAGTGTTAAGGAAGAATATCAATGAATATATTGATTCTCAGTGTTGGTACGCGGAATAAAATAGTACAATATTTTAAAAATGCCCTTAGAGGCAATGGCAAAATTATAGCTGCGGACTGCAGCAAGTTAGCTCCTGCACTTTATGAGGCAGACTCCTTTTACATTGTTCCCAGGATTACCGAAGAAGATTACCTAGACACGATTTTAGATATTTGCAAAAAAGAAAATATTAATGGTGTTTTGTCATTAATTGACCCTGAACTGAGCATACTTGCCTCTAACAAAGAGAAATTCAAAAAAATAGGCACAACAGTAATTGGTTCTTCATTGCAGCTTTGTGAGCGGGCATTTGACAAAATGCAGATGTATCACTGGCTGAAAAGCCACGGGTATGCATGTGCCAGAAGTTACGGCAGAATAAATGATTTCTATCGGGATTTGGATGCCGGGTTAATATCTTTCCCTGTGATTATAAAACCAATCCGCGGCAGCGCCTCAATCGCCATAAGCAAAGTTAATGATAGAGAAACCCTTGAAATGTATTTTAATAAAACAGAAGGGTTTATGATACAGGAATTTTTAAACGGGCAGGAAATCGGCGCCGATGTTTATATTGATTTAATATCCCGCGAAGTTGTGTCAATATTTACAAAAAAGAAAATACTGATGAGAGCTGGAGAAACAGATAAATCTGTTAGTTTCAAGAACCCGAAGCTTTTTGATTTTATTGAAAAATTTGTGACCGAAAGCGGGTGGTTGGGACAGATCGATATTGACATTTTCGATGTGGATGGCGTATACCACATATCAGAGGTAAATCCCCGCTTTGGCGGCGGCTATCCACATGCGTATGAATGCGGATGCGACCATATGAAGCTTATTTTAAACAATCTTGCCGGAAAAATAAATAAAAAGCAAATCGGCGATTATGAAGAAGACGTTTATATGATGAAATACAACGAGATTGCTATAAAGAAAGGAATATAGCATTGAAAATCTTGTTTCTCACTATAGGACGATTAGTGAGCATTGAAGATCATGGTATTTACCCTGATTTGTTGCGCTGCTTTAGAGACCACGGGCACGAAGTGTTTACTGTCAGTGCATACGAAAAAAGGCTAGGCCGTGAAACAACGCTAATTGAAGATAATGGCGCTCATATGCTTCATGTTAAAATTGGAAATATCACGAAATGCAACGTAATAGAAAAGGGAATTTCAACCATATTAATTCCCTTTAAATATCTTTCTGCAATCAAAAGGTTTTTTGCAAATGAAAAATTTGATTTGATTTTGTATTCGACGCCCCCGATTACATTATCCAGGGTGATTAATAATATAAAAAAACGTGATAATGCTAAAACCTATCTCCTTTTAAAAGACATATTCCCACAGAATGCCGTTGACCTTGGCATGATGAGCAAAACAGGGATAAAGTCGATTATTTACCGGTATTTCCGAAAAAAAGAAAAAAAACTGTATTCTATCTCAGACCGGATAGGATGCATGTCCCAGGCAAATGTAGAATATGTTCTAAAGCATAATCCCGGAATGCCCGCTGAAAAAGTAGAGATTTGCCCGAATAGCCTGGAAATCCGGGATCTGCGCTTGAACGAAGAAGAACGAATTAAAATGCGTAAGCAATATGGCCTTCCATTGGACAAAGTAATTTTTGTTTACGGCGGGAACCTTGGAAAACCCCAGGGGATACCTTTTATAATCGAATGTCTAAAAACGCAGGAACAGAACTCTGATGCTTATTTTCTTATTGTTGGAGATGGAACCGAATATGGCAAATTGGAAGCATATTTCGAAAAAGCAAAGCCCCAGAATATGAAGTTAATGAAGCGCCTTCCAAAAGAGGATTACGACAGAATGATAGCTTCCTGCGATATTGGCCTGATTTTTCTTGACCACCGCTTTACAATCCCAAATTTCCCATCCAGATTGCTTTCTTACATGCAAGCAGGATTACCGGTGTTAGCCTGTACCGACCCTAATACCGATATTGGAAAAACAATTACAGAAGGCGGATTTGGGTGGTGGTGTGAGAGTAATAATAGCTATAATTTTGTATTAGCTGTTAATCAAATTTTGTCAGAGAGTAGTTTTGAAAAGTATTCTGATAATTCATTTGAATACTTGATGAAATATTATAACATCGATTTATGCTATAATATAATACTCAGTTCTTTAAATATGTAATTTTTGGTGAGAAAATGAAAGTATTAATTCTTGGTTTTTCTAAAATCAAATATATGCCATATTTGAATTTTTATTTGGGAAATATGTCTGCAACAAAAAATGATATTCATTTAATTTATTGGAATCGTGATTTAAAACCAGAAGATACTTCTTTTCTTAAAGGAATAACCCTGCATGAATTTAATTATTATCAAGAAGATGATGCGCCCAAATTTAAAAAAATTAAAAGCTTTATTAACTATCGTAAGTTTGTTTTGGAAGTGTTAAATCAAAACAATTTTGATTTTATTATAGCCTTGCACACATTACCTGGCGTTTTAGTTGTTGATAAATTAAAGAAATATTTTTCGGAAAAATATATCTTTGATTATCGGGATTATACTTATGAATATTTCTATCCTTTTAAAAAAATAGTCCATGATTTAGTAAACCATTCTTACGTCACTTTTGTAAGCAGTGATGCATTTCGAATGTATTTACCTAATACCAATAAAATATTAACTTCTCATAATCTTCTATTAGATTCACTTTCCCATAGAAACGAAAAAGAGAAATTCGGTATCTCCTCAAATAAAATTAGAATCTCCTTTTGGGGATTTATTCGCAACGAAGAATGTAATAATGAAATAATTAAAAAAATTGCTGCTGATAATCGATTCGAGCTTCATTACTATGGAAGGGAACAGCAGGTAGCGAAAAATCTAAAAAAATTTGTACAAGAGAATAATTTCCAGAACGTATTTTTTCATGGTGAATATAAACCGGAGGATCGCTATAAATTTGTTCGTCAAACTGATATAATACACAACATATATTGTGATAAGAATATGATGCTTGCAATGAGTAACAAGTATTATGATGGTGTGATTTTCAGAATACCGCAAATATGTATGACCGGTTCTCATATGGCAAAAAAGGTGTCAAACGCAAAAATTGGTTTGGCTTGTAATCCATATAATGACGATTTTACTGAACAAATATACCAATATTATAAAAGTATTAATACTCAGGTATTTTATAAAAATTGCGATATTGAACTTCAACGTATAAACAATGAATATTGCTCAGTCAGTGAAATGATAAAAAATATTTTCTGCGCAGAACAAGTTCAATAGAAGAAGTTAGCAAGGAATTGTGATAAGAATGGAAAAAGCTCGTCAATACGGTTTTCTCTCTTTTTTAATACCTCATCAAATGGAAAAAACAGTAGAGGCATTGTCCATAGGCAACATGCAGGATGCCGCCAATGCACTGCAATGGCATATCTATAATGGGCTTTGTGAAAATTTGAAAACTGAAATTAAGCTATTCAATATTTTACCCATCGGCAGTTTTCCTCAGTATTATAAAAAAATGTTTATCAGAAAGAGTGTGTTTGAGACAACTGCTTGCCCTAACAATATTAACATTGGGTTTTGTAATTTAAAACTAATAAGGAACTATATTATCCCTCGAAAAATATATAAAGTTTTGTATCGCTGGTGCAAAAATAGCCTGTCGCCTAAAACATTGTTCGTTTACACAATTTCTCCGTCCTTTATGACAGCTCTAAAAAGAATAAAGAAAAAATTCCCACAAGTACAAATTTGCACGATAGTGGCAGATTTGCCGGAAATGATAAATTTAAGCAACTCTCAAAACCCATTACTGAAGTTTTTTATAAAGCGGCGGGCGAAGAATTCTTATGCCAACCTGGATTGTGTCGATTGTTTTGTGCTATTGACCAAACATATGGCAGACCGCATGAAGATTAATAAGCCATATTGTGTAGTTGAGGGCATTGCACCTATTCGAGAGCTGAGGGAAGAGCCTCCACAAGACGGCTTGAAACGAATACTTTATACAGGTACACTGCATCAGAAATTTGGAATTTTAAATTTATTGGAGGCATTTAAGCAAATAGAGGATGATTCCTATCGGTTGATTATTTGTGGCATCGGTGATAGCGAAAGCGAAGTGCGTAAGGCCGCTGAACAGGACAAGCGTATTATCTATCTGGGCCAACTGCCACGTGAAGAAGTATTAAAATGGCAGGAGAAAGCCACCGCCTTAGTTAATCCAAGGCAAAACAACGAAGAATTTACCAAATATAGTTTTCCTTCTAAGAATTTGGAGTATCTTTCGTCTGGAAAGCCACTAATAGCATATAAGCTCGATGGTGTACCGGATGAATATGATCCGTACATATTCTATGTACAGGATAATTCTATTGAAGCGCTGAAACAAACACTCATAGCGGTATGTGAAAATACAGATGGAACAGTTAGGATGATAGCTGAAAATGCTAGGTTATTTGTTCGTGACCAGAAGAATGAAGTGGTACAGACACGGAAGATTTGTCAGCTAATTTCCGGGAATGAAAGTTAATTTAATACAAGAATTCCCTTTCTACCATAAAGAGGTGATCATGTGAAAAGAGAAAAACCGGAAGTTGCTTTGCTGACTTATTCAACTTTTATTATTTTAGGATGTACCTTTTTAGCATCCATAAATTTTTTTAATCGCTATTATTATTTCTTGTTTTTAGCATCATTTTTCTTTTTTATCACACCTTACAAGCGGATTAATTTTAATTCTTCGTTTTTAATACTGATTCTGTTTTCGTTGTTTATATTATTTTTCAATCCAGCGTTTCAAACGAAGTTTACTAGCATGCTAAAGCCTTTTGTATATCCCCTTTGTTATCTTATGGGGTCTAGCATGTATTTAAATGCGTCCAAAAATGATTTACAGACCGCTGAGAATAATGTAAAAAAGATTATATATGTTTTATCCGGAGGTTTATTTACACACTATTTGTTAAACATGTTTGTCAATTTAAATGCTACAAACAGGAATGCTATTGATTTTTGGTCAAAGGAAACTATGAGTGCAACCAGCCAGGCATCACTTGCGGCTTTAATGGTAGGCGTTGCAGCAGCATTATTATTTTCGGAAGTCCACTGGACAAAAAGAATAATTGCAGTTGTTTCCTTTATAGTTATGGTGTGGTACAATCTTATCCTTGCCGGAAGGACCCTTTTTGCGCTTATTGCAATTTTAATGATTTTTGCAGTTATTCATAGAAGTATAGTTACTAAACAGAAAATCTTTAAAACCTTACTTATAGGGTTTTTAATTGTTTTAGTTTTTATATGTATCTATAACATCAATTTATTTGGTTTAAAAACTTATTTGGAAAATACAAACCTTTTTAAAAGATTTTTTGAAAATGGAATTAGCAAAAGTTTTATTCTTGATACCAGAATTAATTATAAATTCTTATATTTGAAGCATTTTTTTAAATATCCTTTTGGCGGAAATAAAATAAAGGATCTGGCCGGAGGAAAATATGCTCACGATTTATACTTTGATACATACAGCGAATCCGGCATTTTTGCCTTTATTGCAATAGTGATATATATTGTTTTGTCTTTGGTTCGAATGGTAAAATGTATGAGGAGCAAACAAATAAGTTTTGAAACTCGGCAACTTATTGCGTGTATTTATATTGTTGTTAATATCCAATTTTGGCTGGAACCGATTATAACTGGTATGCCCTGGCTTCTTGTATCCTACGCCTTTATAGATGGTGCGGTCACATATCTATTGTCTATGGAAAACAAGCAGACAACAAAAAGAAGCCTTCGACAAACGCCAAGAGGAGAAACCTTATGAGAATTGCCGAAATAAATATGGTTTCTAATGGAAGTACAGGAAAAATTATGTTTCAGATAGCTGGATTTGCCAGATGTCGGGGAATGAAGTTAAAAACGTATTCTACAATTCCATACACTCAAGGATTAAAAGATGATAAATTAAATTGTGAAAACCATTATGTATTTGGCAGCCGCCTTGAGAATAAGCTTCATACTTATTTTGGGATTTTGCTTGGATTGAATGGGTACTTTTCTCATTTTGGAACAATCCAGCTCATTAATGACCTAAAGAGTTTCAATCCTGATGTTATTCATCTGCACAACCTTCATAAGTTTTGTATTAATCTGCCTATGCTTTTTAAATATATAAAATCCAGTGGCGTTAAGGTAATATGGACACTTCACGACTGTTGGTCATTTACCGGACATTGTGCACACTTTACTATGGTTAAGTGTGATAAATGGAAAACCGGTTGCTTTAAATGCCCTCAATTAAGCGCATATCCCTCAAGCAAAATAGATAACACTAAATTTATGTATCATAGGAAAAGGAAATGGTTTTCCGGAATAGATAATATGGTATTGGTCACTCCTTCAAAATGGCTAGCCTCTCTTGTAAAGGAATCCTTTTTGGGAGAATATCCGGTCAAAATAATTAACAATGGTATAGATTTGAGTATATTCAAACCCACACCAGGCAGGTTCCGCGAAACCTATAACCTTGAAGATAAGTTTATTGTTCTAGGTGTTGCTTTTGATTGGGGTAAACGAAAAGGCCTGGATGTATTTATTGAGCTTTCAAAACGGCTGGACGGAAGGTTTCAAATCGTTTTGGTCGGGACCAATGATTGCATAGACAACCAGTTGCCTGACAATATTATTTCAATCCACCGTACAAAAGATCAAAAAGAGCTTGCTGAGATTTATTCCGCGGCAGATGTATTTGTGAATCCAACACGGGAAGACAATTTCCCGACTGTTAACCTGGAGGCTTTAGCCTGCGGAACGCCTGTTATTACATTTAATACAGGCGGAAGCCCGGAATGCATTGACGAAAACTGCGGCGTAGTTGTGGGTTGTGATGACATCAATTCTTTGCTGGGTGAGATTATCCGCATATGCGAAACCAAACCTTTCAGTAAAAATTACATCCTTAATCGTGCAAAGGAATTTGATATGAACGAGAGGTTAAAGGAGTATGTCAAACTATATGAAGATTGTTCACATAGCTCCAAACGCGCCATATAACGAAGGTTGGGGTTATCAGGATAACCTGTTGCCTAAATATCACGCAAAACTTGGACATGATGTTACCTTGATAATTACAACAAAACAGCATTCTGACGGGAGGTTGGTAAAGGTCCCCAGTTGCGACTATACGTCGAAAGACGGGTTTCGCGTTATACGCCGTGACTACAAGAGATGTTTAATATCCAAATATGATTCCTTATTTTCAAAACTGGACGTTTATCCACTATTATGCAGTATAGCTCCGGATTTCATTTTTTATCACGGATTAATAAGTACCACGATTTTTGATGTAATAAAATATAAAAAACATCATCCAAACTGCATTATTGTTCAAGACAATCATTTGGATTACAATATTGGATATAATTGTGCGAATATCAAAGAATGGATAATCCGTTGTTTTTACAGAAACATCAACCGTAAATCTATTCCTTATGTCAGCAAAGTATATGGAGTAACACCTTGGCGAAAAAAATATGCTGAAGATTATTTTAAAATTCCGTCTTCAAAGACAGACGTATTGATTATGGGCGCTGATGACGAAAAAATTGACTTTATCCACAGGGAAAAAATTCGTTCTGATATCAGAGAAAAATATTGTATTTCTAATGACGATTTCCTGATTGTAACCGGCGGGAAAATAGATAAAAAGAAAAATGTGGATATATTAATGGAAGCATGCAATAGTTTGGAAGGTGTTAAACTTTTAATATTCGGTCAGGTTATGGATGATGTAAAAGAAAGCTTTGAAACTCTGCTGCAAAAAAATAAAAATATACTATTTATCGGATGGATAGAATCCGATAAAGTTTATGACTATTTTTTTGCCGCTGACTTAGTATTTTTTCCTGGTCAGCATTCTGTATTATGGGAACAGGCATGCGCCGCGAAGGTTCCATGTGTATTCAGGAAATGGGACGGCATGGAACACGTAAATAACGGTGGAAATAGCGATTTTGTTTCTATTGTTACAGTAGATAGCTTAAAGTCTAAGATAAATGAACTTAAATTTACTCCGAAATATTTTGGGATGAAGAAAGTGGCACAGTCCGATTCGACAGACATTTATCTATACAGCAATATTGTACTGAAATCATTGGAGTGCGCTATTAAATGAAATATTTAATTAAACAATTCTCTATAGGAAAAGAAGCTCGAAATGCCACATGGCTTATTTGCGGCAAGATAACCCAAATGCTTTTATCTCTAATCGTTGGCGTTTTTACAGCCCGTTATCTTGGCCCGGGCAATTATGGACTTGTAAATTATGGCATGGCTTTTGTTAGTTTTTTCATGGCCTTTTGTACCCTTGGCATTAATTCTATTATTATTAAGGACTTCATTGATAACCCGCATGAGCAGGGTTTAGCAATAGGCACTACACTGGTATTAAGAGCGGTATCCAGCTTTTGCTCCGCCGTAATGATAATCAGTATTGTCGCTCTTCTGGATAAAAATGAGCCGTTGACAATTGCAGTGGTTATTCTATGCAGCATATCTTTGTTATTTCATATATTTGATACTTTTAACTACTGGTTTCAATCAAAATACATGTCCAAAGTTACTGCTATTGCAACATTAATAGCGTATGTTGCGACTTCCCTTTATAAAATCATTCTTTTATTGCTCAATTCACAAATTCTCTGGTTTGCGTTTGCTTCTTCGGTTGACTATATTGTACTTGGTGTAATTTTATCCATAGCTTATAAACTGAATAACGGCCCCAGGTTAAAGTTTTCCTGGAATAAAGCTAAATATTTACTGAAGAATAGTTATCATTACATTCTGTCTGGCATGATGGTAGCAATCTACGGACAAACCGATAAGCTTATGTTGAAACAAATGCTGGATGATGCTTCGGTAGGGTATTATTCAACGGCAACCGCAATCTGCTCCATGTGGGTTTTTGTATTGGCAGCAATTATTGACTCAGTTCACCCAACGATTATGCAGTTATACAAGCAAAACTATTCGGAATATGAGCGAAAAAACAGGCAATTGTATGCAATTGTTTTTTATATATCTTTTTTTGTATCAATACTGTTTGTTTTATTTGGAGATTTTGCTATAAAAATATTATACGGCAAAGACTATGCACCAGCAGGCGCACCGCTGAAGATTATCACATGGTATACCGCATTTTCATATTTAGGCGTTGCCAGAAATGCGTGGATTGTATGTGAGGGAAAGCAGAAATATTTGAAATACCTTTACTTTAGTGCAGCAGTAATTAATGTTTTATTAAATCTGATTTTTATCCCGTTGCGGGGAGCTGCTGGTGCTGCTTTTGCTTCACTTATTACACAGATAAGCACAAGCATCCTTCTACCGTTATTTTTCAAGGATTTACGGAAGAATTCAATCCTTATGCTGCAGGCAATTACACTACGAGGGATTTTTGACACCGATATTACTCATTAAAATGTATTGCAATATTAGGAGGACATAATGAGCAACCTATTTTCTAATAAAACCCTGCTAATCACCGGTGGAACTGGTTCATTTGGTAATGCTGTTTTAAATCGTTTTCTAAAAACCGATATTGGAGAAATCCGAATCTTCTCTCGCGACGAAAAGAAGCAGGATGACATGCGCCATGAATATCAGGCAAAGATGCCGGAAGCAGCCGATAAAATCAAATTTTATATCGGTGATGTCCGGGATCTGGCTTCAGTCAGAAATGCAATGCATGGTGTGGATTTCGTATTTCATGCTGCAGCTTTAAAGCAGGTTCCTTCCTGCGAGTTTTTCCCACTGGAAGCTGTAAAGACAAACGTAATCGGCACTGATAATGTCCTGACTGCAGCCATTGAAGCAGGGGTAAAAAAGGTTATATGCCTATCCACCGATAAAGCTGCTTATCCAGTCAATGCCATGGGGACAAGCAAGGCCATGATGGAAAAAGTGGTCATTGCAAAATCCAGAACAGTTTCCCCAGACCACACTACAATCTGCTGCACAAGGTACGGAAACGTATTATGCTCCAGAGGTTCGGTTGTGCCTCTTTTTATTGAGCAAATCAAAGAAGGAAAACCCCTGACCGTCACCGACCCCACCATGACCCGCTTTATCATGACATTGGATGAAGCGATAGATTTGGTGTTATATGCCTTCGAGAATGCGGAAACAGGAGATATAATGGTACAAAAAGCCCCTGCCTGCACCATAGGCGTACTTGCACAGGCAGTCAAGGAAATTTTTGGTGCAGACAACCCGATTAAAGTGATTGGCATCCGACACGGCGAAAAGATGTATGAAACACTCCTCACCAATGAGGAATGCGCCCATGCTATTGACATGGGGAATTTTTATCGCGTACCTGCTGACAAGCGCGACTTAAACTATGAAAAATACTTCTCACAGGGAGATAAGCGCCGCAGTGCAATAAGTGAGTTTAACTCAAACAATACTATGCAGTTAGAACTCGAACAGGTGAAAGAAATACTGCTGTCACTTGATTATATACGCAATGAACTATCGAAATGGGAGAATCGGTAGTCATGAAAATACTTGTTACTGGGGCAAAGGGATTCATCGGGAAAAACCTAATTGCCGAACTTAAAAACAGAAATCTTACTGAGATTTTCGAATATGATCTGGATACAGATCCATCCAAGCTTGACAGCTATTGCAGGGATGCCGGTTTTGTGTTCCATCTTGCTGGAGTAAACCGCCCCAAAAATCAGGACGAATTCTTAAAAGGCAATTTCGGGTTTACCTCTGAACTGCTAAATACCTTGAAAAAGCATAATAACAAATGCCCGGTGATGGTATCGTCCTCTATACAAGCCACCCTTGACAATCCATATGGAAAATCCAAGAAAGCGGCAGAGGACCTGATATTCGATTATTCCCGCGAAACAGGTGCTAAAGCTTTTGTGTACCGGTTTCCCAATGTATTCGGAAAATGGTGCAGGCCGAATTACAACAGCGCCGTTGCGACATTTTGCCACAACATAGCCCACGGTCTGCCGATTCAGGTCAATAACCCTAACACCGTTTTGAACCTTATTTATATCGATGATGTCGTGGATGAGCTTATTAATGCCCTGAATGGAAAACCAAATATTAAAGATGACGGGTATTGCTATGTGCCTGTTGTATACACAAAATCCCTTGGTGAAATTGTCGATTTGATTTATTCATTCAAATCCAGCAGGGATGAATTAAGTGTACCTGACATGGCAGATGATTTTGCAAAGAAGCTTTATGCTACATACCTTTCATATCTTCCGGAAGATAAATTCAGCTATCCTTTAAAAATGAATATCGACCAAAGGGGAAGCTTTACCGAAATCATCAGGACCCTCGACAGGGGGCAGTTTTCAGTAAACATAATCAAACCAGGATT
The DNA here is from genome assembly GCA_012839705.1 of Clostridiales bacterium. Lineage (GTDB taxonomy): Bacteria > Bacillota > Clostridia > Oscillospirales > Acutalibacteraceae > Avimonas. The sequence continues at coordinate 1,813 of DUMT01000053.1, read as the reverse complement.
CACCAAAGGCAACCACTGGCATCATACTAAAAATGAAAAGTTTGTGGTTGTCAGCGGCAAGGGAGTAATACGGTTCAGAAAAATCGGCACCGATAGAATCATTGAATATTTTGTCAGCGGGGCCAAAATAGAAGTAGTGGACATCCCGACAGGCTATACCCACAGCATTGAAAATATCGGCGACACAGATTTGGTGACATTCATGTGGGCTAGTGAGCCGTTTAATCCTGATAAACCTGATACTTATTTTGAGAATGTTAAATAGATTGTTAAATGGGGAATCAGAGAAAATGAGCAAATTGAAACTGATGACAATAGTGGGAACAAGACCCGAAATCATCCGGCTTTCTGAGGTAATAAAAAAGTGCGACAGGTATTTTGACCACATACTTGTCCACACCGGCCAGAACTATGACTATACATTAAACCAGATATTTTTTGAGGATTTAAAACTTCGCCAGCCCGATTATTACCTTGATTCAGTAGGGGCTGACCTTGGGGAAACCATTGGTAATATTATAGCCAAAAGCTATAAACTGATGTCAGAACTCAAGCCCGACGCCCTGCTGGTTCTGGGGGATACAAATTCTGCCCTTTCGGCAATCAGCGCAAAACGGCTGAAAATCCCGATTTTCCACATGGAAGCCGGAAACCGCTGCTTTGATGAGAACCTGCCTGAGGAAACCAACCGCCGGATAGTTGACCATATTGCCGATGTAAACCTGTGCTACAGCGAGCATGCCCGGCGGTATCTGAATGCAGAAGGCACTGCCAAGGAACGCACTTTTGTCACAGGCTCCCCCATGCCCGAGGTGCTCCATGCCAACCTTGAGCAGATAAAGTCAAGCCAAATCCTCAACAAACTGGGGCTTGAAAAGGGCAAATATATCCTTCTTTCAGCCCACAGGGAAGAAAACATTGATATTGAAGAAAACTTTTTCAACCTGATGAACGCAGTAAACGCCCTGGCTGAAAAATATGATATGCCTATACTTTATTCATGCCATCCCAGGAGCAGAAAGTTTATAGAACAGCGCGGGTTTAAATTCGACAGGCGGGTAATCCAGCACAAGCCCCTGGGATTCCATGACTACAACAACCTTCAGCTAAACGCTTTCGCCGTTGTGTCAGACAGCGGTACCTTGCCGGAGGAGAGCAGTTATTTCCTGTCAATCGGTATGCCTTTCCCTGCGGTTTGCATCCGCACCTCCACAGAACGGCCGGAGGCTTTGGATAAAGGCAACTTTGTCCTTGCCGGTATTACTACCGAACAAGTCCTCCAGGCGGTAGGCCTGGCAGTTGATATGAATGCTAACGGCGATTTTGGAGTGCCGGTAAACGATTATATTGATGAAAATATATCTGTAAAAGTCGTAAAACTGATTCAAAGCTATACCGGGATTGTCAACAAAATGGTTTGGAGAAAGTTTTGATTTTTATTAACTGCTTTCCCAGGCTTATATTTAAAATATTCTAATCCGGTTAATGCATAACACAGCCCCCTATGGTTTATATAGGGGGTTTTTCTTGTATGTTTTACAGAACCTTTTCTGATGATGCGCTTACACGGATAGGTAATATGCGCCAATTCCTCTTTTCTTGCTTTAACTGCATTACAGCGAAACACTGTGGGAGTAATCTCCATAAAATACGAGCGGGCGCTGCATGACCAATACCAATCCCGCTGGTCGTTCAGCGTACATATCATCAAAAGCGGAGGTCACCTTGTGGAGATATGGCGCGGCAATGGGTAAGGTAGTTTATGTATGAGTTAAGCCGTGACCTTAAATAGTTCGTTGAATTTGTTGAATAT
>DUMT01000052.1 GCA_012839705.1 Clostridiales bacterium | reverse complement strand
GAATCAGCAGCCACGGGGTTATCAGACCCGCAAGGGCGGAAATGATGGAGGAGGCGGCCACGCCCGCCAGCGTAATCCACAGGGTTATCACCTTTTCTGCCCCTTTATCAGCGGAAAGCTGCAATGTCCCACCTCCAAATAGCGGTTGATAATTTTAGTCTATGTTAAATTATTAAGCATATACCGTTAAAAATATGATTAGCTATCGTCATTGGACAAAAAAAGGTTTCCCGGTGGCGGGAAACCTTGAATCTATTTAATCAGTTATTCTGATACGCTTGCTGTAGTTGCGGGGGAAGTTGTGGCAGCTGTGGTTTGAATGGGGATTACCTCGGTGGGGGAGATGTACTCGGCTTTAACGTATGCTTCAATCCCATTCCATTTGATTTTGTACCAATAGCCATCTTGCCCTTCTACACGGTCAATAATGGTAACCTTTTCGCCGTAGTATAAACCGCCGATTGATTGGTACCATTTGTTTGGGGATTTTCTCACATTAACCGAGTCAAGGCTCCAGCCGTAGGGCGGTATATCATTCGGGATTTCGGCGGTGGGTGATGCAGTGGGGGACGCGGGGGCGGTTGTGGTGGTATCAACCGTGCTGGAGGTGGGCGGTTCTGTTGTTGTGCCGGCTGATGTGGTGGTTCCGGGGGCAGGTTTACCTTCATCTTTTCTTGTGCAACCCGCCAGAACCAGCGCAGCAAGGATAGCTGCCAAAAGGCAGACGGCGAGGGCAGCGATTAAGATTTTCAGCTTTCTGTTCTTCTTGCGTCCTGTAAACATTCCCTTCAACTCCTGTAAAAGCAGATATTACTATTAACAGATTATCACATAAGCAGGCAAATTAAAAGGTATTTTATGTATTATAATTGGATAAAATTGATAAGATATTCATTTAAGTTTACGCAAATAGGATAAGGAAACCGGCGGGCATAATGCCCGCCGGTGGATAATAAAGTTTGCCCCGCCATGCCGTATACAGCCGAGATAACCTGCTACCATTCCTCAGCAGGTGGGTGCCGCCTGGTGCGTTCACGCTCCCTTCGTCCCGCAAAAGCGAGGAGGTCTGCAATCCGGCATCAGAGCTAAGCTCCCTTATCTATAGTGTCGTAGGGTTATTGTGCTGTGGTCCGCGTACACGGCAGGGATTAATTTTCAGTTTTCGGGAGAATCTTCGATTTCTTCTATTTCGAAGAGATCTGCAAGCCTTTCTTCAAAAATATCGGCAATCTCGTCATATAATTCGTCATCGTCAATGGTAACCAGCATTTCTTCGCCGTTTTCTTCCTGGACTGCCAGGATGATAAGCTCGCCGTCATGCTCTATCGAATCCGAAGGGTTGTCATAAGTGGGAAGCAGGGCTAAAAAGCGCCCATCCTCGGTTTCAATGGCGTCAAGTACTTCAAATTCATGCTCTTTGCCGTTTTCATCCACTACGGTGATGATATCCGGCCCGTATTCGTTGTTATTCACTGTTACAACATCCTTTCGTATCCGCGGTAGCGGGGCAGGTTTGATTACCTACCGTCACCATTTTAACTTAAAATATTGCAGTTAGTCAAGCCTATTGTAATGGCTTGGAAAGAATATAAACGCCTAAAATTAGAGTATAATTTACAAATAATTACACTTGTTGTTAAAAATATTACAGCAAAACATAAAAATCTTGCCTTTGCGAATTGGATTATACCATATTGAAAAGGCAAAATCAATAGAAAGAATTTCATATAGGCGTTATGCCAAATCTTACATAACGCCTTAAAATATTTTAAAATCATTCTTAGTATGTTATACTTTGTTATATTATATTCAAAAAAGTTTAGGAGGTGCATCGTGGAACGGACTGAAAAAATAAAAGAACTGCGAAAACAATCCCTTTCGCTGCCCATGCAGCCCGGGGTTTACATCATGAAGGATTCGCAGAACAATATAATATACATTGGAAAAGCCAAGGCACTAAAAAACAGGGTAAGCCAGTATTTCGGCTCGGATACCGGCCACAGCGAAAAGGTGCGCCGGATGGTGTCTCAGGTTGACCGTTTTGAATATATCGTTACAGACAGCGAGTTTGAGGCTTTAGTGCTTGAATGCTCCCTTATTAAGCAGTACAACCCGAAATACAACATACTTTTAAAAGACGATAAGGGTTACCGCTATATCCGCATATCCCCTCCGCCATACCCCAAGATTTCGGTGGCGCTGCAAAAGCCCGACGACGGGGCGAGGTATCTCGGCCCGTATATCAGCGGATATGTGGTAAAGGAGGCGGTGGATGAAGCTAACCGCATATTCCAGCTTCCTGTTTGCAATAAAACTTTCAGCAAGGCCAAAAAGGAGCGGCCATGCCTCAATTTCTACATTGACAGGTGTTGCGCACCCTGCAGCAAGAATATCCCCGAAGGGGAATACAATGAGCGGGTGGAACAGGCGATAGAATTTCTGACCCATGGCAGTGCAAGCCTGCTGGCGTCTTTGAGCCGCCAGATGGAGGAGGCGGCAGAGAACCTGGAGTTTGAAAAGGCGGCAAAACTGCGGGACAGGATTAACGCAATCCGCCGGCTGGGGGATAAGCAGAAGGTTGTACGCTCCAAAGTTGCGGACCAGGATGTAATAGCCCTTGCCAGAAGCGAAAAAGGGGTATTTTTTGAGATTTTTAGGTTTAAAAAAGGAATGCTGTACGACAGGGAAGACTTTTTCGTGGACGAAAGCGGCGACCTCGAGGCAGTCAGGGCGCAGTTTATACAGCGGTACTATTCGGTGCGGGATTACATCCCTCCCCAGATTACTGTGGACGGGGAGATTGAGGACAGGGAGCTTACTGAGCAATACTTAAGCGAAAAGGCTGGCAGGAAGGTGCGGATTGTCCAGCCGCAAAAAGGGGAGCAGGCGCAGCTTGTGGAGATGTGCCGCAACAACGCCGCGGAAAGGGCGGCGCAGCAGGCGGGCATTTCCGGCAGGGACGCGGCGGCTTTGGACGAGCTTGCCCGGCTTTTGGGATTGAATGAACCTCCCCGGGTTATTGAAAGCTACGATATTTCAAATACTGGCGGCACCGACTGCGTCGGCGGCATGGTGGTGTTTGAAAACGGCAGGCCGCTTAAATCCGCCTATCGCAGGTTTAAAATTAAAACCGTAATAGGCCAGGACGATTACGCATCCATGCGGGAGGTCATCACCCGCAGGCTGGAGGAGTATGAGGCGCACAAAGGCGAGGATTCCGGTTTTGGGCGGCTGCCCGACCTGATACTTCTGGACGGCGGCAAAGGGCATGTTGCGGCGATTTTGCCGGTGCTGAGGGAAAAGGGTTATAATATCCCCGTATTTGGCATGGTAAAGGACTCCCACCACAAAACCCGCGCCATTTCCAGCGAGGGCGGCGAGATTGCAATAAGCGGCAAACGATCAGCTTTTACACTGGTTTCAACAATTCAGGAGGAGGTCCACAGGTTTACCATAGAGTATCACAGGAAGCTGCGGGGCAAAAGCGGCATTGGCTCAATACTTACCCAGATTGAAGGCGTGGGGGAGAAAAGGGCTGCGGTGCTGCTCAAACATTTTGGCTCCCTCAAGGCGGTTAAAGCTGCCAGCATAGAGGAGCTTGCCAATGTTAAAGGGATGACCCGGCCTGCCGCCGAAGCGGTTTATAAATATTTTCAGGAAAATGGTTAAACGGGAACCGGGGTTTTTGCCCGGTTCCCGTATTTTGCGCTTATTCGTCAGGCTCGAACTGGGAGTTATAGAGCCTTGTGTAAAACCCGTTCTTTTGCAGCAGCTCCTTATGGGTGCCCTGCTCCACGATATTGCCCCTGTCTAGGACTAAAATCCTGTCTGCGTCCTTGATGGTGGAAAGCCTGTGGGCGATTATGAAGGTGGTTTTGCCCTGCATCATCCGGCGGAAAGCCTTTTGTATCCTTTTTTCGGTGACAATGTCCACCGAGCTGGTGGCCTCGTCCAGAATCAGCATCGGTGGGTCGAGAAGCATGGCTCTGGCGATTGTCAAAAGCTGCTTTTGGCCCTGGGAGAGGTTGCCGCCGTCCTCGGTGATTCTGGTGTTGTAGCCCTCCGGCAGCCTTTTTATAAAGCTGTGGGCATGGGCCTGGCGGGCGGCATTTTCAATCTCTTCGGCTGTGGCGTCCGGGCGCCCGAAAGCAATGTTGTCCCGCACAGTGCCTTCAAAAAGCCAGGTGTCCTGAAGAACCATGCCAAAATTCCTGCGAAGGCTGTCCCGTGTGATGGAAACAATACCTGTCCCGTCTATCGAAATGCTTCCGCTGTCCACCTCGTAAAAGCGCATCAGCAGGTTTACCAGGGTTGTTTTCCCGGCGCCAGTGGGCCCCACTATTGCCACCGTTTCTCCCGGATTTACCGATAAATTGAAGCCTTGAATCAGCGGGTTGCCCTGCTTGTATGAAAAGTCTACATTCTCAAATTCCACCGAGCCATGGGCGCTGGACAACTCAATGGCGTTGGGGGGCTCGGGAACCTGTTCAGGTTCGTCCAGCAGGCTGAACACCCGCCTGGCGGAGGCCATGGCAAGCTGAAGCTGCATGGTGACCGCGGTAATCTCATTAAATGGCTTGGCAAACTGGGAAGTGTAGGTCAGAAAGCTTGCAATCCCGCCGACGGTAAGGCTTCCCCTTATTGCCGCTATAATCCCGAACACACCCACCGCCACATAGGCTATATTATTAACAAACCTTGTGGTGGGGTTAACCAGGGCGGAGGCGAATTGCGCCCGGTAGCCTGCTTCGTATAGCTGGCTGTTTATTTCAGCGAAAATTTCCTCGGAAGTTTTCTCATAACCAAAGGCTTTCACAGTATGGTGCCCGCTTATGATTTCCTCCGCGTACCCGTTGAGTTTTCCCAAAATACGTGCCTGTTCGCTGAACCTCTTTTTGCCGTATTTTGTGATAAAGTATCCTATGAGAAAGCTTACCGGGGTGACAAATACCGCTACTAATGCTACGTATGGGTTTAGCATAATCATAAATATTAAGGACAGCACTACGGTGATTACCCCGGAAATAAGCTGGATTACACCCTGGTTTAGACCGTCGGAAATAGCGTCAATGTCGTTTGAAAACCTGCTCATTATATCCCCGTGGGGGGTGTTGTCAAAATAACCTAAGGGCAGGTTGGAAAGCTTGTCAAACATTTTAACCCTTAAATCCCGCACTGTCCTGCAGGCAACCGAATTGGCAAGGGCGGACGCCGCCCATGTCAAAACCCCGCCGGACAGATAAAGGGCACCTATCAGCACCAAATCCCGCAGCAAAGCCGGGAAAAAGTTTTCGCCGGGTTTTATCAGGTCAATCGCTTTGCCGATAAGCCTGGGGGCTATCAGCAGCATGGCGTTGCCGGCAAGGGAGCAGGCAATCATGCCATATAAAAATGCCCGGTGCCTGCCAATAAACCGGATTAGCCTGATTAGCGCATTGTTTTTCATTGCCCTGCCTCCTCCCCGTCCGTCTGATAGGCGCAGATTTCCCGGTATTCTTCGCAGGAGTAGAGCAGCTCATCGTGCTTGCCGGCTCCCACAAGCCGCCCGTCATCCATAACAAGGATAAGGTCTGCACTTTTTACGGCGCTGACCCTCTGGGATACCAGTATTACCGTACGCTCTCCCCGGGATTCGTTGATATAGGAGCGCAAAGCCCGCCTGAGCTTTGCGTCGGTGGCGTAGTCCAGGGCGCTTGACGAGTCGTCCAGGATTAAAATCTCGGGTTTTCTGACCAGAGCCCTTGCAATTGCCAGCCTCTGCTTCTGCCCTCCCGAAAGGTTGGTGCCGCCCCGCTCGATTTTTGTGTTGTACTGCTCCGGGAGCCTCTCAATAAATTCGGCAGCCTGGGCGGTTTTTGCGGCGGATTTTACATCCTCATCTGTGGCACCCGGATTGCCCCAACGTATATTTTCCGCCACTGTGCCGGTGAACAGCTCGGCTTTTTGGGGCACCAGCCCAATCATACTGCGCAAAGTTTCTATGCCATAATCCCGTATATCCGAGCCATTAATCAGAATCCTGCCTTTGCTGACATCATAAAAGCGCATCAGCAGGTTTACAAGTGTGGATTTGCCGGAGCCGGTGCCGCCTATAATCCCCACCACCGAGCCTTTTGGGATTTTGATGTTGATACCCTGCAAATCGTAATGCTCCCTTTTTCCGCTGTAGGAAAAGCAGACATTTGAAAACTCAATGGCAGCGTCGGATTGAGCCGGCTGCGCAGGGGTTTCGGGATTGCTGATATCGGGGGATGTTTGCAGCAGCTCCCCGACCCTTAAAGCCGAAGCATAAGCTTTGGTGAAGGTGATTACAAGGTTGGAAACGACGATGAGCGCCAGCAAAATCATATTGACGTAATTTATAAAGGCGATAACCTCCCCGGTGGTGATGGCGCCAATCTCAATCCTGATGCCGCCAATCCAGACGATTGCTAATATCGCCAGGTTCATGATAATGTGGGTGGCGGGGTTTAGAAGGGAGGAAATCAGCCCGGCTTTAAGGGAGGCGCCAGCGTGCTCTTTAGCTGCATCGGAGAACCGGATGTTTTCTCCGCCAGTGCGGGCAAAGGCACGGATTACCCGCACTCCCGAAAGGTTTTCCCGTAAAATAAGGGATAGCCTGTCAAGCTTTTTCTGGACAATCCCGTGAAGGCGGATGGTGGATTTCATAACCAGCGTGATTATCAGAATAAAGAGCGGGATTGATACCAGCACCACTGCCGCCAGATACAAATCTATTGATGCCGCCATTACTATCCCGCCGATACAAAGGAACGGGGCGCGGACTACAAGCCGCAACAGCATGGCAACGGCGTGCTGAAGCTGCTGGATATCCCCGGTCACCCGGTTTACAAGGGAGGGGACGCCGAATTTGTCTATCTGGGAATGGGAAAGGCTGTTTATATGCCTGAAAACTGCATTCCTCAGCACCGTTCCGTACCCCTGTGAGGCAATGGAGGCCACATACTGGCAAACCAGGGAACAGGCAAGCCCTACGGCGATAACCGCGAACATTATCCCGCCCATTGCCAGCACATACCCGGTGTCGCTTTTGCCTATGCCCTTGTCGATGACCCTCGCCATAATAAGGGGCAGATACAGCTCAAGGACAGCTTCTATGAATTTGAAAAACGGCGCTATTATGCAGTGCTTCGTGTAGGGTTTAAGGTATTTGAGAATAGCGTTTTTTCGCAAAGTGTTTACCTCCAAAGATTTAGCCTTTATAGCCGCTTAAAGTTAATGTTAGCATTAAGGGTTTCCTTTTTCAAGTTATTAAAAATGTTATAACAATGAATTAATTATTGGTTTGACTTTAATTATAGGTTTAATTATACTTAAGCTGAACAGGCAAGGGAGGGAAACTATGATCCTCAAAGACAGAAATGGTTCGTTGCTTCTTATGTTGGACGTCCATAATCTTGACAGCAGTTATGACCTGGCGCCCCATACTCACCATGACCTTGAGCTGTCCTGTGTTTTAAAGGGCACCGGCCGGTATATAATCGAGAACCGGGTATATGAGCTTCAGCCCGGGGATGTTATAATCCTCAACAATACCGAAAAGCATGCTGTAAGGGTTGATGAGGGTACGGATTTCAGCCATCTTGTTATACATTTTGACCCGTCTTTTATCTGGAATTCCCTTTCCAACGATATTGATTACAATTTTCTTCTGGTGTTTTATGAGCGGGGGAAAAACTTCTCCAACCGGCTGGACAGGGACAATCCCGCTACCGCCAGGATTTTTTCCCTTATGCTGGAAATGAAGGACGAGATAGAAAGCCAGAGGCTTTGCTATGAGCTGATGGTTAAAATAAAGCTGCAGACAATCTTTGCCGAGATACTGCGCAATTATGACTATATTGACAGGGACAAGGTTATAAAGCCCCTGTCCGGCAACGACATCTTCAACCTTAACAAAGTCATAGATTACATAAACAATAATCTTGACAGTGAGCTCAGGCTTAATGATTTGGCGGAGCTGGTCCATTTAAGCCCTACCTATTTTTCCACCCTGTTCAAACGGTTCAACGGTGTTTCACCTGTTGAATATATAATACACAAGCGTGTTCAAAGGGCGATTGAGCTGATACGCACCACCGATATGAACCTCACCGAAATCGCCATGGCTTGCGGTTTTAACAACGGGACAAATTTCTATAAAGCCTTCAACAAAGTCACCGGAAGGACCCCGGCATCCTACCGCCGCAATGGCGAAAATGCAAGTTAGCTTAAAATAGTTTATAAAATTTTTAAGGATAGTTGCTGCTATGTTATAAATTAAAAGTATAATTAAAGTAAATTAACTGAGAATTTAAAATATTATATATCTTAAAGAACAGGAGGAAAAGAATATGAAACTTGGAGTTTTGACAGTACCGTTGCAGGCAATGCCCGCGGAGGAAGCATTCGCTTATCTTAGCAGCATTGGTGTTGAAGCGGTGGAGATTGGTACAGGCGGCTATACCAACGACAGCCATTTAAAGCCGTCGGAATATCTGGGCAACCCCGCTAAAATTGAAGAATATAAAGCAATGCTGAAAAAATACAACCTGGAAATCAGTGCGCTGTCCTGCCACGGTAACCCGGTACATCCTAACAAAGAGATTGCCGAAGGTTATCACAATGTTTTTGTGGATACCTGCCGGCTTGCGCAGATGCTGGGGGTTGATACCGTAATCACCTTCTCCGGCTGCCCCGGTGACTGCGAGGAGTCCAAGAGGCCAAACTGGGTAACCTGCGCATGGCCCAACGAGTACGGTGAAATCCTTGAATGGCAGTGGAACGAAGTTTTAATTCCCTACTGGAAAAAGGCGGCGGAAATCGCAAAATCCTATGGCGTGAAAAAGATTGCCTTTGAAATGCACCCCGGATTTTGTGTATACAACCCCGAAACATTGCTACGCCTGAGGAAAGCTGTTGGGGATATTATAGGCGCCAACTTCGACCCGAGCCACCTCATCTGGCAGGGTATTGACCCCGTCGCGGCTTTGCGGGAGCTTAAAGGGGCGGTATACCATTTCCACGCAAAGGATACACGTGTTGACAAGTACAATACTGCAGTAAACGGCGTGCTGGATACCAAATCCTTCACCGATTTGGGCGGGCGCAGCTGGGTATTCCGCACCGTTGGCTACGGCACCGACACAAAACTTTGGAAGGACATGATCTCTACCCTGCGGCTGATTGGTTACGACGGGGCGGTTAGCATTGAGCATGAGGACGGCCTTATGTCTCCCCGGGAAGGGCTTGAAAAGGCTGTCGCCTTCCTGAAGGAAATCATTATATCCGAACAACCCGCAGCAATGTGGTGGGCATAATCTACAGAATTTATATCACTGGAAAGGGCATGATCTAAAGTTATGAATCAGTATAAAGCCGCCCTTGTTGGTTACGGCGGCATGGGGCGCTGGCATAAAACGGGAATTTGCAAAACAGACAGGATACTAATCACAGGGGCATATGACATTAACCCCGAGCGCATGGAGCAGGCAAGGCAGGACGGGCTTAAAACCTACGAATCCTATGAGGCTTTGCTGGCGGACAGGGAAATTGATATTGTCATTGTAGCTACCCCTAACAACTTCCACCTGCCGCAATCCTGCCAGGCGATGGAGGCAGGGAAATTCGTGGTTTGCGAAAAGCCGGTAACCATGTCAAGCGATGAGCTGCAGGAGATGATGGACTGCTCCAAAAGGACTGGCACCAAATTCACCATCCATCAAAACAGAAGGAAGGACGCAGACTACCTCGCAATGCGGGATGTGGTGGAAAAAGGCCTTTTGGGCGAGGTTTTCCAGATTGAATCCCGGGTTACGGGTTCCAGGGGCATTCCCGAGGGCTGGCGCCAGTACAGGGTCGCCGGCGGTGGCATGATGCTTGACTGGGGCGTCCACCTGATTGACCAGATGGTTATGATGATGAGCCCCGCAAAGGTTACCGATGTTTACTGCGAACTTTACAATGTCAATTACAAAGAATGCGATGACGGATTCAAACTTATAATGCATTTTGAAAACGGCCCGTCTGTGATGGTGGAGGTTGGCACCAGCCACTTTATCAGCGCACCCCGCTGGTATGTTTGCGGAAACCGCGGAGCGCTTATTATCCCGAACTGGGATTGCAACGGCAAGATTATCCGTGCCAGCGAGCATGAAGTCCGCTGGGAAGAGGAAATAATCTATACAAAAGCCGGGCCCACAAAGACAATGGCTCCCCGCGCAAAGGACACAATAGAGGAAATTGCCATCGATGGCGACAAGTGGAATTCGGATTATGATTATTTCTACCGCAACCTTGCCGATTACCTTGACGGCAACGCGGAGCTGACTGTAAAACCCGAAGAGGCAATGAGGGTAATGAAGATTATGGAAGCTGCCTTTGAATCCCATTACACCCGTTCGGTAATAAAATGCAATATATAAACTGCACGGGGGTGTAAATTATGATACGTGTAACTGTATGGAATGAAAATATCCACGACAAAAAGGATGAAGTCAAGGCTGTTTACCCCGAGGGGATACACGGTGCTGTGGCAGCGTGTTTAAAGGAATTGGATGGCGTTAAGGTACATATCGCAACCCTTGACCAGCCGGAATGCGGTCTGCCAGACGAGGTGCTTAATAACACCGATGTTTTAATCTGGTGGGGCCATATGGCGCATGATAAGGTGCCTGACGAGCTTGCCCGCAAGGTACAGGAGCATGTTAACAGGGGAATGGGATTTATAGGCCTTCATTCCGCCCATCTTTCAAAGCCCTTCAGGTTCCTTATGGGAACAAGCTGCACACTGCGGTGGAGAGATGGCGAATATGAGCGCGTATGGTGCATAAACCCCGGCCACCCCATTGCGGAAGGCATCCCTCCATTCTTTGAGCTGGAATGTGAAGAAATGTACGGTGAGTTTTTTGACATCCCCCATCCCGAAAGCCTTGTTTTCCTTGGCTGGTTCAGGGGCGGCGAGGTGTTCAGGTCGGGCTGCTGCTGGACCAGGGGGCTTGGAAAGGTGTTTTACTTCCAGCCGGGGCATGAATCCAACAATTCGCTGAATAACCCTTATGTCCAGAAGATTATCCGCAACGCGGTTCGCTGGGCTGCCCCTGTTAACCGCCGCGAAAAACTGGATTGCCCAAATCCCATACCCGCAGAGGAAATGGCCCGTCAGGGAATGGATATTGGCTGGTATTAATACTTTAAAAACCCGCCATATGGCGGGTTTTTTTCCGCCGGTCAGGTGGATTTTTCTGTTGAAAGGTGTTTTTTATCCCATGAAAAAACGGCAAGTTGTATCTAGGTTTTTTAAAAATTTGTGTTATACTATAAAGAAAAGCAGGCATATTCCAGGGATATTGTTTGGAAGGAATGGTACTTAATATGCGATTGCTGCTTATCGATGGCAACAGCATAATCAACAGGGCGTTTTACGGGATAAAACTTTTGTCCACCAAGGACGGGCTGTATACTAACGGATTGTACGGATTTATGCTGATACTCCAGAAATTGCGGGAAGAACTGAGCCCGGACGGCATTGTGGCGGCTTTTGACCTGCACCATCCCACTTTCCGCCATCAGGAGTTTGCGGAATACAAGGCGGGGCGGAAAGGGATGCCTGACGAGCTAAGGCAGCAGGTCCCCATTTTAAAGGAATTGCTGGATTTTTTGGGCTGCCATGTGGTGGAAAAGGAAGGCTATGAGGCTGATGATATTCTAGGCACCATATCGGCGGCAGCCTGCCGGCAGAATGCCGAGTGCGTGATTGCGACTGGGGACAGGGACACCCTGCAGCTGGTCAACCCCTGTGTTACTGTCATGCTGGCAGCCACCAAATTCGGAAAGGCTGAAACCATCGTTTATGATACTGCGGCAATTCGCGAAAAATACGGCCTTTCCCCCGAGCAGTTAATCGATTTGAAAGCGCTGATGGGGGACCAGAGCGACAATATCCCGGGGGTTCCCGGTATCGGGGAGAAAACAGCCCTGGATTTGATGCAAAAATACGGGAGCCTTGATTACATCTATGAAAACCTTGATTCGCTGGAGATTCGCGACAGCCTGAAGGCTAAACTCAGGGCAGGAAAAGACAGTGCCTATCTTAGCCGCAGGCTTGGAACCATATGCTGCGATGTGCCGATTGAACTGGATGTGAATGCGTACCTTCAAAAGCCGGTAAAGCGGGCGGAGCTGGCATCTTTGCTGACAAGGCTGGAGTTTTTTACATTCATTGAAAAGCTCGGGCTGAATACGGTATCCATAGAGGTTCATGAAACCCCGGTGGAGGATAACAGGGTCGTAAGGGTAGAAGGACCTAAAGCCCTGCCGGATGTGCTGGAATTTGTTAATACCAGAAAGCTGATGGATATAGCCGTAAAATTCGGGTACAGGGATATCACCGCCTTTGCCATCTCTTTCGACGGCAGGGTGGCGGTATTTAACTCCGATGATGAGGGCTTTGATGAAATAATAGATTTAATCTGCAACACTGAAATAAAAAAACGCGTTTCAGATACCAAGCTTTTATGCTCGGCGCTGCTTTTGAAGGGCAAAAGGCCTGCGTCAATTGTGTTTGACGCGGTGCTTGCAGGCTATCTTCTTAACCCCCTGGCTTCGGACTATTCCCTAAAAAGGCTAGCCCAGGAGTACGGCGTTGGAATCCCAAAGGTTGAAGGGGAGGATTTCGGCGCGGCGGTGCTGTCGGGGGTTGCTGATAAACTTGAAAGGGAGCTTGAGGAGCAGGGGCAGGCCTGGCTGCTGCGGAATGTGGAAATCCCCCTTTCGGAAGTCCTTGCCGAAATGGAAATCCACGGCTTTGAGGTGGACAAGCAGGGCATTGAAGAGTTCGGCAGGATACTTGACCAGAGGATTTTTGACATACAGAGGGAAGTTACCAGGCAGGTGGGGTATGATTTCAACCTGAACAGCCCAAAACAGCTTGGCAAGGCTTTGTTTGAGGATTTGGGCCTTCCTGCAAAGAAGAAAACCAAAACCGGATATTCCACCAACGCCGAGGTTTTAGAGGAGCTAAGGGACGCCCACCCGGTAATTGAGATGCTGCTGGATTACAGGACGCTGACAAAGCTCAAATCCACATATTGCGAGGGGTTGCTTAAAGTCATCGGCCGGGATGGAAGGATACACAGCTCCTTCAACCAGACCGAAACCCGCACCGGCAGGATTTCATCCGCCGAGCCGAATCTGCAGAACATTCCTGTCAGGCAGGAACTTGGGCGGGAAATGAGAAGGTTTTTCAGGGCCCGGGAAGGCTGGGTGCTGTGTGACGCGGACTATTCCCAGATTGAGCTTAGGGTGTTAGCCCACATGTCCGGGGATAAGAATATGATTGACGCCTTTAACAGCGGCGCCGACATTCACACATCCACCGCTGCCCAGGTTTTCGGGCTGCCGGAGGATATGGTGACTCCGGTAATGCGCTCAAGGGCTAAGGCAGTCAATTTCGGGATAGTATATGGCATCGGCCCCCATTCCCTGTCGCAGGATATCAAGGTATCCTACAGGGAGGCAAAGCACTATATAGACTCGTACCTTGCCCACTATTCGGGGATTGCAAGGTTTATGGACGAAATGATAAAATCCGCAAAGGAAAAGGGATATTCGGTGACAATGTTCGGCCGCCGGAGGCCTCTGCCTGAAATCAGGTCCTCAAACGGCACCTTGCGCTCTTTTGGCGAGCGGGTGGCGAGGAATATGCCCATACAGGGCACTGCTGCGGATATAATCAAGATTGCAATGGTAAAAGTCCACAGGCGTTTAGCAGAGGAAGGCATGAGGGCAAGGCTAATACTTCAGATCCACGACGAGCTGATTGTGGAAGCTCCGGAGGATGAGGCGGAGAAAGCCGCCAGGATTCTCAAGGAGGAGATGGAGTCGGCGGCGGATTTGTCGGTTAAGCTCGTGGCGGATGTAAATGTGGGCAAGACGTGGTATGACGCCAAGGGATAACAGGTTTTAAGGTGGTATTAATGAGGATATTATTTGTATGCACCGGCAATACCTGTCGCAGCCCGATGGCAGCGGTTTTGATGCGCCGTGAACTTGACAAGCGCGGCAGGGAGGATATAATTATAGATAGCGCTGGGCTGGCAGCATTTGGCCAGCCTGCCAGCCCCAATGCAATCGCGGTAATAAGGGAGCTTGATGAACGCTATTCAAAGCTGCTGGAAAACCACAAATCCTCCATGGTCACAAGGGAGATGCTGGACCAGTCCGATGTAATAGCGGTAATGAGCAATTCCCATGCAAGAGGGGTTATTGCCCTTGGTGCCGACCCCGGCAGGGTTCATATCCTGTCAGCAGATGGCTTCCAGGGAATAGAGGACCCCTTTGGCGGGGATATCGAGGTTTACCGGAGAACCCGCGACCAGTTGGAAAAAGCGGTAAAAAATTTGGCGGATGCCATTTTCAAAAACGCCGAATAATTTACTAATTCGGTTTATAAATATTAATAAGCAATAGATAATTGGAAAGGTTAGATTCAAATTATGGGAGTGAATTGCAAGCCTCCGGACCTTGTTATTTCGCCTATGAGCATTGAGCATCTGGACGACCTTGCTGAGCTGGAAAGCATGGCGTTCTCGCGCCCGTGGTCCTATGACGCATTGGCGGAGGAGCTACAAAACCCTCTTGCGGTTTTCTTTGTAGCAGAAGACGTGGAAACCGAGCGGGCATTGGGGTATATTGGCATGCACCATATCCTAGATGAAGGCGCGATTGCAAATATCGTTGTCCATCCCGGTTACAGAAGGAAAGGGGTAGCAACCAGGCTTTTGAATGAAGTCATTGATTATGCGAAAAGGCATGATATCAAGCGTTTGACCCTTGAAGTCAGGGTGTCCAACGCTCCGGCGATAGCCCTTTATAAAAAAATGGGATTTAAAATGGACGGGATAAGGCCTGGGTTTTATGATTCCCCTAAAGAGGACGCTGCAATTTATTCGCTGTATTTATAAAGACTTAATAGAATTCTAGAAATTATTTTTGGGGGTTGTTTAAATATGCCGCATATCAGTGTAAAAATGTGGCCGGGCAGGAGTGAAGCCCAAAAACAGGCTTTGACCGAAAAACTGGTGGCCGCAGTTAAGGAAACCCTGGGCGGGAGCGAGGATTATATAACCGTTGCCATTGAGGAGATAGACTCGTCCGCCTGGCCGAAGGCAGTTTACAAACCGGAGATAGTGGATAAGGCTGACAAGCTTTACAAAAAGCCCGGATACGGCTACAGCAAAGAGGAACTGGAAGGCTGAATTTAAAGCGGCGGACGTTGTTCCGCCCTTTGTTTTATTTAAATAAAAAAGGAAGGCAAAAATACTCGTTATGAAAATACTGGCTATCGAAACTTCCTGCGATGAAACCGCCGCTGCGGTGGTTGAAGACGGCAGGAAAATCTTATCAAGCGTTATAGCCTCCCAGGTGGAGGAGCATAAAATTTACGGCGGGGTTGTGCCGGAGATTGCAAGCCGCCGCCACGCCGAGGCTATTTCCGGAGTGGTCAGGGAAGCGCTGAATCAGGCGGGGCTTAGTTTAAAGGGGCTGGACGCCATAGCCGTGACCCATGCCCCGGGGCTAATCGGCGCGCTGCTGGTGGGTGTAAATTTTGCAAAAGGGCTGGCTTTGTCCTCCGGGCTGCCGCTGATACCCGTCCACCATTTAAGGTCGCACATAGCGGCGAATTACCTTGAATATCCCGAACTCAAACCTCCGTTTTTGTGCCTTGTGGTTTCCGGCGGCCACAGCCATATTGTTTATGTTTCGGATTACACAAGCTTTAAGGTTTTGGGCAAAACCCGGGACGACGCGGCGGGGGAATGTTACGACAAGGCTGCCCGGGCAATGGGCATGCCCTATCCCGGCGGGGTTTACCTTGACAAAATGGCAAGGGAAGGCAACCCGGAGGCGTACAGGCTCCCTCACCCGAAGGTGGAGGGCAGCAAATATGATTTCAGTTTTTCTGGGCTTAAAACCGCTGTTATAAACCTTTTGCATAATGCAAAGCAAAAGGGTGAAACTATCAATACGGCAGATTTGTGTGCCTCCTTCCAAAAGACGGTAGTTGACATTCTGGTTCAAAACACGCTGTCAGCCGCAAAAGAATGCAATGCTGAAAAGATAGTCCTGGCGGGAGGGGTTTCCGCCAACTCGGCGCTGAGAGCCAGGATGGCGCAGGCGTGCTCGGAATCAGGTTTGCAGCTTTACTATCCGCCGCTTTCACTTTGCGGGGATAACGCGGCAATGGTGGGCTCCCAGGCATATTATGAATTTTTTGCGGGAAATACCGCAGGGCTTGACCTTAATGCCCGGGCGACCATGCCGATTGAATCAGCTTAGAAAATCAGGCGGATTTGCAGGATTGGTTTATTAAAAATGCAAATCCGCCTTTAAAATGTGAAAAAATTCACATTTTATATATTGCAAATTCAAGAGTTTAAGGGTATAATAAGCTTAATTTCGGCTTTTTGGCAAAGATATTTATGATAGGACTAGAAGGGAGAATTGCAAATGACTAAAAACCCGTCCGTACTTAAATGGATTGAGGAGCAAAAGAATCTGGTGCAGCCTGATGAGGTTGTATGGATAGATGGTTCGGAGGAGCAGCTTGAAGCCCTGCGCGCTGAAGCTTGCAGAACCGGTGAGATTATCAAGCTGAATCAGGAAAAACTGCCGGGCTGCTATCTGCACCGCACAGCTATCAACGACGTAGCCCGTGTTGAGCACCGCACCTTCATCTGCACAGAGACAGAGGAGGAGGCAGGCCCCACAAACAACTGGATGCCCCCCGCAGATGCCTATAAAATGCTGTATGACATAGCCAGGGGCAGCTATAAGGGCAGAACCATGTATATCATCCCCTATTCCATGGGACCTGTCGGCTCACCCTTTGCAAAATACGGAATTGAGGTTACCGACTCGATTTATGTTGTGCTGAACATGGCAATCATGACCCGCATTGGCAAGAGCGTCCTGGACGCGCTGGGCGACAGCAATGACTGGGTGAGGGGGCTCCACTGCAAATGCGATATCGATGAGGAAAAGCGTTATATCTGCCACTTCCCGCAGGATAACACCATTATCTCCGTCAACTCCGGTTATGGCGGAAACGTACTTTTGGGCAAAAAATGCTTTGCTCTCCGCATAGCCTCATATCTCGGCCGCAAGGAAGGCTGGATGGCTGAGCACATGCTGATTCTGGGTATCGAAAACCCGAAGGGCGAAGTAAAATATATTGCCGCTGCATTCCCCTCCGCCTGCGGAAAAACCAACCTTGCCATGCTCATCCCGCCTGAGGTTTACAAGAAGAAGGGTTACAAGGTATGGTGCGTTGGTGACGACATCGCCTGGATGCGTATCGGTGAGGACGGCCGCCTTTGGGCTGTCAACCCCGAAAACGGCTTCTTCGGCGTAGCCCCCGGCACAAATATGAAATCCAACCCAAACGCCCTTATTTCAACACAGAAGGACACCATTTTTACAAACGTTGTCCACAACCTTGATGATAATACAGTATGGTGGGAAGGCCTTGACAACAACCCGCCCAAGAATGCCCTGAACTGGAAGGGCGAGAAGTGGGACGGCTCCGACGGCACAAAGGGCGCACATCCCAACTCCCGCTTTACCGCCCCGGCAAAGAACTGCCCCTGCATTTCACCTGAATTCGATTCCGGCAAGGGCGTTCCGATTGATGCTATCGTATTCGGCGGCCGCCGCGCAAAGACCGCCCCGCTGGTATACCAGTCCCGCGACTGGAGCCACGGTGTGTTTGTAGGCTCAATAATGGCTTCCGAAACAACCGCTGCCGCCACCGGCGCTGTAGGCGTTGTACGCCGCGACCCGATGGCAATGCTGCCCTTCTGCGGATACCACATGGCAGACTACTGGGCACACTGGCTTGAGATGGGCGAGAAACTCGGCGACAAGGCTCCGAAAATCTTTAACGTCAACTGGTTCCGCCTTGACGATAACGGCAAGTTCATCTGGCCCGGTTTCGGCGAGAACCTGCGCGTCCTTGAGTGGATTATCAACCGCTGCGAGGGCAAAGCCGACGCTGTTGAGACACCGATTGGCTATGTGCCGAAAGCCGAGGACATCAACCTTGAAGGCCTTGACTTCTCCATCG
The DNA here is from genome assembly GCA_012839705.1 of Clostridiales bacterium. Taxonomy (GTDB): domain Bacteria; phylum Bacillota; class Clostridia; order Oscillospirales; family Acutalibacteraceae; genus Avimonas. Next base: position 300 of record DUMT01000052.1, on the reverse strand, counting down.
ACACATTGAAGGGAATCCTTGAAGTTGACAACGATTTGTGGGTACAGGAAACAGCCGAAATCGAGGAGTTCTACAAGAAATTCGGTGACAAGGTTCCTGCCGCATTAAAAGAGCAGCTCGAAATGCTCAAATCCAGGCTGAAATAATTGGTATAAACCTTAAATTAGAAAACCCGGCGAAAGCCGGGTTTTTTGTTTGGCTATGGCCACTAAAGGATGCCAAATCAATGACAATGGTATGGTAGCTCAGCCGCCAGTAATGCCCCGAATAATATTGATGTCCTCCAGTAAGCTTATAGAT
>DUMT01000051.1 GCA_012839705.1 Clostridiales bacterium | reverse complement strand
GCGGTAAAGCCTGGGGCAATACAGCAAATCGTTGGCGGCGGTTTTCGGCGCTTTGGATATGTAAAAATCCGAAACCACGTCCAGGGAGCATTTTCCCGTCCGCATAAAATAGCAGGTTGAAGGGCTCAGTGTTATTACAGCTTCGATTTCGTTCCTGTCATAACTCATAAGGGTAATCCAATTCCTTTATCGGGTATTTTTCGGCTTGCCGGAGGGAATCCGGATTATCATGACCGGCTTTCTGCGGTTTATGCATTCAATTATGCAATGCCTTGTGCCGCTGGATTTCCCGTCCCAAAAAGCCAGAATCTTGTCAGAATAGTTGACGATTTCAATATTCCTTTTCAAAGGCGCGCTGCGCCCAAACCTCCGGTAGTCCGGCAGGAACCGCTTTACAGGAATGGACAAAGCACTGGCTACCTGCTCTGCAGCCGTGTCCACACCGGAGGCTCCGCCGCTGACAATTTCAGTCACATTAGCCGGCAGATGGCGCAGAATCTTTGGAATTATATTATGTGGTGCATTCCGAGTGCCGATTATCGCAACTTTCATCGAAACACCCGCCTTTTCCCTGAATATGAAAGGGAAATATAATATACAATCTGTATATATTCACCAAAAATCTACAAATTATTAATAAATCCTGTGCTGGTCGAGATACTGCAGGAACACCTCGTAAGCAGCACGGCTTAAATGTAGCCCGTCGCCGACATCATATTCGGAAGCCAGGCTGTTGTTTGAGTCTTTGAACAATCCGGCGGTATCCAGAAATGAGCAGCCTTTTTCCTTGGCAAGCTGTTTAAGAAGGCTGTTGTATAAATCAATCTGGTCGTTGTTCAGCCGGCTGTCGACATATTTTTGATAGTAATTCGAAACCGGAAGGATTGACTGGATAATGATGGTGCTGGCAGGGGAGGCGTTGCGTAAATCATCTATAAAATATGAATACTGTTCCATAAATGTATTTTGGCTCATAAAGGCGACACCGTTTACCCCGTAGGATACTATGACGCGCTTGGGTTTCCTGACTCCCACCGCTTCGGCGACTGTCAGGAGTTTGCCGGTGCCCAGGTCCACGATTTTTTCATAACGCGCCCCCTGATGGTTTTGCCCGTTTTTGGCATAAACGTTTTCAGGGTTTATATATCGGTATTGATAAAGCCCTACCGTCCTGGAATCCCCGATAAAAACAGTGTCTTTAATATATTCTTCAAAACTCTCGTCAGAAGGGTTGTTATTGTTCTGGTTGTTCCATTTCCACTGAAAAGGGTTTCTGGATATCCCTGTAGGGTTGCTGCCGAAATAATTAGTAATTAAATCAATGTTGAACGCAAAGAAAGCAGCCAGAACAGCCATGCTTACTATAAAAGCAGTAGCAAATGCTGCCCTTGCCGTACTTTTATTCTTTTGTTGCTTTTTTGCCTTCAATATAAACACTACCTTTACCGGGTTAGTTTACATTAGGTTATTATATCACACAGATTTGGCGACTTCAATTTAAAAACGATAAATTTAGATTTCTTTATTGCCCAAATTTATTATAATCTTTTTTAGTGAAAATTTTTAAGGACAAAATTGATAAAATATTGACAATCTTTAACTAGCGTTGTAACATATTTTTATTAGAAGAAACGGGAGGATTTTTATGAAGCATCAGGTAATTGATATCAAGGTGGATTATAAGGCGGCCGGGCTGGAAGGAAGTGCGGAGCCGAAGTTATATACTTATATTATAGACCACTCTCCGGAAATGGATTATCATAAAAAAAGGCCAGCCATCGTTATCTGCCCCGGCGGCGGATACGCAATGACTTCTGACCGCGAGGCCGAGCCTATTGCACTGCGGTTTAACGCCCTTGGGTTTCAGGCATTTGTGCTCAGGTATTCGGTAAATCAGGTAATATTCCCGGGAGCTTTGCTGGAGCTGTCAAAGGCGGTTTCTATTGTCCGCGAAAATGCGAAGGAATGGGATATTGACCCTGAGAAAATTGTTGTCTGCGGATTTTCTGCAGGCGGGCATCTGGCTGCCAGCCTGGGTGTTTTCTGGAACCGCGACTTTGTCACCAAACCTTTGGGGTTTGCCAATCAGGAAAACAAGCCTAACGGCATGATTCTTTCGTATCCGGTAATTACCTCGGGCGAATTCGCACACGTAGGCTCCCTTAAAAATTTGCTTAAGGACAAGTATGACACCGACCCCGAGCTTCTCTCCCTTGTATCCCTTGAAAAACAGGTGTCGCAGGATACTCCTCCGGCATTTATCTGGCATACCTTTGACGATGCTGTTGTTCCGGTGGAAAACGCACTGGTATTGGCGGCTGAGATGAAAAAGCAAAACATTCCGTTTGAGCTTCATATATTGCCAAAAGGGATACACGGGCTGTCCCTGGCTACAATGGAAACAGGGTTTTATCAGGAAAGCTGCTGCGGATGGCCCGACATGGCGGCAAGATGGGTTCGTGAAATGCTGGGTTAAGTTTATAAGCTGCAAGGTTTCCTTGCAGCTTATAATCCGGGTAATTAGTTCTATATAATATATATGCTTTATATGACAAGTATGTTTATGTCCGGCTTAAACGGTTGGTTGACTCAGTGTGCCCACATAAGTCTTTTTCACAACGAAAGGATGGTCTTATCAGATGAAGATATCAACCAGAGGCCGATATGCCCTTAGAATGATGGTGGAAATCGCCAGGCGGAACAGCGGGGAATGGATATCCATCAAGGATATCTCCGAGCGCCAGGGGATTTCGGTCAAATACCTTGAACAGATAGTCACCAATCTGACAAGGTCAGGGCTGCTGCTTAGCAGCAGGGGCCCTCAGGGTGGGTATATGCTTGCCAAGGCGCCAAGCCAGTATACGGCAGGGGAGATTTTGCGGGCGATTGAAGGGGATCTGACTCCGGTAGCATGCCTTGAAAGCAACGCCAAGCCCTGCGAAAGGAGGGGGATTTGCCCCACCATCAGATTCTGGGAGGGCCTGCATAAAGTGATTAACGATTATGTGGACTCTGTAACACTTCAGGATTTGGCTGATACATACAAAGATAGAGATGAATTAGATTTTATTATTTAACTTTGAAATGTTATAAAGGCTATTGACAAAACGGGTATTATGAAATAGAATAAAGAAAATCATACTAATTATATATGATTAGATGATTTTGGAGTGGCTTTGAAAGGTAGTGGGTGTATGTCTAAAATTTATGGCAGCTTTTCGGAGCTTGTGGGTAAGACACCGATGTTAAAGCTTGCAAATATTGAAAGGGATTTGGAGCTGAATGCTGAGATTGTCGCAAAGCTTGAGTATTTCAATCCCGCCGGAAGTGTTAAAGACAGGATAGCCATGGCTATGATTGAAGACGCCGAAAAGAAAGGCCTGCTGAATAAGGATTCGGTTATAATCGAGCCTACCAGCGGCAATACGGGAATCGGCCTTGCCGCTGTGGCTGCTTCAAAGGGGTATAAAGTAATCCTTACCATGCCCGAAACCATGAGCATTGAGCGCAGGAATTTGCTCAAGGCCTACAATGCCGAGCTGGTTTTGACGGACGGCGCATTAGGGATGAAGGGGGCAATAGATAAGGCTAATGAGCTGGTAAAAACCATTCCAAACGCCTTTATGCCCAGCCAGTTTACCAACCCCGCCAATCCCGCCATTCACAGAGAAACCACCGGCCCGGAAATCTGGGAGCAGACGGAGGGCAAGGTTGACATTTTTGTTGCAGGCGTCGGCACTGGCGGCACCATTACCGGTACCGGCGAATATCTGAAATCCAAAAACCCCGATTTGAAAATCGTGGCGGTTGAGCCTAAAGGCTCGCCGGTTTTATCCGAGGGAAAAAGCGGCCCCCACAAGATTCAGGGTATTGGGGCAGGGTTTGTTCCCGAGGTGCTGAACACTTCGATTTATGATGAGATAATCTGCATTGATAATGATGATGCTTTCAAAACGGGAAGGCTGATTGCCAGGACCGAGGGCATACTGGTGGGCATATCCTCAGGAGCTGCTGCATGGGCGGCCATCCAGGTTGCAAAGAGGCCTGAAAATAAAGGCAAAAGAATTGTGGTAATACTACCCGACACCGGGGAAAGGTATCTCTCAACACCGATGTTTTCAAATTAAAAGGTTTATTAAATTGTTATTTGTAAAGCAAAAGCTTTAAATTAAGCTTTGCAAATAACAATTTAAAATAAATACAATTCCTACTACATAAGTATGATTATAAGGAGGCACATTCATGAGAATTTTTATCCGGGAAATAACCTTGGGCAATGTCAAAAGCGGGCGAATGTGCCTGTGTACTTTGGAGTAACCTAAAATAAGCAAAAAAACAGAAATATAAATTTATTATGAAAGGGTAATGAAAATGAGCAAAAAATACAGGTTTGAAACTCTGCAGGTACACGTGGGCCAGGAAAAGCCGGACCCGGCGACCGACGCCAGGGCGGTGCCCATTTATGCCACCACATCCTATGTTTTCGGAAATTCAGCCCAGGCGGCGGCAAGATTCGGGCTTACTGAAAGCGGAAATATCTACACCCGTCTGATGAACCCTACTTCCGATGTGTTTGAGAAGCGTATTGCCGCCCTTGAAGGCGGCGCTGCGGCGATCGCCACATCTTCTGGAGCGGCGGCAATTACTTATTCGATACAGAATATCGCCCGCAACGGCGACCATATCATTTCTGACAGAAGGATTTACGGCGGTACCTACAACCTTTTCGCCCACACCCTGCCTGAATTCGGGATTGAAACCACTTTTGTTGACGGCGGCGACCCCAAAAACTTTGAGGACGCGATTAGGCCCAACACAAAAGCGATATTCATCGAAACCCTCGGCAACCCCAATTCAACAATTGTGGATGTTGATGCGGTGGCGGAAATCGCCCACAAAAACGGCATTCCGCTGATAGTGGACAACACCTTTGCAACCCCGTACCTCTTCCGCCCGATTGAGCACGGTGCGGATATTGTCGTCCACTCCGCCACAAAGTTTATTGGCGGGCATGGTACCTGCATCGGCGGCGTAATAATTGATTCCGGCAAATTCGACTGGAAGGCCAGCGGCAAGTTCCCGGGGCTTACCGAGCCCAACCCCAGCTACCACGGAGTGGTGCTGTCCGAAGCCGCAGGAAACCTTGCGTATATTGTGAAAATCAGGGTCACCCTTATGAGGGATACCGGCGCCACCATCAGCCCCTTCCATTCCTTCCTGTTCCTGCAGGGGCTTGAAACACTGTCGTTGAGGGTTGAGCGGCATGTATACAACGCCCTGAAGGTGGTGGAGTACCTTTCAAAACTTCCGAAGGTTGAAAGGGTCAACCATCCATCCCTTGAAGACCATCCAAGCCATGATTTGTATAAAAAATACTTCCCCAATGGGGCGGGTTCAATCTTTACCTTTGAAATTAAGGGAGATGCTGACACCGCAAAGGCATTCATCGACAAGCTGGAAATCTTCTCACTTCTCGCCAATGTCGCCGATGTAAAATCCCTGGTTATCCATCCCGCCAGCACCACCCATTCGCAGCTTAGCGCCGAAGAGCTGCTGGAGCAGGGTATCAAGCCCAACACCATCCGGCTTTCCATTGGTACGGAGCATATTGACGACATCATTGAGGATTTGGAACAGGCGTTTAACAGCATATAAATTGAAAACCGGCAGCGAACAAGCTGCCGGTTTTTGATGCCGCTTTTTATTTAAGCTGCTGTTTTGTGTCAAAGAAACCCTTCCAGGGATCATTATCTTTGATTCTTGCAAGGGCTTCCTTCATATCTATCCCGTCAGGAGTAACTGTGTCAAGCTCATCCCAGGAAATCGGCATTGAAACTTTGGCGCCGTCCCGCGCCCTTAAGGAGTAAGGCGCAACGCTGGTGGCGCCTTTCCCGTTCCTCATCCAGTCAATGAAAATCTTGTTTGTCCTTCTGGCTTTTCTGACATTGCTTGTGTAGCGGTCGGGCCATTTGCTTTCCATAACCTCCGCTACCCGCCTTGCGAAATCGTAAAACACATCCCAAGAAACCGAAGGGATAAGAGGTACCACCACATGATACCCTTTGCCGCCGCTGGTTTTGAGGAATGAGGTGAGGGAAAGCTCGTCCAGGATGGATTTGATATCCCTGACCCCCTGGCGGACAATGCAGATATCCATCCCCTCATCAGGGTCCAGGTCGAAAACAAGCATGTCGGGCTTGTCAATATTATCCACCCTGCTGCCCCAGATGTGGAATTCCAGGGTTCCCATCTGGGCTTCTGATATAATCCCGTATTCGTTCTCGATATAAAAGTATTCCTCTGCCTCGCCTTCGGAGTTTATTACTTCCTTTTTCGCTATCCCTTTGCTGTCGGAACCCGGGTGCTTTTTAAAAAAGCAAGCCTGCGCCACTCCCTTGGGGCAGCGCACCACGCTTAAAATCCTGCCGCCAACGTATGGCAGCATCCGCAGGGAAACCTGTTCGTAATAACGCACCATATCACCTTTTGTGATTTTGGGGTTTTCAAACATCACCTTATCCGGGTTTGAGATTTTTATCCCTTTTATCACAATGCTGCCTTTTTGGGGCGCTTCAGCCGGCTCTACAGGGGTTTCGGGCGGTTCGGCAAGTTTTGTATATGAACCTTCCATCACTACCTCCTTCGGGTTTTTGTCGGTACGCAGCCCCTTAAAGCTTGCCTGCCTTAAGAGGTTATCCTTTGTCAGCTCGGCAAACCTGATTTCTGCCACCAGTTCGGGCTTTACCCAGGTGATTTTTTCGTTTGAGGCTGGGTTCGGTGGATTTTCAAAGGGGGAGTCTTCGGTGGCTAGGGGTTTTAATTCCTGCAAAAGCTCGCTTGCACTCCTTTGGGTAAACCCTGTGCCCGCCCTGCCGGTGTATTTAAGCTTGCCGCCCTCATAAGCGCCGAGAAGCAGGGCGCTTAAACCCCTCTGGCTTTTGTCGGTTACGGTATATCCTCCGATTACAAATTCCTGCCTCTTTTCGCATTTTACCTTTATCCAATCCCCGTTTCTGGTTCCGCTGTAGACAGAATCCGCCCTTTTGCCAACAATTCCTTCCATCCCAAGGCTGCAGGCGGCTTTAAAGCACTCTTTCCCGTTACCGGCTACGTGCTGGCTGTAATGCAGGTTGCCCGGCGGGTTGGACAGTAAATCTTTTAATATTTCTTTTCGCTTAATCAGCTTCAGCCCCCGCAGGTCCTGCCCGTCAAGGGCTAAAATGTCGAAAACAATATAGACCAGGTTTTGGGGTTTGGGGTTTTTCATATAATTTTGTAGCGCCTGAAAATCGGTTTTACCCGTGTCATCAATTACTGCGATTTCCCCGTCCAGCACCATCGCCCTGCCCTGTGCCAAATCTAAAAGGGAAGAGGCTATGCTTTCAAACCTGTGGGTTAAATTGATATTGTTGCGGGACATAAGCCGGGCGCCGTTTCCTTCGATGAAAGCAAGAATCCTGTACCCGTCGTATTTAAGCTCAAAAAGCCATTCCTCACCTTCAGGGATGGAGGTGGACATTTTCGCAAGCTGGACATCCGCGTAATCAAAGGGGTTTTTGGTGTATTTCTCGTCTTCTCCCGTTTCGATTTCCTCCATGGTGCGGCCTGTCCTGATGCTGGTATTGAATTCTGATATCCCGTCATCCTCTTTTAAATATTCGTCCTTTTCCTTGATTAAAAGCCAGTTGTCCTTTGACTCCTTTTCCTTGCCCTTGATTCTTACCAGCGCCCATTTGCCTTTAAGCCTTCTGCCGTTTAAAATGAATTTGAGGGAGCCTTCTTCAAGCCCCTTGTCCACATCCACCAGGGGCTCCCATGTACCCTCATCCCAGAGCATGACAGTACCGCCGCCGTATTCGCCCTTTGGGATGGTACCCTCAAAATTGCGGTATTCCAGCGGGTGGTCCTCCACTTTTATGCAAAGCCTTTTGTCTTTGGGGTTGTAGGATGGGCCCTTTGGAACCGCCCAGCTCAACAGAGCCCCGCCCCATTCAAGGCGGAAGTCATAATGCTCCCGGCTTGCCATATGGTGCTGCACCACAAATTTCAGCACCCCTTCGGAGCTTTCGTCCCTGCCCTCCGGCTCCAGGGTTTTGTCAAAGCTTCGTTTTTTATTGTATTCAAGCAGCTTTTCGCTCATAAAACCTTACGCCGTTCCCTTTTCCTTCTTAACCTGCTCGACGCTTTGCTTTAACGCTTCCATAAGGTCGATTACCTTGGCAGGGCCTTCGGACTGGGCGGCTACAATCTCCTTGCCGGCTATCTTTGATTCAATCAGTTGCCGCAGCTTTTCCTGATACTCATCCTTATACATCTCGGGGTTGAAGGGGGTATCCATTGAATTTATCAGCATTTTCGCCATGTTAAGCTCCGCTTCGGAGACTTCCGGCTTTTTGTACTGCTTTTGCAGTTCCTTGACCTCATCGGCATAAAACATTGTGGAAATCAGCATCCCATCCTCCCGGGGGATGATTGCCATAAGGGTGTCCCTTGTGCCGATTACAGTTTTGCCAATGGCTATTTTTTGCTCAGCCATCAGGGCTTGCCTTAGCAGCTCAAAGGCTTTTTCGCCGCCGGTCTCTGGCACTGCCTGGTATGTCTTGTCGTAGTACACTGGGGAAATCTGGTTGAGTTTAGCAAAATGCAGAATCTGGATGGATTTTTCCTTCTCGGTTTTGATTTTTTCTATTTCCTCGTTTGTAACAACTACGTATTTGTCCTTCTCGTATTCAAATCCCTTTACGATGTCTTCGGGTTTTATCTCCTTGCCGCAGTGGGCGCAGGTTTTCTTGTAGCGGATGCGGCTGTGGTCGTCCTTGTGGAGCTGGTTGAAATGTATGTCGTTGTCCTGGATTGC
>DUMT01000050.1 GCA_012839705.1 Clostridiales bacterium | reverse complement strand
TGTGAAACGCATTGAAAATTGGATGAACAATTACCCTCGTAAAATATTAGGATACAAATCACCAAATCAGATTGCAGCTTGATGTAACTGGTAATATATGGTGGGCAATTAAACTTGCAATTTGCACTTTTTTGGGTATCTTTCGTTTGGAATTGACAAACTGGATAAATTTTGATACAATACAATAATCGTTTTTTCATTGTGGCTGATTATTTGACATAAAATAAGTGAATTTTTCAAACGAGTAATGTTTATCGAGCCTATGCCGGTAAACAATACTCGTTTTTTATGGAAGGGCTGACAAAAAATGCGCGAGATTAAGGTGCTTTCAAAAAGCGTGCGGGAGTATAAAAAGCTGTCAATAATTACCCCGGTGCTTATAAGCATGGAGGTAGTTATAGAATGTATAATCCCGTTTATTACTGCGACTCTGGTAAACCAGATTAAGAGCGGGTGTGACCTGAATACAATTATAAAATACGGGCTGCTCCTGATTGTGATGGCGTTTTTGTCACTGGCGTTCGGCGGCATTGCGGGCTCAACCAGCGCAACCGCAGCCTGCGGCTTTGCAAAGAACTTAAGGAAGGATATGTTCTACAACATACAGAACTATTCTTTTGAAAATATCGACAAGTTTTCTACCTCGTCCCTGATTACCCGCATGACGACTGACGTTACCAATGTCCAGAATGCTTACATGATGATTATCAGGACTGCCATCCGTTCGCCCCTGATGCTGATTTTTGCTTTTGTTATGGCATTTGTAATGGGCGGGCGCATGGCAATGATTTTCCTGGTGGTTGTGCCGATTCTTGCAACCGGGCTCGGGTTTGTAATATACAAGACATTCCCTTTGTTCAGGAAGGTATTCAAAAAATACGACGCATTGAACAAATCGATTCAGGAAAATATCAAAGGCATGAGGGTTGTAAAATCCTTTGTCCGGGAAGAGTACGAGCAGAAGAAGTTTGAAACGGCGGCTGAGGATGTGTGCGCCGATTTTACAAGGGCGGAGCGCATCCTGGCATTTAACGGGCCCCTGATGCAGTTTTGCATGTATGTGGTGATGGTGTTTGTATTGTCCTTCGGCTCCTACACCATTATCACCAGCAGGGGGCTGGATTTTAATATAGGGCAGTTTTCCGCTATTCTGACCTATAATTTTATGATATTAAGCAGCCTGATGATGCTTTCAATGATATTTGTTATGCTTACTCTTGCAGGCGAGTCTGCCAAGCGCATTGTGGAGGTTTTGGAGGAGATAAGCACCCTTGCCAATCCCGAAAACCCGGTTTATGAGGTTAGGGATGGCTCTATCGAGTTTGAAAATGTTAGTTTCAAGTATTCACAAAAGGCTGAGAGGATGGTGCTATCTAACATAAACCTTAAGATAAATTCCGGCGAAACCATAGGGATTATCGGAGGGACAGGCTCCTCAAAAACTTCCCTTGTGCAGCTAATACCCCGCCTTTATGACGCCAGCGAAGGGGTTGTGAAAGTCGGCGGCCTGGATGTCAGGAAATATGATTTGGAAAGCCTCAGGTACCAGGTGGCTGTGGTGCTGCAGAAGAACATACTGTTCTCCGGCACGATTAAGGAAAACCTGCGATGGGGTAACAAAGACGCAACCGACGAGGAATTGGCAGAGGTTTGCAGGCTTGCCTGCGCCGAAGAATTTATCAACCAATTCCCACTTAAGTACGATACCTATGTGGAGCAGGGTGGCGCCAACCTGTCCGGCGGGCAAAAGCAAAGGCTTTGTATTGCCAGGGCTTTGCTTAAAAAACCGAAAATCTTAATCCTTGACGATTCCACCAGTGCGGTGGACACCAGGACGGATGCCAAAATCCGCAAGGCGCTTAAAGAATTTATGCCAGAGACCACAAAGATTATAATTGCCCAAAGGACAGCCTCCGTAGAAGACGCAGACAGGATAATAGTTATGGATGGCGGCTGTATCAACGGCATTGGAACCCATAAACAGCTTTTGGCTGAAAACGAAATATACCGTGAGATTTACTATTCCCAGAACAAGGCAGGTGGCCAGGATGAAAACTAAAAATCCCAGGAACAAAAAATTAATCATTCTGCGCCTGCTCAAGGATATTCTGGGCTTTTACCCGGTAATGTTCCCGGCTGTCATTTTGTGTATCATATTCAACGCCACAATCAGCTCACTCCCGGCGGTTTTCATGCAAAACGTCATAGCCCTTGTGGAATCCAGCTGGCAAACCGGCGACTGGGGGGCAATAGGAGGTAGAATACTTGGCTTTGTCGCAATATTAGTGGTATTTTATGTTCTGTCCCTAACCAGCGGAGTTGCATATAACCAGATGATGGCGGTTATCACCCAGGGAACTTTGAAGAAATTCCGCATAAAAATGTTCAACAGAATGCAGACTCTGCCGGTAAAATATGTGGACACCAATAACCACGGCGACATCATGAGCTATTATACCAACGACATAGACACGTTGCGGCAGATGATTTCCCAGAGCTTTCCGCAACTGCTTGTATCGGGTGTTACGGTTATCACCGTTTTCAGCATAATGATGTATTACTGCATATGGCTGACCCTTGTTGTGATTGTGGGTATTGCTGTCATGCTCTTTATAACAAAGAAGGTTGGCGGCGGTTCTGCCAAATACTTCATCAGGCAGCAAAAATCCCTCGGCCATCTTGAAGGATTTGTAGAGGAAATGATGATAGGGCAGAAGGTAATAAAGGTATTCTGCCACGAGGAAGAAAGCAAAGCGGACTTTGACAAGGTTAACGAAGCCTTGTTCAGTGACGCGAGGGCTGCCAATCAGTATGCAAATGTTCTGGGCCCGATTTTAAACAATATCGGTAATGTGCTGTATGTTATTGTGGCAATTACCGGCGGCATACTGCTTATTTCCGGAGCGCCAAACCTTAGCATTTCGGGGCTTGCCATGGGCATCAGCATTGTGGTGCCTTTCCTGAACATGACCAAACAGTTTGCGGGAAACATCAACCAGGTATCCCACCAGATAAACGCTATTGTAATGGGAATTGCCGGTGCGCAGCGCATATATGGATTGGTTGACGAGGAGCCGGAGCAGGACAACGGGTATGTTTCCCTTGTAAATGTCAGGGAAGAGGGCGGCAGGCTTATCGAATGCAACGAAAGGACTGGGATTTGGGCGTGGAAACATCCCCACGGCGACGGGACAGTCACATACACAAAACTTACCGGCGACGTGAGGTTATTCAACGTTGATTTTGAATATGAACCGGGCAAGACTGTATTGCATGATGTCAGCCTGTACGCCAAGCCCGGGCAGAAAGTGGCATTCGTTGGGGCTACCGGTGCAGGCAAAACCACAATTACAAACCTGCTCAACCGTTTCTATGACATTGCCGACGGGAAAATCCGCTATGACGGGATTAACATTAACAAAATTAGAAAACCAGACCTTCGCCGGGCGATTGGGATGGTTTTGCAGGATGTAAACCTCTTTACAGGCACAGTGCTTGACAATATCCGATATGGCAAGCTGGACGCCACAGACGATGAGTGTATCGCTGCCGCAAAACTCGTCGGCGCCCATGACTTCATTTGCCGGCTGCCGGATGGATATAATACAATGATAACCGAAAACGGCGCTAACCTTTCCCAGGGCCAGCGTCAGTTGATTTCAATCGCCAGGGCTGCCGTTGCAGACCCGCCGGTTATGATTCTGGACGAAGCGACATCTTCAATTGACACAAGGACAGAGGCGATTGTCCAGAGCGGGATGGATGCCCTCATGAAAGGCAGGACGGTATTCGTTATCGCACACCGCCTGTCCACTGTCAAAAACGCGGACGTAATCATAGTGCTTGACCATGGTCGCATTATTGAGCGCGGCAACCATGAAGAACTTATAGCCAAAAAGGGGCAGTATTATCAGCTTTACACTGGCGCATTCGAGCTTGAGTAATTTTAATATAATGAAAAAGGCTCCCCCATACAGGTGGAATACCCGCTTGTATGGGGGAGTTAGTGTTTTGTTAATTATTTTGTATAAGAGAATGTCTGAGCCTCGCCGTCATTCATTGTAGTTATAGCTCCATTGACATAGACCTTTGTTGTACCTTTGGATTTTACGGTTACTGAGAATGGCTCGCTGGGTTTGTTCGGGCGATAGTCTCCAAGATGGATATCCCCGTTGTACCCTACGGTGCCAATAAAGGTGTTATCACTAATTGTTCCGGTTACAGAATTCGGGCTTACAGTGTTGACCAGACGTACTGGCGCGTGATAATCATTTGATTCATCGGCAGCTATATGGCCGCAGTTGATAAAGGTGCAGTTTTGGACATTCACCGACATAATGCCATTGTCCTGTTTAAGGCTGATGTTAACAGGAACGCCGACGGTATCGAAGGTGCATCCGATAATGTTAACAGAACCAATGGAGGTGGAATGGACAGCGTTATCGTGTAAACCGCCTATGCTTTTCAGTGTGCAGTTTCTCAGGGTTACATTAATTGCATCCGTTGCGGGATTATCCGTGCGGTACATCACAAACTGGCCTGTGTTGGTGGATGTTCCGATGTTGGCGGAGTTGTAGAATGAGACATTGTAAGTCTTTCCGCTTGCTGTTGGTTCGCCCCACACAGCTAAATTCCTTGAGGAATAAATTGTAATATTAATAGTATCCTGAAGGCTTCCTGATGCCTTTATTGCAACCTCGCCATGCTGGAAATCGGCACCGTTTGCATATACAGTAATGTCGGCAATCACATAATCTGTGCGGTTGGTGCCTGTTGCTGAGGCTTTAACCTTGGAATTTTCCTTGACATATACCGTTGAGACTCCAGCGTTAATAGCGGACTTCAAATCAGCATAGTATTTACTATCGTTGCCAAGGAAGTTCTTGCCCTGAGGATAGCTATCCGCAGTTATGCCTTCGGGGTAAACAGTGGGTACAGGTTTGTTATACACAACGGTGAAGGGGGAGAATGTTGCAGACTCAAATGTTACCAAACCTGTTTCACTGTCGTAGGTGTTGTTTATCGGTACTCCCATGTGATAAATTGTAACGCCCATCAGGTTCTTGCCAATAAAATAGCTTATTGTAATTGGTTCAGTGTTGCTGGCGGATATGCCTATTAGTTGGATATTAAGCGGAATTGCGAGCTGGTTATCGCCTGCAACTGCATGGTATGGCGCGTTAGATGGATCGGTATCGGGTACAATATTTAAAGTAACCCGGGTTACGCCGCTTTCCATCTGAACACCAGCAGGGATTATAGCTGTGCCAACTACCGAACCATCTTTCTGTGCAGACAGTAAAGTTTGTGTGGTGGTTTTGCCTGTGCTGTCAACTTCAACTTCCTCGGATTCGTGAACCTGTATTACCTGTTCTAACAGCAGCTCGTCATAAGGCTCAAAGCCTGCTGATGGGTTTACCTGTGTGGCTATAACGGTAATACCCAGCTCGATTTCCGGAGGGGTAGTGCCGGTTTTGTAATTTGCTTCGTTGCCGACAGATTCGGGCATATAGACGATTAACGCAACATATTCAGCATTTCCACCGCTGACAATTGAACCGGATTGTGATAAGGCGGGCTGGTTCAGTTTGGTTTCGGTGCCGGCAGCAGCCCGGGCAGTTTCTCTGGTATAGGGGGTTAGTGTGGCCATCTTCACGGTTTTGAAAACAAGGTAGTCAGAAAGCATAAAGGCATTGCCATTAACATTGATTCCGCCGGTTTCTTTAATTGGGCTTACATTTAGGAGGTACTTCAGATCAAGGGTACCCCGGTTTTCGATTTTCAAGTAAACAACTTCTGTATGGCCCGGTTCCCAGAAGCTTCCTGAAAACAGTGAATCGGAACCATGCAAATCGGCCCAGTCTGTGCCGTCGCCTGTTTTTGAGTAGGATACCGCTAAATCCAGGTTTCCGGCAATAATAGAGTTTGCGCTGGA
>DUMT01000049.1 GCA_012839705.1 Clostridiales bacterium | reverse complement strand
TATCGAGCACCAGTTTTTAAAGCTCCAGCTATAAAATGATAACATAAAAAAAGTGCATGATGCAAGGTTTTAGACTTACAATAATCATACAATAGATAAATATTAAGAATTTAGTAACAATTAATTCAATTTTCCTCCCTATAAAAATGTAAAATTTCCAATTTTATTCACGTATAAACTAAACTTTATGCATTAATTAATATATTTATGCAAAAAAGGATAAGGCGTTGCTACCTTATCCTTTTAAAATATTATATCAACTTTCGATAAATTTAACAAGTATATCGTTAAATTCATCTTTTTGGTCATAAAATGAGCCATGACCTGAAAATTCCATTAAAACAAGCTTAGAATTTTTGATATATTTATGCTGTATTTCACTCAGCTGCATCGGGACAATCTTATCATGTATGCCCTGAATTATGAGTGTCGGCACATTGATAGATTTCAATTCATTGAACAGGACTTCCCGTATCCATGTTTTTGCGACTTCGGCGGTTGCCCATCCTGCAGCCTGCAAGCCAAGCTGGAAGAACCAATCGGAGAAAGCCTGCGATGTATGCTGGAACAAAAACCTGTCGCCAAACCCCCTTAGCATTTGCGGGCGGTCGTTATATGTATCCTCAATGGTTTGCAGAATGGAATTTTCATCGACGCCATACGGGAAATCCGGGCGTTTTATCAGGCTTGGAGCAGCCGCTGCAATCAGAACCAGCTTTTTAACCCCATACCCTTTATGCCTGCCCATATACTTTACCGCCATCGACCCGCCGGTAGAATGTCCCGCAAGGGTGAAATCCTTCAACCCCAGTGCATCCACTACTCCCCTGACATCGTCGGCAAGGGTACCGTAATCATAGCCATTATAGGGTTTGTCGGATTTTCCAAAGCCTCTTGTATCGATTCCTATGCACCTGTACCCCATAGCCGGCAGCTTGTCAAACTGATATTCGAATAAATTATGGTTCCCCGGCCAGCCATGCAAAAACACGATTACCTTTTTGCTTTGCGGGTTTAGATCCTCAACATATATGTTGACACCGTTTACATCAACATAGTAACCCATTGTACCACTCCCGTAAAAACTTTTCATCTTTATACTATTCATACAAACCCGCCGGTGTGATTTTAAGAAAAAAATAAAACCTCCCGTGTTCTATGCGGGAGATTATTTGACGGATAATTACGTTATTTATGATAATCTTTGGGATTATTTCATAATTTATATATTTTTCTTTTATATTGCAAATAATAAGAAGAAAATATATAATTGTGCCTGAAGGGAGAGATTAAAATGGCAATTAAATGGACACCTGATTTGACAGTCGGACTTGAACATATCGATGCCCAGCATAAGATTTTGTTCGAGAAAATCGACAACCTTTTTGAAGCAGGAAGAAGCGGTAAATCCAAGGAAGTCATCGGCGAAACCCTGGAATTTCTCGACGCTTACACCAAACAGCATTTCAGGGACGAAGAACTTTACATGGCAAATATCAAATACCCCCATCTCGACCAGCAAAAAGCCGCTCACAAAAGCTTTATCGAACAAATCGCCAAGCTCAAGCAGGAGTACAACCAGTCCGGCGGAAACATACTCCTGATTATCAACGCAAACCAGACTTTGGTCAAATGGCTGACCCAGCATATTTCGGTTATGGACAAACAAATCGGCATTTATGCAAAGAATTTGAAAAAGTAATAAAGCATAAAAAACCACAGCAGTTCAGTCCAAACTGCTGTGGTTTTTCTATTTCTTTACTTTTTCGATATCCCTGAATGCCAAAAGGTAGTTGATACCCGATACAATAATCCCTCCGCCAATAAAATTTCCAGCCGCCGAGACTGACAGGTTATACAGGATATCCGTGGCTGTAAGCTCCGCTCCGTAAAACAGAGCAGCGAAAAGATAATACATATTAGCTACTACGTGTTCTGTCCCGCTTATTACGAACACGGCTATGGAAAGCCACAGCACCGCAATTTTTGGGATTTCATCCTTGCAGCTGTAGGACAGGCAAACGCCGGTGCAAACAATTATGTTGCACAAAACCGAGCTGGTGAAAAGCTTGCCCAGCGGCATATGTACCTTGTGAACCGCCTTATCAATGACAAGGTTAATTACCGCCTGGTCAAAAATCCCTGATTGTTTGGTCAGGAAGGCTATGAAAATAGAGCCAAGCAGATTGGAACATATAATAAGCAGCAAAATGCCGAAAATCCTGTTGATTCTGGTTCGCCCTGAATATACAGCCATCATAACCATGCAATCGCTGGTAAATAACTCAGCCTGCATTAAGATAATAGCTATAATCCCCAGCGGAAAAACCAAAGCTCCAAGGAAATTTCCTAAGCCTGGCGCGGTAATGGATGCGGAAACCTTCAGGCTGGCTACGGCTCCGATAGCAATATACATTCCTGCAAGAATCCCCTGCATCAGCAGGATGACAAATCTCTTGTTCGCCTTGTGTTTGCTCTGGTAAAGTATATATTCAGTCAATGCTTTTGGCCCTGAATGAGCAGTCATAAAAAAATCCTTTCATGGAATATTCCCTGTTTTTACTCAATCCATGATATCATAACACACTCTTTAAAAAAAAACAAAGGCATTATCTGGCAGGTATCATAACAAAATGGCAGGCGAATACTTTTCAAGCCAGTAGTTCACCTGGATTATATAAGCCATAAGCTGGGGAGCCGCCATCAATTGCCCGAACCATGGCTTTCCATACTCAGCAGGTGCCTGCATGAATGAAAGCGCTTTCTTTTTGTCCAAAAACTGCAATACCGGGGAATTATGGTTGGATAAGATATCCTCCAATCTCTCCTTTAGCAGCCGCTCGTAGTTCGGATGGTATGTTTTCGGGTACGGACTTTTTTTGCGGTATAAAACTTTTTCAGGAAGCAAACCTTTACCCGCTTCCCTCAACAGGGATTTTTCAACCCCATCCTTGAATTTTATTTCCCAGGGAATATTGAAGACATATTCAATTATCCTGTGGTCGGCAAAGGGCACCCGCGCCTCAAGCCCGGAGAACATGCTTGCCCTGTCCATCCTGTCAAGCAGGGTTTGCATAAACCACTTTATGTTAAGATATGTTATTTCCCTTCTCCTTTTATCGGCTGGGTTTTCATCTTCCAGCAACGGCACTTCTTTCAGGGATTCCCTGTATCTTTCCGAAACGTATTCTTCGAGGTTAAGCTCCCTTATGAAATCGTCTGACAACAGCGCTGTCCTGGCGTTTATATCCCTGGACCACGGAAACCCGTTGACAGATAATAGCTCTTCCCTGTAAAACCACGGATAACCGCCGAATATCTCATCGGCGCATTCGCCGGTTAAGGCGACTTTGTTATGCTTTTTAACCAGAGAGCAAAAGTATAAAAGCGAAGCGTCGATATCCGCCATGCCGGGCAAATCCTTGGCATCCACGGCTGTGTAAAGCAAATCCGCCAAAAGGCCCTCATCGCATTCAAGGTATGTATGGTTCAGATTATACATGCTAAGCATCATATCAACATATGGCCTGTCACGTTCCGGCTGAAAGGCGTTTGATTTAAAGAATTTGCTGTTATCCTTGAAATCAAACGAGAAAGTATTCAGCGTCACGCCATTTTCGTTTAAATAGCTTGAAGCCACAGCCGTCACAATGCTGGAATCAATCCCGCCGGACAGGAAGCTGCACACCGGGACATCCGACACCATCTGCCTTCTGATTGCGTCCCGCACCAAAAATGATACCTTTTCCACGGTTTCTGTGTATCCATCGGTGTGAGGCTTACTTTCAAGATCCCAATATTCTTTGGTAGTGAACCCTTCGTTAGAAAAAACAGCGTACTCCCCTGGCTTTATCTCGTTGATACCATAAAACACCCCGTTGCCGGAAGTCCTTGCAGGCCCTATGCCAAAAATCTCCCTGAACCCGTCAATGCCAATTTCCGGCTTAATTCCGGGATAGTTGAAAATAGCCTTGATTTCTGAGCCGAAAACCAGGGTATCACCCCTTATTGAGTAGAACAAAGGCTTTACCCCTACGCGGTCACGGTATAAAACCAGCCTGTCTAGCTCGCCATCCCAAATCGCAAAGGCGAAAATACCGTTTAACCTGCTGACAAATTCAATCCCGTAATGTATGTAGGCGTAAAGTATAACTTCGGTATCAGATGTTGTTTCAAAGACATATCCCGCCCTTTTCAATTCCGGCATTAGCTCATCGGTGTTGTAAATTTCACCGTTATATACAATGACATATTCTGCGCTGCTTGTATTCCTTATCATCGGCTGCCTGCCGAGGTATAAATCCCTTATTGACAAACGCGCATGGCACAACCCGACATTTTTTCTCAGGTATTCGCCCGCATCGTCGCTTCCTCGATGCATTATGGATTTTCTCATATTTATAAGCGTATCATTCCAGAATACCTTATCCCTGGTATAATCCATTTTATAGTTGCAGAATCCTGCAATTCCGCACATAATATCACCTCTTTCGACATAAAAACTAAAAATGCGCCCCGGATGATACTTTTTGCATCATCCGATGAGCGCCTTTGCCCGCTTTTACAGTATATGCCACAAGGTATAAAAAAGAACCTCGAATTAAATCAGTAATTTACCAAAAATTTTGCGCCAGAACCTTTCAAAAGATTCTGGCGCTATCTTCAAACCGGCGGGGCTGGTTTATTATTTAGTTAAAGAGTTGTGTTGGGCTGTGTAGAACAAAGAGTATGAAAGGGAAAAAATGTAGTTTTGATACCCGCCGGATAAAAGAAGATACTTAGATTTAAATTAAAGTATTTTCCAAAAAGGTTTTCCAAACTCAAAACCAATAGTATTTTCCAAACTTAATAATGATTTATTAGTATTTTCCAAACTCGCTATCGCTTAATATAATGGCAGGTTCGTTTTCCAATTTGTCGTTATCCTTAGCTTTCTTGGGAACAGTTTTAACTATGTCAAAGTAATCAGAATCAAACCTGGCGTTATCCCTGCTGTCCTTGCCGATTTTCTTAAGCTTGAACCTGCTGACAAAGTTTAACAGCATATCTGCCTGGGTCGCCAGTTCCTCGCTGGCTGAGGCGCTTTCCTCGGCTGTTGCCGAGTTGGTCTGTACTACCTCGGATACCTGCACAATGCCCTGGTTTACCTGTGCTATTCCGGCGGCCTGTTCGTTGGAAGCCGCGGCTATCTCTGTAATCAGTT
>DUMT01000048.1 GCA_012839705.1 Clostridiales bacterium | reverse complement strand
TTGCCGCCGCTGTTTATCATAAGTTACCGGCTTATGCCACGGATTTGGCATGCGAACGGCAAGCGCTCCAATGCCACCCGGTCAATGTATTCCCTGCTCAATGACGGAATCGGAGGAGCCAGGGTGGTCAGAGCCTTCGGGCAGGAGGGATATGAAAACTCAAAGTTTGCAAAAGTTAACGACAATGTTCGAAACGCGGAAATGAAAGTAGTCCAATACGGAAATAAGTTCGAGATTTCCTTCAGCCTTGCCAGGGAAATTCCAACCCTTCTTGTGTGGAGTTTGGGGGCGCTGTTAATAATCAAATTCCCCGGCTTCCTTACATACGGAAAACTCATTACATTTGTCAACTACCTCAATATGCTGCAGGGGCCGATGCAGTTTATGTCCTCGATTTTAAGATGGTGGTCAAGCAGCATGAACGCAGCACAGCGCATATTCGAGATTATCGACGCAAAGCCGGAGGTTGTTGAAAAGGCTAATCCGATGGATTTGGATGTAAAAGGCGATATAACTTTTAATAATGTAAGTTTCGGGTATGAGCCAAACAAAAAGGTTTTGAAGAATATCAGCTTTACAGTGAAAAAAGGGCAGGTGCTGGGTATTGTGGGCAAGTCCGGCGCGGGCAAATCCACGCTGGTAAACCTCATTTCCCGCCTGTACGACTCTGAAACCGGGGAAATCCTCATTGACGGGGTGAATATAAAGGATATATCCTTTAAATCCCTCCACGGCGCAGTAGCAATGGTAAGCCAGGAAACCTATATTTTCATGGGTACAATTGCCGAGAATATTGCCTATGCCAAACCGGATGCCACTCGCGAGGAGATTATAAATGCCGCAAAGGCTGCCAGCGCCCACCAGTTTATTATACAGCTCCCCGACGGCTACGATACAGTAATCGGCACCGGGGGAAGGGAGCTTTCCGGCGGTGAGCGGCAGAGGATTTCCATCGCCAGGGCAATACTCGCCGACCCGAAAATATTGGTGCTGGATGAGGCAACCGCCTCGGTGGATACCCAGACCGAGCGGGCAATTCAGGAGGCATTGGAAAAGCTGGTGCAGGGCAGGACCACAATTTCCATAGCCCACCGCCTTTCAACCCTTCGGAATGCCGATTACCTGATTGTATTGAAGGATGGGGAGATTGTGGAGCATGGGACCCACCAGCAACTGATTGAGAAGAGGGGAGAGTTTTTCAAACTCCTTCAGCTCCAGACAAAGGCTTTGGCAATGCGCGGCATTGTAGATTAATATGGGGAGTGCGGGTTATGCTTCAGGAAATTAGGCCACATGATGAAGATATACTGAAATTGCAGAAAAAGGCTGTTGAAGAGATTATTTCGGTGCGGTTGATTACTGCCGAAAATTCGGTGTTCAGGCGCACCGAAGGCGGTTTTGTAAGCCTTGAATTTACAGGCGAAGATGGCGAAAAAAAGGTCTACAGCCGGGTTACATTTCACAGGTGTTTCCCCTTTTCGGGGCCGGAAAACTATATATCTGTCCGGGAACCGGAAAGGGATGGCCGGGAGATAGGCTTGATTGAGGATTTGAACAATCTTCCTGCAGATGCAAAGGAAATGATTATCGAACAGCTGGAGCTACGCTATTTTGCGCCTGTTATAACCAAAATCCGCAGCATCAAGGAGGAGTACGGGTACTCATACTGGGATGTGGTGACAGACAGGGGCCCCTGCAGGTTCACCGTGCGGATGGGCGGCAGCAATGTATATTCAATCGGGGTAAACCGCTACCTTGTAAATGACATCGATGGAAACAGGTTTGAAATCCCCGATTTATACAAACTTACTGCCAGGGAAATAAAACTTCTGGATTTGTATATCTGATTTAATGATTTAAAGGCGGTGTTAGTTTGAATCTATGTTATACATTGCCGGACGAAGTTTATGAGAGGCTTGAGCCTTTGCTTGATAAAAAGGAAATCGCCTACTGCCTGCCTCTGGATTTGAATTTTGACGGTGAATTTGGCAGTTTCGGATGGACAGCCGTCACAAGGGACAGGCTTTTTATCATCAGGGATGACAGTGTTGGCCAGGTGATAGAGCTTTCACAGGTGGACGAGGTAATCTGTTCCCACGAGGTAAACTGCGGCTTGCTGATTTTAAGGCAGCAGGGCAGCGAGCGGATTCTGGCAAGGTTCAGTATGAGGTATATTACCCAGTATTCATATCTTGCCAGGGGGGCTACCCTGTTTTGCAGGGGTGATTACAGGGTTCTGGAAAACCATGAAAGGGACAACTACTGCCCTAAATGCGGCAGGGTTTTGCCGGGGACAGAACAGTGCCCGAAATGCGCCGGGGCGGGGAGATTGCTCAAGCGGTTCTGGGACCTTTGCGGGCCTTATGTGCTGCCGCTGGCGGCTATAACTACCCTGATGGCGGTGTCTTCTGCCATCACTGTCGGACAGCAGTATATTCAGCGCAGCTTTATTGACAATATGCTGATTCCCGCTGCCGGTAGCGTTTCTGAAATAGCGGGGTTTTTCCTGATAATGCTCGCCCTTACTGCCGCCGCTTTGGGGCTTTCTGCGCTAAATACGATATGGAGCAACAGCCTTGGCACCAGAATCAGCCGGGATTTAAGGCAAAGGGTGTATGAAAAAATCAATCAGCTTTCCCTTGAATTCATCAGCTCGCGGCAGGCAGGGGAGCTTATGAACCGGGTGGTCAGGGATGCAACCCATGTGCGGGAGTTTATGGAACACGCCTTTGCCCAGATGCTGACAAGGATTTTTGTTATGATTGGCGCTTTTGTCGCCATGATTATTATGAACTGGAAGCTCGCCCTTCTAACCCTGGTTTTTGTACCGGTGGCATTTGGGGTTTTGCGGGCTTTCAGGCGGCTTGAAATGAGATTATGGCGGCAGCAGTGGAGGTTTGATGATAAGGTCAACGGCCGCCTGCAGGATGTTATCTCCGGCATGAGGGTGGTAAAAGCCTTTGGGCAGGAGCAGCGGGAAACCGAGCGGTTTAAGTCTTACATAGACCGGCTGACTTATATCCAAAAGCGTAACGAGTTGCTATGGGCAACTCTGTATCCCTTTGTAACGCTGGTGATGTCCTCGGGGCTTTTGCTGGTTTATTATTTTGGCGGCAGGGATGTTTTAAACAGCAGGCTGACCCCCGGGCAGCTTATCCAGTTTATCGCATACACAAATATGCTGTTTATGCCGCTGCAGTTTGTGAGCAGGCTGCCGCGCATGATAATGCGGCTTAAAACCTCGCTGGAGAGGATTTACGATATCCTTGACGAGGAGCCGAAAATAAGCGATTCGCCGGATGCGGAGGATATCAAAATTACCGGGAATGTCGAGTTTAGAAATATTACTTTCGGCTACAAAGCCTATCAGCCGGTATTGGAGAATATCAACCTATCTGTTAAAAAGGGCGAAATGATAGGCCTTGTGGGCTCGTCTGGTACCGGAAAATCCACGATGATAAACCTTTTAATGAGGCTGTATGACCCCGATGAGGGGAGTATCCTGATTGACGGAGTGCCGCTGACAAAAATTTCAAAGGACAGCCTGCACCGCCAGATAGGCGTGGTATTGCAGGAAACATACCTTTTTTCGGGAACGATTCTCGAAAACATCCGTTATGCCAAACCCGAAGCCAGCCGGCTTGAAGTTATAAGGGCGGCTAAAATAGCCAATGCCCATGATTTTATCACAAGATTCCCAAACGGGTATGATACCTATGTGGGAGAAAATGGGTACAGGCTGTCCGGCGGCGAGCGCCAGCGCATAGCAATAGCCAGGGCAATTCTGCACGACCCGCAGATTATAATACTTGACGAGGCCACCAGCAACCTTGACACCGAAACCGAATATCAGATTCAGGAAGCGCTGGAAAGGCTGACAAAAGGCCGCACAACCTTTGCAATTGCGCACCGGCTTTCCACTTTGCGCAAAGCTGACAGGATAGTGGTGCTTGACAACCACAGGATAGCCGAGGTTGGAAGCCATAACGAGCTTATGCGGCAAAGGGGCATATATTATGGATTGGTAATGGCACAGCTTGAGATGAGCAGGATAAAAACGGGCAGTTAATAAATAATAAACTGCAAAGAAAAAACCAGTTACATCGAAGTGCTGATGTAACTGGTTTCCTTTTGATTTCATTCTTTTTCAAATATATTAATATATACTATCCATAAAAAAATCTTTGTCGAAATATTATGTAAAATTCAATTTTTATTTCTCGGATTCATGCGCATTTTTCTTCAGCTAATGGCAATACTGAAATAGTAGCTACAGGCTGAAGGAAGGTGTCGCGGATGTTCAATAAAGTAGAAATCTCCGGAATTAATACTTCAAATTTAAAAGTACTCACCGAAAACGAAAAAATGCAGCTTTTAAAACAGATGCAGGAAGGCGACACGACTGCACGGGATAAACTGGTTCTTGGTAATTTGCGGCTGGTATTAAGCGTTGTCCAGAGGTTTACTCAAAGGGGAGAAAACCTTGACGATTTGTTCCAGGTAGGATGCATTGGGTTACTGAAAGCAATTGATAATTTTGACAGAAATTTGCAAGTAAAGTTTAGTACTTACGCGGTACCAATGATTATTGGGGAAATTCGCCGGTATCTGAGGGATAATAACAGTATACGCATCTCAAGGTCGATGCGTGACGTTGCATATAAAGCCATGCAGATAAAGGAAAAACTGACAAACGATAAACTAAGGGACCCGACTATCGAAGAAATCGCTGCCGAAATGGATATGCCAAAAGAAGATGTGGTGCTTGCCCTTGAATCAATTGTAGAACCTGTTTCCCTGTATGAGCCTGTATATTCCGACGGGGGAGATACTATTTATATTATGGACCAGGTCGGGGATAACAACGACGACAGGAACTGGCTGGATGAAATTGCCCTGAAAGAAGCCATACGCAACCTGAATGAGCGTGAAAAAAAGATTTTGTATTTAAGGTTTTTTAAAGGGATGACCCAGATTGAAGTATCGTCTGAAATAGGAATTAGCCAGGCACAGGTCAGCAGGCTGGAAAAAGGGGCTCTGGAGCATATAAAAAAGCAGATTTGAACAGGATAAAAAACAAGCGCTTTTTTGATGATAAGCGCTTGTTTTTTTATGGTTTTTCAGATGTACTTCAAAAATGCCGGGGAAATATATGGATTTACAATTTAATGGTATGATGGTATAATCTCCAACATAGAATTTTTAAAAAGTTAGTATAAGGTGTGTTTATGCAGATGAAGAACAAGCTGAAAGAAAACCTTGCCGTAATGCTGAAAGGGTATGCCATCGGTTCGTCTATGAGCGTCCCCGGGGTTAGCGGCGGTACGATGGCTATTTTGCTGGGCATTTATGATGAACTGATTAGCGCAGTCAGCAATTTTTTGAAAGATATTAAGGGGAATTTTTTGTTTTTACTGAAAGTTATGATTGGGGCCGCTGCCGGTATCGGCTCCCTTTCATTTTTGATTAAGTGGCTTTTGGAAAAATTCCCGCTGCCGGTATCTGTGTTTTTCCTGGGGGCAGTAATCGGCGGGGTTCCGGCGCTGATTAAAAAAACCAGGGAATCCAAATTGAGATTTTCTTCTGTTATTTATTTTCTGCTGGGTTTACTAATTGTAATATCAATCGGTTTTATACCCGAAGGAAGCGTGGATGTCAGCCTTGGTTCCGGGATAACTCATTACTTAATGTTGCTGGTTACCGGCATTATAATTGCTTTGGCTTTGGTGCTGCCGGGCATTAGTACCTCACATATGCTGCTGGTGCTGGGTATGTATGATGCCATGCTGGCGGCGATTACCGAGTTTGATATTGTTTACATCGGCATCATTGGCGTTGCGACTTTAATCGGGGTTTTCCTGATAACAAAACCCCTTGAATGGATTATGAATAAATACCCCCATCAGACCTACTGCATGATTATCGGGTTTGTGATTGGCTCCACGGCTGAAATATTCCGGGATAAAATACTCCCCGCCATCCCGGAGAAAACCAATGCCTTTTGGTGGATAACCTTCGCTGTGATGTCCGCGGCTGCATTTGTTTTAGGATTTTT
>DUMT01000047.1 GCA_012839705.1 Clostridiales bacterium | reverse complement strand
TTTATTTTTATTGACAAGCTTAAAAGGGAATATCGCAAGTTTAAGATTTGCCCGCACGGTTTTGGCTTTTCTTTGTTCCATTTGAGGGAAATTGAAGGGAATTATAAAGAGCATCCAAAGCCTTTGGGCTTTGCGGTTGAAGGAAAAGTGGAGGAAAGTTTTATGGCATCAAAATTTGTGTTTGTTACAGGCGGAGTGGTATCCGGGCTTGGAAAGGGGATTACTGCTGCATCTTTAGGCAGGCTTTTGAAATGCAGGGGCTTGAGCGTATCGGTTAAAAAGCTGGACCCGTACCTCAACATCGACCCCGGCACAATGAACCCCATCCAGCATGGAGAGGTTTTTGTTACCGATGATGGTGCGGAAACCGACCTTGACCTTGGCCATTACGAGCGGTTTATCGATATCAGCCTGACCCAGAACAGCTCGGTCACATCGGGCAAGGTGTACTGGAATGTGCTGCAAAAGGAGCGCAAGGGCGACTATCAGGGCGGTACTGTCCAGGTAATCCCCCATATTACCGACGAGATTAAGCGCAGGATTGTCCTTGACGCCGAGAAATACGATGTGCATATTATTGAAATCGGCGGCACCGTGGGAGATATTGAAGGGCTGCCGTTTCTGGAGGCTATCCGCCAGTTCAGCATAGAGCATGGGCGGGAAAACTGCCTGTTTTTGCATGTGACATTGGTGCCGTATATTGCTGCGTCCCAGGAATTTAAAACAAAGCCTACTCAGCATTCCGTAAAGGAACTGTTGTCTTTGGGGATTCAGCCCGATATCATTATTTGCAGGTCTGAAAACCCGGTTTCACAGGAAATTAAGGATAAAATAGCCCTGTTCTGCAATGTAAGGAAAGAATGCGTCATATCAAACTTTGACGTTTCGGTGCTTTATGAGATCCCGCTGCTGCTTGA
This sequence comes from Clostridiales bacterium, assembly GCA_012839705.1. Classification (GTDB taxonomy): domain Bacteria; phylum Bacillota; class Clostridia; order Oscillospirales; family Acutalibacteraceae; genus Avimonas. The sequence goes on along the minus strand of DUMT01000047.1, from coordinate 24,675 downwards.
GAAGGAAGGGCTTGCCGATATAGTTTGCAGTCACCTCGGATTGGACGGGCTGACATTAGACCTTAGCGAATGGACAAAAATGGTGGAGACCCTTCGCAACCCGAAGGAAAGCGTCAGGATTGCCCTTGTTGGAAAGTATGTGGAGCTGCATGATGCTTACCTTAGCGTTGCGGAGGCATTAAAACACGGCGGCATTCCAAGCAGCGCCCAAGTTAAGATTAAATGGATTGATTCCGAGGAGCTGACCGAGGGCAACCTTTCGGAATACCTTGGGGATGTAGACGGCATTCTGGTGCCCGGCGGGTTTGGCTACCGTGGCGTGGAAGGCAAAATCCTTGCGGCGGGTTATGCAAGAAAGAACAAAATCCCGTATCTTGGGATATGCCTTGGCATGCAGGTGGCGGTTATCGAGTATGCCAGGAATGTGCTTGGTTTTGAGGATGCGAATTCCAGCGAGTTCGACCAGTCGACCACCCATCCGGTGATAGATTTGATGCCCGACCAGCGGCAGGTCAGCCAGATGGGCGGCACAATGCGGCTTGGCAAATACCCCTGTGTGCTTGATATTAATTCCAAGGCATACAATTACTACGGTACAGAGCTTATTTACGAGCGCCACCGCCATCGCTATGAGTTCAATAACGACTACAGGGAGGAATTTGAAAAGAGCGGCTTGCTTCTTGCCGGTATTTCTCCTGACAAATATATCGTAGAAATGATTGAAATTCCCGACCACCCGTGGTTCGTGGGATGCCAGTTCCATCCCGAGTTTAAATCCCGCCCGAACCGCCCCCATCCGCTGTTCCGTGGGCTTGTTGAAGCTGCGGTTCAGGCAAAAAAAACGCGCTGACCATACGCCTCCTGTAAAAGGGAGGCGTTATTGTCAGTTGCATATATTTTGTGTTAATTCGTGGAGGGAAGTCTGATGCCGGTATTCAGGTTTAAGGATTATCAGTTTGATTTGTCAGAGCGCACCCGAATCATGGGGATTTTGAATGTCACCCCAGACAGTTTTTCCGACGGCGGGAAATTCTACGACACCGACGACGCAGTTGCCCATGCCCTTGAAATGGCACGCCTTGGCGCGGATATAATTGATATAGGCGGGCAGTCCACCCGTCCGGGTTCCACCCCTGTATCATGGCAGGAGGAATGGGAGCGGATAAAACCGGTTTTGGAGGCTTTAAAAACAAAGGTGGATGCCCCGATTTCGGTGGATACCTTTTATCCCGAGGTAGCCCTCCGGGCGATATCGGCGGGTGCTTCAATAATCAACGATGTTTCTGGCAGCCTTGAAAACGGCATGATTGAAGTTGCCGCCAGGACGGGCGTCGGGCTTGTTATGATGCACTGTGGCGGCGGTTCGGATGATTCAGGCTCCGGCGGGGACGCAGTAGAAATGGTCAGGGGATATTTTTTAACCGCCCTTGAAAAAGCCAGGGCCCAGGGGCTTGGCCTTGACCAGATTTGCCTTGACCCCGGGGTTGGGTTTGGAAAGGACAGGGCAGGGGATTTGCAGGTGGTGGCGCAGCTTCCACGGCTGCTGGAGGGGCTGCCTGAGGCCGCGGTGCTTGTGGGTGCCTCCAGAAAACGGGTGATAGCCTCCTGCTGCGGCGACATTCCAGCGAATGAAAGGCTTCCGGGTACCATCGCCATCCACACAGTTGCCATCTGGAACGGGGCGCATATCATCCGGGTCCACGATGTGGCGGAAGGGGTTCAGGCGGCAAGGGTTGCCGACGCGCTGAGGGCTTATAAAAAGCTATGATTATTGAAAAGGGTTGAGAAAATGGACAGGATATTAATTAAGGGTCTCAGGGTTTTCGCCTATCATGGGGTGAATCCGGAGGAAAAGGAAAACGGGCAAAACTTTGAGCTGGATATAACATTAAACGTTGATTTGGCAAAGCCCTGCAAAACCGACTGCATTGACGATACGGTGAGTTATGCAAAGGTCGCCAAACTTGCGGCGAAGGCAATGAGGTCAGAAAAAAACGACCTTATTGAACGGGCTGCCCAGAGGGTGGCGGACGAGATTTTGCAAAACTTTCCTGTCAGTTCGGTGACTGTTCTTTTGAAAAAGCCGGAAGCCCCGATAAAAGATGTGGATTTTGGCTATGTCGGTGTTGAAATCACTAGGGCAAGGGATGAATAACCGATGAAGGGCGCTGTTTTGTCCCTCGGCAGCAACCTCGGGGACAGGGAGAAAAACCTCAAAGACGCATTGGATTCGCTTTCCCGGTTGCCGGGCACGCGGATAATAAAAAAATCGGGCATATATGTGACAAAACCTGTGGGGTTCACCAACCAGCCGGATTTTCTCAACATGGCGGCGGTGGTTGAAACTTCGCTGTCGCCCCGGGCGCTGCTGGGCGGCCTTCTTGGAATAGAGGCGGCTTTAGGGCGGGTAAGGCAGTATAAAAACGGCCCCAGGGTAATCGACATTGACTTGCTGGTTTACGAAGGAGCCGTTTTTAATGATGACGAGCTTACCCTTCCGCACCCGAGGATGCATGAGCGGGCATTTGTGATGGTACCTTTGTCCGAGCTGTTTTCGGATGGGATGGTATTCGGCTTTGATTTTAAAAAACAGATGGATTTGTTTTTGGCTGAAAATACCGGTGTGAAAAAACTCGGATTATAAGAATTAAACTTTTTTCCTTTGCATAATATTTTTGTAAAGGCGGATTATACATTTTATGGTTGCAAACCATAAATTTTGCTTGCAATATCAGGCGAATGGTGGTATAATTCAAGTTAGCTTATAGTGTTTCCTGGCTAAAGAGTGGGGCAACCCGCTCTTTTGTGTTTGTTCAGGCTTTATTTGCGACTAAAGTGAAAGTATCCTGGAAAGGGCGGTTATATAAATGTCTAAAATCAAGGGTTCAAATCCGGACAACACTGCTGCTGTCTGTTACCGGCTCGCACAGCCCGAGGCCGAGGCGTTGGGCTTGAAACTCTGGGATGTCCAGTTCGTCAGGGAAGGGCCCACATGGTACCTTAGAATATATATTGATAAAGAAGATGACAATGTTTCGATTGACGACTGCGTTGCCATGTCCCGCAGGATGGACAAGGTGCTTGACGAGGCTGATCCCATAAAGCAGTCGTATTGCCTGGAGGTTTGTTCCCCAGGAATGGAAAGGGAGCTTACCCGCCCCGAGCATTTCAGGGAATATGAAGGCTATCCGGTGCTTGTCCGCCTGCATCGCCCGGTGGACGGTATCCGCGAGTTTGAAGGGATACTTGCCGGGTTTGACGATAAGAATGTCACAGTTCAGGTTGATGACGATAATACCCTCACTTTTACCAAAAAAGAAATATCCTCTGTCCGCCTGATTCAGGACTGGGACGAGGTCGATTACGGAGGAGAAACGGAAAATGAGTAACGCAAACACAGAATTTTTCGAGGCCTTGAGGATGCTTGAAAAGGAGAAAGGCATCCCCATCGATTACTTAATGGAGAAAATCAAGGCTGCCATTGTGATTGCCGTAAAGCGCGATTACGGCGGCAAGGATAATGTTTTGGTGGTTATGAATCCGGATACTGACGAGTTCAGCGTTTCCCTTATGAAACGGGTTGTGGAGGAGGTTGAGGACCCGGACACCGAGATTACACTGGAGGATGCCCGCCACTACTCAAGAAAGGCAATGATAGGGGATACGGTTGAAATCAAGCTTGAAACAAAACAGTTCGGGCGTATCGCCGCCCAGACCGCCAAGCATGTAATCCGCCAGGGGATTCGCGAGGCGGAGCGCGGGCAGCAGATGCTTGAGTTCCAGCGCCGCAACCAGGAACTTGTCACCGCCCTGGTCACCAATGTGGACCCAAAAACCGGCGCCGCCACTGTGGAGATTGGGAAAATGTCCACCGTCCTTCCGCCCACCGAGCAGATCAACGGCGAGGTTATCCGGGAGGGCGACCACATCAAGGTTTTTGTGGTGGATGTGCGTGAAGGGGATAAAGGGCCCCGTGTACTGATTTCCCGTACCCACCCGGGGCTTGTAAAACGGCTTTTTGAAATGGAAGTGCCTGAGATATTCAACGGGATTGTCGAGATAAAAGCCATTTCCAGAGAGGCAGGCTCCAGAACCAAAATCGCGGTTTTGAGCCATGACGAAAACGTTGACGCCGTCGGCGCCTGCATCGGGGCACGGGGCACCAGGGTTGCCAATATTGTTGAGGAACTTAACGGAGAGAAAATCGACATAATTGAATACAGCGACAAGCCGGAGGAATTCATAGCCGCGGCTTTGGCTCCGGCAAAGGTAGTGAGCGTGGAGATTGAGAACCCGGATACACGCACCTGCAGGGTCAGGGTGCCGGATACCCAGTTGTCCCTTGCCATTGGCAACAAGGGTCAGAACGCAAGGCTTGCTGCAAAGCTGACAGGATGGAAAATTGACATCCGTCCTGAAAGCGGATATTACGGTGAGGATATGACAGGCGGCTCAGATGAGCAGTAAATAATGAGGAAAGGATGGCGGGATAATGAAGCAAAAGAAAGTACCGCTGCGCATGTGTACCGGATGCGGTGAAATGAAGCCCAAAAAAGAGCTTATCCGTGTTGTTAAAAGCCCCGAGGGTGAAATTTCGCTGGACAAGACAGGGCGTAAGCCGGGTCGTGGCGCATATGTTTGCCCCAGGCGGGAATGCCTGAAAAAAGCCATGAAGACCAAACAGCTTGAAAAGGCATTTTCCTGCGCGATTCCCGCCGAAATATTTGAGAGGCTGGAGGAGGAGCTGCCGCAGGATGAAGAATAACCATGACAGGCTGATGGGCCTGCTTGGTCTGGCAAGGAAAAGCGGCAGGCTGACAGCCGGATTTGACGCAGTGAAGGATTTGGTTTGCAGGGAAAAAGATGTTTTGGTTCTGTTTGCCGCAGACCTGTCACCAAAAACCGAGAAGGAACTGCGCTACGCCGCAGGGGAGTTAAGAAATGCAATCCATCTTAAAGCCGGCAAGGATGAAATAGCCCGTGCGATAGGCTCGAAAAAGCCGGTTGGAGTGATTGCAATAGAAGACAAAGGGTTTGCAGAAGCTGTAAGCAAGGTTTGCAGTGACCTTGAGGGTGAACTGAAGGAGGAAGGTTCTTAATGCTAATAAAATACCGAGTTAACGAGGTTGCAAAGGATTTCGGCAAGACAAGCAAAGATGTTTTAAATATTCTGTCACAACACCTGGGAGTTACAAAGAAGAGCATGTCAACCCTGGAGGAAGGAGAGCTGAATTTTTTATTCGACTTTTTCACCCAGGAAAGCCAGGTTGAAAACTTTGATGAGTATTTCGCAACCGCTGCCGCAGAGGATGAAGGCAAAAAAGATGAGGAGAAGGCTCCCGAGGCAGCGCAGCCTGCTGCTCAGAAAGCCGACAGCGGGAAGAAACAGAAGGCCGAAAAACCGGCTGACAAGGGCGCCGCTGCAAAGGCTGACAAGAAGCCTGCAGCTCCTGCTGCGGAACAAAAGCCTCAGAAGGCTCAAAATACGCAGAATGTACAGGAAAAACCAAAGGCTGAGCAGCAAAGGCCCACGGTTGAGCGACGGATGATTGATACCCGTACGCCCCAGAATATCCTGATAAACAAGTATGACGAGAAGTTTGACGACCTTGCCCAGACATCGAACCGCATAAAGGACGATGTCGGCGGAAGAAAACAGAAGATTGTCCAGCGCTCCCAGCAGCTTAAAAAGGGCAAGGGGCGCCGCGAAACCGAGGCTGAGCGCTTAAAACGCATTGAAATGGAGCGCAAGAGCAAGCCTATTACCATAACTGTCGGTGACACCATAACCGTTGGCGAGCTGGCAAGCCGCCTTAAAGTTACAGCCGCCGAGCTTATCAAGAAGCTGATGGGCCTGGGTGTCATGGCTGCGGTGAACCAGGAAATCGATTTTGACACCGCTTTCCTTGTGGCTGTGGAATTCAACGCCAAGGTTGAGCGGGAAGTTGTGGTTACCATTGAGGAACAGATAATCGACGACAGCGAGGACGCCGAAGAAGACCTTGTTCCCCGCGACCCGGTTGTGGTTGTTATGGGCCACGTTGACCACGGCAAAACCTCAATCCTCGACGCTATCCGCCGTTCGGATGTTGCCAGCCGTGAAGCGGGCGGCATTACCCAGCATATCGGTGCCTACCGCTGCCATGTAAACGGGCAGTCGATTACATTTTTGGATACTCCGGGACACGAAGCCTTTACGGCGATGCGTGCCCGCGGCGCCCAGGTAACGGACATAGCGGTGCTTGTCGTTGCCGCTGATGACGGCATCAAGCCCCAGACTGTTGAGGCTATAAACCACGCAAAGGCTGCAAACCTTTCGATTATTGTAGCAGTTAATAAGATAGATAAGCCGGAGGCAAACCCCGACAGGGTATTGCAGCAGCTTACCGAGCATGAGCTGGTGCCCGAGGAGTGGGGCGGCGATGTAATTTGCGTGCCTGTTTCCGCCAAAACCGGACAGGGTATTGACAGGCTCCTTGAGATGATACTGCTGCTGGCGGAAATGAAGGAGCTGCGCGCTAACCCGAACAGGGCTGCCAAAGGTACCGTTATTGAAGCCCGCCTGGATAAAGGGCGCGGGCCTGTTGCTACCCTGCTTGTTCAAAACGGCACGCTCCGCACCGGCGATGTGCTGGTGGCGGGGACCAGCATAGGGCGCGTTCGCGCCATGACCGATGAAAACGGCAGAAGGCTAAACGAAGCCGGGCCTTCCGTACCGGTGGAGGTCATGGGATTGGACGAGGCACCTGTTGCGGGCGATACCTTTAACGTGGTATCCGACGAACGCCTTGCCCGCGAACTGGTCGAACAGCGTAAGGCTGCTGCCAAGGAAGAGCAGTTCAGGAAATACCAGAAGGTAACCCTGGATAACCTGTTTGAACAGATGAAACAGGGCGAGATGAAAGAGCTGTGCATAATCGTCAAAGCGGATGTGCAGGGCTCTGTGGAAGCTATTACCCAGTCGCTGGAGAAACTTAGCAACGATGAAGTGCGGGTTCGTGTAATCCACGGCGCTGTGGGTGCTGTAAATGAAAGCGACGTAATGCTTGCCGACGCCTCCAACGCCCTGATAGTAGGCTTTAATGTCCGGCCCGACCCGGTTGCCAAGGCTGCTGCTGACAGCGCCAAGGTCGATATAAGGCTTTACCGCGTAATTTACGACTGCCTTGAGGAAGTCAAAGCCGCCATGAAGGGCATGCTGGCTCCCAAAACAAGGGAGGTTATGCACGGCCGCGTTGAGGTCCGGCAGGTTTACAAGATTTCCAGCGTTGGCACCGTTGCCGGCTGCTATGTCCTTGAAGGCAAGGTCCTGCGGGGCGACAATATCCGTGTCGTCCGTGACGGCATCATCATCGCTGACGATAAGATGTCATCCCTGCGCAGGTTTAAGGACGACGTCAGGGAGGTTGCCCAGGGGTATGAGTGCGGTATTGGCCTTGAGCGTTTCAACGATATCCGCGAAGGGGATATCTACGAGGCATATGTCATTGAGGAGTACCGCGATTAATTGATTAATATTTGGTTCCAAACCAATAAATAATAATAGAAAATCAATAAGCCGATTATCAGCTATTGAATACAAATCGGCTTTGCTGAAAGGCGGGATATTATGGCTGGTTACAAGATCGATAGGGTTAACGAGAGCATGCTGAGGGAAATTTCGGCAATTCTGCGCACCATCAAAGACCCGCGGGTTACATCATGCATGCTCAGCGTAGTAAGGGTTGATGTGACCAATGACATGTCCTATGCCACTGTTTACGTGAGCGCGATGGAAGGGCTGGAGGCTGCGAAAAATGCTGTAAAGGGCCTTGAATCCGCTCAGGGGTATATCAAGCGGGAACTTGGCAGGGCGCTGAAACTCCGCCATCTTCCGGAATTCAGGTTTGTTGCGGATGATTCAATGGAATACAGCATAAACATTGCCAAAAAGCTGAGTGAGATTGAAAGGAAAAAGGAAAGTAATGAGTAAGCTTATTACGGTTTCGCAGGCTGCGGGGGAGTTAAAAGCGGCGGATAAAATCCTTATATTGGCCCACCATTATCCGGACGGGGATACCCTCGGTTCCGGGTTTGGGCTCTGCCGCGCTCTCCGTGCCATTGGCAAAACCGCAAGGGTCGAGTGCTCGGATAAAATACCGGATAAATACAGATTTATGTTCGAGAATATGGAGCAGGCAGCAGATTTCGAGCCTGAATTCATCTGTGCTGTTGATGTGGCAGACACCCTTTTGTTGGGGGATAAGCTCAGCGTATACGCCGACAGGGTTGAGCTGTGCATTGACCACCACTGCTCCAATACCCGGTATGCAAGAAAACTTGTCCTTAATCCCGAATATGCCGCCACCGCGATGATTGTGGCGGAGATTATCCGCGAACTGGGCGTGGAATTCGACAGGGATATTGCCGCCTGCATCTATACGGGGATCGCCACCGATACAGGCTGTTTCAAATATTCCAACACCTCGTCCTATGCCATGCGGATGGCGGCGGATATGCTGGATTGCGGGATTAATTCCGAAATGATCAACCGCACAATGTTTGACATGAAGTCCAAAGCCAGGATTGAGCTTGAGCGGATGGCTCTGGACAGCATGAGGTTTTTCCTCGGGGACCGTTGCGCCGTAATGGTTATTACAAATGAGATGATTGAAAAAAGCGGCGCCGGCGAGGACGATTTGGAAGGGCTTGCCCCCATACCCCGCCAGATTGAGGGGGTTTATGTCGGGGTGACAATGCGGGAAAAGCAGGACGGGACTTTCAGGGTTAGTGTCAGGACCGACAACCACGCCGACGCTTCCGCAATATGCAGCCTTTTAGGCGGCGGCGGGCATGTCAGGGCTGCGGGGTGCACTATTAGCGGCCCTCAGGACAGGGCAGTGGAAGCCATTCTTGAAGCCGTACGTTCGGTTATATGCTAGATTAGCGAACTGGAAAGGGTTGTTGCTGTTGCAGGTAAACGGTGTTATTTGCCTGGACAAGCCTCAGGGGAAGACCTCCTTTGATTGCTGCGCTTTTATCCGCCGGCTTTTGGGTACAAAGAAAGTTGGGCACGCCGGCACCCTCGATCCGATGGCTACAGGTGTGCTGCCGATACTTGTGGGCAGCGCAACGCGGGCGCTTGACCTGCTGCCTGTGCAGGACAAAAGGTATACCGCCACACTGCGCCTAGGATTTGTAAGTGATACCCAGGATATATGGGGCAGTGTTTCAGCCACCGGCTGTGCGCTGCCCTCTTTAAATATGGTTGAAAAAGCATTGGGGAATTTCAGGGGCGACATTCTGCAAACCCCGCCGATGATGTCCGCTTTAAAACGCGGAGGGGTCCGGCTTTACGACCTTGCAAGGCAGGGGATTGAGGTGGAGCGTGAGCCCAGGCCGGTGACAATTTATTCGCTGGAGCTTTTAGATTACAATCAAGCCACCGGGGAAGCGGTGATTGACTGCCATTGCTCCAAGGGTACGTATATACGCACGATATGCGCTGATTTGGGGGAGTTGCTTGGCTGCGGCGGGGTTATGTCTGCCCTTCGGCGCACCATGGCAGCAGGATTTACCCTTGAGGACTGCGTCACGATGGAGCAGGCTGAGGAGCTTTTCAAATCCGGGCAGCTTGAGCAGTATATAAAGCCGGTGGACAGCCTGTTCGGGTGTTATGGGAAGGTTACGGTATCCACTGCCCAGGCTGTCAGGTTTAAAAACGGCGGTTCATTGTCCCTTGAGAGAATAAAATCCAGGGTTTCAGATATTGTAAGGGTTTACAGCCCTGCGGGGGAGTTCCTGGGGCTTGGAAAACCTGAAAACGGAGAACTGAAAGTACTGAAACTGTTCTGATTATTAAAAACTGACAGGTCAGGGCAGGGAAAGGATGAGAAAACTTAAAATGCCGGAATCTTCCGAAATAAGAACATATTGTTTTAACATGAAAAGCCCTGTACCAAAACATCCCCGGGCAGTGGCCCTTGGGATATTTGACGGTGTCCATTTGGGCCACAGGGCAGTGATTATGAACAGCGCCGGAGTCGAGCTGCCGGAAGGCGGCAGGGCTTTTTCCACTGTGTTTACTTTTTCCAAGCTGCCGCCGGTTAAGGAAAACCCGAAGGAACTCATGTCTTTGGAACAGAAAAAAGCAGTGTTCAAAGGGCTGGGGGTAGACGAGCTAATCCTTGCGGATTTTGAGCTTATGCGGGATTTGGCTCCGGAGCAGTTTGTAAACGAAATTTTAAAGGACAGGCTGGACGCCCGCCGGGTCTGCTGCGGTTTTAATTACAGGTTCGGCAAGGATGGCGCAGGGGATGCCGAAACCCTTCGCCGGCTTTGCCAGCCCCTTGGAATAGAGGTTGTGATTGTCCCTCCCGTGGAGGTTGGCGGGGAGCCGGTCAGCTCCACCAGGATTCGCCGGCTTATCGAAAACGGTGAGATGGAGCAGGCTGCAAAACTCCTGGGCCGCCCATTTACCCTGGATATTGAGGTGGCGATGGGGCAAAAATTAGGGCGGTTGCTGGGTGTCCCAACCATCAACCAGGTTTTGCCCGACAATTTCATCCGCCCCAAATTTGGGGTGTATATTTCCTGCGCTGAGGTGGAGGGGGTTGCAAGGTTTGGGATTACAAATATCGGCATCCGCCCGACGGTCGGGGCGGACAAACCCCTGGCGGAAACCTGGATTATTGATTTTGAAGGGGATTTGTACGGCAAAAGGGTACCCGTCACATTGGTGAAGTTTCTGCGGGAAGAAAAGAAATTCGGCTCAGTTGAAGAACTTAAACAGCAGATTCTTTCGGATGCCGGGAAAGCCCGGGCGATTTTCGCTAAGAATAAAGGGATAAAGGCGGTTTTGTTCGATTTTGACGATACCCTGCAAAACCGGAAAATAGCCTTTACGAAGTATTGCAGGTTTTTCGTGGATAGATATTTCCCATCCCTGGATGAGGATGAAAAACAGGCCAGGGTGGAGTATATGGTGGAGCGCAATTACGGCGGGCATGTGAATTATATCGAATACATCAGCGGGCTGATAGATGAGTGGGGATGGTCGGGCGCCCCGGCCCCTGAGGAAATCTTCAGGGAGCTGCAATTCCGTTTCCCCGAATTTACCACCGTTTTGCCGGAATCGGTTGGCGTTTTGAAAAAGCTTAAAAGCATGGGGTACAAGGTGGGGATTATAACCAACGGCCCATCCCTCAACCAGAACCGTAAACTCGATATATCGGGGCTAAGGCCCTATGTGGATTTGGCGATTGTTGCGGGAGATATGGGGGTTAGCAAGCCGAACCCCGAAATTTTCCGCAGGGCAGCACTGTACCTTGGAGTCCCATGTGAGAACTGCGTTTATGTGGGGGATAACCCAAAAAACGATATACAGGGAGCTTTAAGCGCCGGGATGAAGGCTGTTTATATCGATATTCTCGGCGTAAACCTGGATATTGAAGGGGTACCGAAAATTACTGCTTTAAATCAGGTTTTCGATGTGTTAAAACAGATAGATTGACAAACCATGGATTCTTCATAAGGCTAACCTTTTGAAGAATCTTTTGCTAAATGAAAGAGTATTTTTAAGATTGAAAGAGGATTAAATCGGCGGTATAATTAAATTAAAACTTTAGGGGATGTGGTTGGGAGTGAAAATAAGGGCATGGTTTTTGGCCTGTGCGGTGCTGGTTTTTGCCTTGCTGATGTCCGGCTGCAGTGTCGGCATTGATGTTGAGGCCCTCCTGCGCCCGCCCCGCCCGACAGGCGAACAGCAGAAAATCCAGGAAGCCCTTGAAGAATATATTTTCAGCGACCAGAATAAGCAGTCCCCGGAGGTTTTGGGCGGGTATATTTTGAAATACCCGAAATCGGGGAACCACCGTTCCGCCTTTGTAATGCAGGATTTAAATGGCGACGGGGTTGACGAGGCTATTGTCTTTTACAGCATTAGCAAGGATAAAGGCAATGTGCGCTTAAACCTGCTTAGAAAAAACGGCGGAAAATGGGAAACCGTCAGCGATATTGAAGGCGCCAGCGCCGATATCGACCGGGTGGAATTTGGGGATTTGAATGGCGACGGATTGCATGAAATAGTCACGGGTTGGAATATTGACAATGTGAGCAACCGCCTGCTTGTCCTGTTCGCATTTAAAAACGGGGGGCTGGAGGAATGGCACAGGGAGCTATATTCCGAGTATGCCATCCACAGCCTCACAAATTCGGGATGGGATGACCTTTTAATCCTGCTGTCCAACAAGGCGGAGAATGTTACCACCGCCAAGCTTTTGCACTCAAAGGGCGCCAATACAGGTTTGAGCGAGGCTGGACAGGTCAATTTGGACGGGTATATACAGCAGTTTTCCTCCCCGGTGGTGTCCACCCTTGCCGAGGGCATAAAAGGGGTTTTCGTCGATGGGGCGAGGGCTTCGGGCGGAATGGTTACCGAGCTGATATACTGGGACGGGGAGCGCCTTTGGGCACCCTTTTATGACAGGCAGAAAAACAGGAATGATTTGACATTCCGCGAAGGCAACCTGCCGTCGATGGATATAAACGGGGACGGGGTTATTGAATGGCCTGTTGTAAAATCCGTTATAGGTTACAAATCTTCTGAAACAGATAAAATATGGTTTACAAAATGGTACAACTGGGATATAAAGGCGAAAAAGGTGAAAGAGGCTTTTTCCTGCATTATGAATATGTCCGACGGGTACTATTTTGAGATAGATGATGACTGGGACGGGTTGTTTACCCTGTCCTACGACAGGCCAAGCCGTACATTGTCCCTTTATTCCATGGACGGCGGTAAGGCGGCGGACAGGTTTTTAATGCTGAAAACGGTTTTCAAATCGGAAGGTTTAGGCAGTGAAAGCGATGTAGAAGCATACGATTTCCGCCTGCTGGAAGATTTGACCGAGGTGCAATTCTTTACATGGTTTACGGACAGAAAACCCTTTAACCTGAATCTGGAGCGTATAAGCTACAGGTTTACCTACCTTTACTGATTTGTGCAAAGGAGTGTTTTGTTAATGAAGCGGGTTCTGGTTTGTGAGGATGAGGCCTCCATCCGCGAATTTGTGGTGATTAACCTTAAGCGCGCTGGTTATGAGGTGCTGGAGGCAGGTTCCGGAGAGGACGCTCTGAAACTGTTTGAGGAACAGGGCGGCAGCGTGGACGTGGCCCTGCTGGACATAATGCTCCCCGGCATGGATGGGTTTGCCGTTTGCAGGGAGCTGCGGCAGCGGGATGAAACATTGGGGATTATAATTCTGACCGCCCGCACCCAGGAGATGGAAAAGGTCGGGGGATTTATGATGGGGGCGGACGATTATGTGACCAAACCCTTCAGCCCCTCAGAGCTTGTTGCCCGTGTTGATGCGCTGCACCGGCGTGTCGCCTCTGCCCGCAACCGCAAGGAGGTTAATTACCTTGAAAAAATAACCAGCGGGGATTTTGTGCTTGACCTTCGCAGCAGGACTCTGAAAAAACACGGACAGCCGATTGAACTGACCCATGTGGAGTTTCAGATTATGGAATACTTCTTTTCAAACCCGGGCAAGGCGTTAAGCCGCACGGACATATTAAACCGGGTGTGGGGAGAAGAATACTACGGCGAAGAAAAAATTGTGGATGTTAATATCAGAAGGTTGCGCATGAAAATCGAGGATAACCCATCTGAGCCAAGGCATATCCTGACTGTCTGGGGTATGGGTTACAAGTGGGTAGGATAAATAAGGTTTTGTCGGTATGCTAAAATGAAAGGAGGTCAGGGAATGGCGCAGAAATCAAGCATAATGCGGCGGTGGATGCTGAGCAGTATAGGCATAGTTTTAACACTTCTTTTGGTGTTCGGCACAACCTTCATTCTGTCAATCCGCTCGTATTATTATAAAAGCGTCGAATATTCCCTTTCCTCCCGCATTGAAGCTTTTGAATCGGTATACACCCGGCTGTTCAGCACCGAGCCCAGGAATGTGAATATTGATTCCCTGGCGCGGCAGCTGGTGGAGAGCTTTGAGGACAAGGAAAAGCTTGAAATGCAGGTTCTAAACGCCAGGGGGGAAGTGGTGGTATCCTCCACAGGTTTTGATTCAAATATGGACAACAGCGACTATTACAGCGCCCTGGCATCCAAGAATGGCAGAGGCACCTGGGTTGGGAAAAACAGCGCCGGGGAGCGGGTTATGTCCATGACCCTGGTGCTGAGGGGAAGCGGCATGTCGGCTTTAGGCGGGATAAGGTATATCACTTCCCTTGAGCAGGTGGACCACCAGATTTGGATATTCTTTGGAATCATGGTTTTAATCAGCATTGCGATTTTGTTTCTTATACTGGTTATAAATTTGTATTTTATCAGTTCGATTGTGGAGCCTATAACGGAGATTAGCAGGGCGGCCCGCAGGATAGCCCTGGGGGATTACGATTTCAGGATAGAAAAGAAAGCCGATGACGAAATCGGGGAGCTGTGCGACACTATAAACTATATGGCTGGGGAAATAGCAGCCGGGGAGAAGATGAAGAACGATTTTATCTCCTCGGTTTCCCACGAGCTGCGCACCCCCCTTACCGCTATTAAGGGATGGACCGAAACCATGCTCCAGGCGGGGTCGTCGGATTTGGAGCTTACTGAAAAGGGCCTGGAGGTAATCTCCGGCGAGGTTGAGCGGCTTTCCGGCATTGTGGAGGAGCTTTTGGACTTTTCCAGAATGCAGGGCGGGCACCTTGTGATGAAGTTCAACCGCATCGACGTCACCGCGGAGCTTGGGGAGGCTGTGGTGCTGTTTAAAAACAGGGCTGCCAGGGAATCTATTGAGCTTATATATATTGAGCCGGAAAACCTTCCCCCGGTTCTGGGCGACAGCGACAGGCTGAAGCAGGTTTTCATCAACATAATAGACAACGCCATCAAATACTCAAACCCCGGCGGGAAAATACGGATAGAAACGGCGGATATGGGCTCCCATGTCCAGATTGTTATAAGCGATACCGGAGTAGGCATTTCAAAAGAGGATTTGCCAAATATTAAGAAAAAGTTTTACAAGGCTAACCGCTCAAGGCCGGGTTCGGGAATCGGGCTGGCGCTGGCGGATGAGATTATAAGGCGCCATAAAGGGCGGCTGGAAATTGACAGCGAGGAGAATGTGGGCACCACTGTTACCATAACTTTGCCGGTTGCCCCGAACCAAACCTAAACACCAGAAAGGAAATTGCCATGAGAATGATTCAAAGCGAAAAGGTGAAAAAGAAAACCTCAATAGGAGGACAGGCGCTTATTGAGGGGATAATGATGAGGGGCCCGGAAAAAACCGCCATGGCTGTCCGCAATACCGACGGGGAAATTGTGATGGAGGTATTCCCCACCGCCGGGAAAAACAGGGCGAGCTTTTTAAAGCTTCCCTTCATTCGCGGGGTTTTCAATTTTATAGATTCGATGTCGGTGGGTTACCGGTGCCTAATGCGCTCGGCAGAGCTGGCGGGATTGGATGAGGAGCCGGAAAAGCCTAAAAAATCCGCCGCTGTGGTAACCTCCCTTTCAGATGGCGAAGCGGCTGTGCAGCCCGGCACTGAAAAGGAAAACACTGAAATCAAAGAGAAAAAGGATAAAGACATTTGGATGACAATTATACTTATTCTAAGCGTATTGCTTGGAACGGTTTTGGCGGTGGGGCTGTTTATTACCCTTCCGGCATTCCTGTTCAACCTCTTAAAGTCGGCGGTTCCAGCCCTTGACAACAACATCTGGCGGGCTGTGATAGAAGGCTTGATGAGGATTGCTTTGTTCATACTGTATATTTCTGTGGTATCCCTTGCAAAGGATATCAGAAGGGTATTTATGTACCATGGCGCTGAACATAAGACAATTTTCTGCTATGAAAAGGGCGAGGAACTGACGGTTGAAAATGTCCGCAGGCAATCCCGTTTCCATCCCCGCTGCGGTACTTCCTTCATGATATTCATGCTGATTATAGGGATTGTGGTGTCCATGTTCATAACAGCCACAAACCCTCTGGTGAGAACGGGGTTAAAGCTGCTTACAATCCCGGTGGTTGTAGGTGTGGGCTATGAGATGATAAAGCTTGCAGGAAGGTCCGAAAGCAGGATTGTCCGCGCCCTTTCCATGCCCGGGCTCTGGATTCAGAGGATTACCACCAAGGAGCCAACGGATGACATGATTGAGGTTGCAATTAAGGCATTTAACGAGGTTGTTCCAGAGGACCCGGATTCGGATAAATTTTAAAAGGAACTTTAGTATGACGTACCGAGAACTGTACAGGGATATGGTTGAAATTTTAAAGCAGGGAGGATGCGGCAGCCCGGAGTTTGATGCGGGCTGCCTGCTTTCGCATTTTGCCGGGGTTGAAAGGGGTATGCTGCCCATTAAGGGCGGGGAGCAGTTGCCTGAAAGCATGGCGGGACAGGTGTTATCCGCTGCACGGCAGCGTGCCCTCGGCAGGCCGCTGCAGTATATCCTCGGCAGTTGGGATTTCCTGTCCCTCACCCTTGAGGTGGGGGAAGGTGTGCTGATTCCCCGGGCAGATACCGAGTTGCTGGTTGAAACGGCGGCAGGGTATCTGAAATCCTCCGAAATCCTTAACGGTGAAAAAAAGCCGGAGGTTTTGGACCTTTGCTCCGGGAGCGGATGTGTAGCCCTGGGGATTGCAAGCCTGGTGCCGGGGATAAAAGTGAGCGCTGTGGAGCTGTCCCCCCAGGCATTTGAATTCTTATGCCGCAACTGCCGGCGATATCCCGAATATGATGTGAAGCCTGTTATGGCGGATGTTCTGGCGGATGCGGGCAAATTTGAAGGGGAGTATGCCGCAATACTTTCAAACCCGCCATATATCCCGTCGAATCAGCTTCAATCCCTTATGAGGGAGGTAAAACACGAGCCGGTGATGGCGTTGGATGGCGGTGATGGGCTGGTGTTTTACCGGGCAATTGCCAGGGACTGGTCCCCAAAGCTTGCAAAAGGCGGGGTTTGCGCCGTTGAAGTCGGAATCGGGCAGGCACGGGAGGTTGCGGGGATTTTCTCCCGGGCGGGCTTAAAGGATGTTGAAATTATTAAGGATTTAAACGGCATAGAGCGTGTAGTAGCAGGAAAAAAGAAATAGTTTTGGTTTTTAAATTATATTTTGATAAAAACGCCCTGTAAAACGGTGTGTTTACAGGGCGTTTTTGCTTTATGGGTTATCTTCGGGTTTGGTTGCAAATATTTTTGTGGCGTCCAGCCAGAAACCGTCTGGCCTTGCTATCAGCCGTGCGTTTTGGTATGCCATATCAAGGGTTAATATGGTGGTGCCGATATATTGTCCATGCACCAGCTCCATACTGAGGGCGACGGTGGGGGGGAGGGCGTCCCTGATGTTGCCTTGTTTTACTTCCTGAATCCCTTCAAGGTATATGGGCATTAAAAACTGCAGCCTTCCCGTTGCGGGCCAGAACTGGGGTGCGACAAATTTATAATTCCGTTTTGACAGCTCAAGGGAGGCTTTTAAAGCCCCTTCAAACATCTGCCGGCAGCGGGCTACATCCTGAGGGTTTTCAAAATTGAATTTCAGATTGGAATCCCGCAATCCAATATTTATCCTGTTCATGTTATCCCGGAATATATGCTCATCGGCGATATTGATTCCGCCCGGTTTCTGGGCAATCTCCCAGTTGAACAGAAGGTCTCCGGGGTTTTCGTAAAAGGTTGCCACTGGCAGCGGGGTGTTGCGGGAATAGTTGCAGAATATCCGGTTGCTCGATTTATAAATTTCCGGAGAGCTGTATTCCGCCGTGAACAGCGTATCCCTGGCGTAGTAATGGGAGATGTCGCAGACCAGGTACAGCTCATTGAATGATGTGTCAATCAGGCCGGTGTTAAACAGCATTTTGTCTTCCTCGGTATTGATAAACACCTTTCCCTGATTGACAAGCTGGAAATAGGTGTTTTCAAGGTAGTTTTTCAGTATGGGATGGTTGATTTTTGACTGGTAATTTGGAAAAGTCCAATTTTCATAAAGGGCTTCATCCGCAAGCCTGGATAAAAGGTCATTCATGCTCTCAAGGGAATCGAAAACAATATCCCCAATATGCCATTTATTTTGGCGAGACCTGATTTCATCCCTCAGCATGGTTTCCCTTTGCAGGAACAATCCGTAATAATCCTTTGAGCCGTTTTCGTCCCGCCTTGTGTTTTTTAATGTATAGGCAAAAATCCTCTCCCGCCCGTTTCGGAAATTGTACCCGGTTTCAAAAACATACATGGTGTTTGTCAGGCGGTTTTTTGCGGTGTATTTATAGGTTAAAAAGCTTTTTTTGGCAAAAGTTTTGTCCACAATCTGGTCCAAATGGCGTTTGGCGTCTTTTATTGTCATATTATCTATCATTTGGACGAATTGAAAAATCGAGCGCTCATATTCTTCGTGGGAATTAAAGCTTATATAATCCAGTATGCCCATTGGCTCACCTCCTTTTAGGCAAGATAAAAGCTGCCGGCTACTAATTATTATAAACCGGCAGCTTGTTTTATATGATAACAAATCCCGTTTTCTTCAGCGCCTTGTTCAGCGTCCTTTGGGCTATTTTTGATGCCCGTTCGGCGCCCTGAGCCATCATTTTTTCAAGGTATGCTTTATCCTGTATAAGCTCGTCAAACTTTTGCTGTATGGGGCGGAGGGTTTCCACAACCACCTCGGCTACCGCAATCTTAAAGTCGCCGTAACCTTTGCCTTCAAATTCCTGCTCAATCTGCTCGAATGTTTTGCCAGTGATGGAGGAGTAGATTTCGATAAGATTGTTAATGCCGTCTTTGCCCTCTCCGTGGTATACCCTGGCTTCGCTGTCGGTGACCGCCCTTTTGAATTTGCGGACAATGGTATCAGGGTCGTCTTTGAGGGAAATATAAGCGTTCTGGTTGGTGTCGGATTTGGACATCTTCTTTGTGGGGTCCTGCAGCGAGCGGATGCGGGCGCCGCTTTTCATGATATAGGGTTCAGGTACGGTGAATACATTGCCATAAAGGTTATTGAACCTTTCGGCTATATCCCTTGTCAATTCAACATGCTGCTTCTGGTCGGCGCCTACCGGCACATAATCCGGCTGGTAAAGCAGTATGTCGGCTGCCATCAGGGACGGGTAGGCGAACAGGCCGAGGTTTATATTGTCCGCGTGCTTTGCGGATTTGTCCTTGAACTGGGTCATGCGGGAAAGCTCCCCAAACTGGGTATGGCAGGACAAAATCCAGGAAAGCTGTGCGTGGGCAGGTACCTGGGACTGGACAAAGAGCAGGGTCTTTTCAGGGTCCAGCCCTATGCTTAACAGCAGGGCGAACATCTCGTATATCTGCTTTCTCAGGTTCGCAGGCTCCTGCCGCACGGTAATGGCGTGAAGGTCGGCAACCGCGAAAGCACAGTCCATTTCATCCTGCATGGCAACCCAGTTGCGCATGGCTCCAAGGTAATTGCCCAAAGTGGGTATCCCTGTGGGCTGAATGCAACTTAACGCCCGCTTTTTTCGAGGGGCGGATTCTACAATGTTTTCTTTATTCTCTTTGCTGCTATCCATTGGTTTGACATCCTTTCGGAACTAAATTACCTGATGACTTCCCTCGCCAGTTCCCCGAGCCTTTCCACGCCTTTGCGCATAGCCTCATCGGTGGGGGTGGAGTAGTTGAGCCTGAAGTTCTGGCAGGGGTCGTTTTCGTCCACTAAAAACGCGTTGCCGGGAACGATTGCAACCTTGTAATCAATGACAGCCCTTTTGCAAAACTCCGGCATGTTCACGCCGTCGGGCAAAAGGCACCAGACGAACAGCCCGCCCTGGGTGGGGGCGTAGGTGATGCCACTGGGGACAAGGTGTTCTTCAATAAGGGAAATCATAAGCTGGGCTTTTTTGCGGTAGAGATTCCTGAGGCTTTCAAGGTGGGATTCAAAATCAGTGGTGGAAAGGAACCGCTCGCAGATTATCTGTGCCCACATGGAAGTATGGACATCTTCACCCTGCTTGCATACAATCATTTTCTGAAGCAGCGGTTTCGGTGCTACAGCATATCCGACGCGGATACCGGGAGCAAGAACCTTTGAGAAGCTGCCGGCATAAACCACAATCCCATCCTCGTCAAAGGATTTGATGGAAGGGATGTCCTCGCCCTCAAACCTTAAATCGCCGTAGGGGTTGTCTTCCACAATTACAACGCCGTGTTTTTTAGCCAACTCATATATTCTGCGGCGTTTTTCAAGGCTCATGGTAATGCCAGAGGGGTTTTGGAAATTCGGTATGGTGTATATGAATTTTACATTTTTGTTGGCTTTAAGGGCTTCTTCCAGAGCCTCCATGTCCATGCCATCGGATTCAATGGGTACGCCTATCAGCTTCCCACCCAGGGAGCGGAAGGAGTTGAGGGAGCCTATAAAGCTTGGTGCTTCGCAGATTACAGCATCCCCACGGTTGCAAAGCACTTTTGCGACCAGCTCCACAGCCTGCTGGGCGCCGGAGGTTATCAGGATATTGTCAAAGTCCCGGCCTATATTGTGCTTTTCCTTTAAGTACGAAGCCAGGCTGTCCCGAAGGGGTTGGTAACCTTCAGTGGTGCTGTATTGTAGCACGTCAATAGGGCGTTCCGCAAGTACCTTGGCAGAAATTTCGGCGATTTTAGCAACCGGAAAGGCTTCCGGCGAGGGGTTGCCGGCGGAAAGGGAGACAACTTCCGGGTCCGCGGCGTATTTTAAAATTTCACGGATGGCAGAAGGGTTAAGGGTTTTTACGGCATCAGCAAAATTGTATTCCATATTGATTATCCTTTCCAATATGTTGTCTTACAATTTCAAACACTTTAAATTACGGACGCGCATGGGGCGCGCCCGTGATAATGTCCGTTATTCGCCCGCGCCGCAGCATTTTTTATACTTTTTGCCGCTTCCGCAGGGGCAGGGGTCGTTTCTGCCTATTTTTTCCGCCTCTGTCTTGCGTACAGGCCTTTTTGCGTCGGTGCCGTCAGCGGAAGTAGAGGTCGGTTTTGCAACCTGCTCCCGCTTGGGCTCTTCCTCTGAACGGATTTGGACGGTAAGGATAAGGCGGGCGGTTTCCTCCCGGATGGATTGGTTCATCTGGTTGAACATGTCGGTGCCTTCGATGCGGTACATAACGACAGGGTCCTTCTGGCCGTATGCCCGCAGGTGGATACCCCGGCGCAGTTCATCCATGTTGTCGATATGGTCCATCCAGTGGCGGTCAACGGTCTTAAGCAGGATAACCCGCTCAAGCTCCCGCATGATTTCTTCGCCGTACTTCTGTTCCTTTTCCTCATATATTTTAATTGCCCGCTCGTAAAGGGTTTCGATTATATCCTCGCGGGAAATATTTGCAAGCTCCTCTTTTGTGTATCGGAAATCCTCGTCGGTAGCAAGCCAGCCAAGGAAGAACTCCCGCAGCCCTTCTATATTCCATGTGTCGTGCTCTTCGTCGCTTGCAAGGTAAGCATGGCAGTTGGCTTCCACCAGTTCCCTTATCATGGCGACAATTGCGTCCCGCACATTTTCGTTGTTTAAAACCTTATCCCTTTGGCTGTAGATGATTTCGCGCTGGGTGTTCATAACGTCGTCAAACTGGAGAAGGTCGCGGCGGATTGCAAAGTTGCGCTCTTCCACTTTCTTCTGGGCATTCTCTATGGCATTGGAAAGCATCCGGTATTCAATCGGGGTGTCCTCGTCTATGCCGAGGGTTTCCATAAGGGAGTTGATCCGCTCGCCGCCGAACAGGCGCATCAGGTCATCTTCAAGGGAAAGATAGAATTTGGATTCACCGGGGTCCCCCTGTCGTCCGGAACGGCCACGCAGCTGGTTGTCAATCCGGCGGGATTCGTGCCGCTCGGTGCCGAGTATAAACAACCCGCCTGCCTGCCGGACTTTTTCGGCTTCCACGTCGATTTCCTTCTGATATTTCTTTTCAAGTTCGCGGAATGTTTCCCGTGCAGACAGGACTTCGGGGTCGCTGGTGTCGCTGTAATCGGTGGCTCTGGAGATTAGCTCCTCAGGTATGCCCATTTTGCGCATCTCGGCTTTCGCCAGGTATTCCGCATTACCGCCAAGCTTAATATCGGTACCGCGGCCCGCCATGTTGGTGGCAATTGTCACCGCACCGAATTTGCCTGCCTGAGCAACGATTTCGGCTTCCTTTTCATGGTATTTGGCGTTCAAAACTTCGTGCTTAATCCCTTTTTGTGATAACAGCTTGGAAAGTAACTCGGATTTTTCAATGGATGTGGTACCCACCAGCACAGGCTGCCCTTTTGCGTGGCATTTTTCAATCTGCTCAATAACCGCCCTGAATTTCGCCTTTTCGGTTTTGTATACGCTGTCGGGATGGTCAATCCTTATCATCGGGCGGTTAGTGGGGATTTCCACCACGTCCAGCCTGTAAATCTGTTCAAATTCCTGGGCTTCGGTCATGGCGGTACCTGTCATACCGGAAAGTTTATTATACAGCCTGAAATAGTTCTGGAAGGTGATGGTGGCGAGGGTTTTGCTCTCCCGCTCAACTTTTACCCCTTCCTTGGCTTCAATTGCCTGGTGGAGCCCTTCGTTATACCTTCTGCCGAACATCAGGCGGCCGGTGAATTCGTCGACTATGATTACCTGCCCGTCCTTGACTACATAATCCACATCCCGCTTCATAACACCGTTTGCCTTGATTGCCTGGTTGATGTGGTGCAGCAGGGTGATGTTGTCGGGGTCCATAAGGTTTTCGACATTAAAGTATTTCTCCGCCTTTGCAACGCCCGAGCGGGTCAGGGTAGCCGTCCTTGCCTTTTCGTCAACGATATAGTCGGCGTCCACGTTGTCCTGCTCTTCCTTGGCATCCTGTTCCCGGACCTTAATTAACTTTAAGGATTTAGCAAACTTGTCGGCGCGTGAATAAAGGTCGGTGGATTTATCCCCCTGGCCGGAGATGATAAGGGGGGTACGGGCCTCGTCGATAAGGATGGAGTCCACCTCGTCCACGATTGCAAAGTTGTGCCCGCGCTGCACTTTGTCCTTTTTGTATATTACCATGTTGTCACGCAGGTAGTCGAAACCAAATTCGTTGTTGGTTCCGTAGGTAATATCGGCGTTATAAGCCGCCTGCCTTTCCTGGGGACTGAGCCCGTGGACGATTAAGCCCACTGAAAGGCCGAGATATCGGTAAACCTTGCCCATCCACTCGCTGTCGCGGCGGGCAAGATAGTCGTTTACAGTTACGACATGGACTCCTTTTCCCGTCAGGGCATTGAGGTAAGCCGGCAGGATAACCGTCTGGGTCTTGCCTTCACCGGTTTTCATTTCGGCAATACGCCCCTGGTGGAGTATGATTCCGCCCAGAATCTGAACGGGGAAGTGGGGGGTGCCAAGAACCCTGTCGGTAGCTTCACGGCACACAGCAAAGGCATCAGGCAATATGTCGTCAAGGGTGGCGCCGTTGTTCAGGCGCTCTTTCAATATGGCGGTCTGGCTTTTAAGCTCTTCCTCGCTCATGCTGCGGTATTTGTCCGCAAGGGAGAGGACCTTGTCGCATATGGGCTGGATTCTCTTTATTTCCCTTGAGCTGTAGTCGCCGAACAGCTTTTTGATAAGTCCCATCTAATTCAATCCTTTCGGTAATGTTTTAATCCAAAATTTTTCCCTGTCCGGGAAGAAACCCTGCCGGGGAAAATGATAATCAAAGCATTATAATAACAATACATATAAATATACCATATTTATGAATAGGTTACAACTATTGTTCGTGTGGTTTGCAAACATTTGAATATGTTAACCGCTCTGTGGAAATATATCGTCTATTGTTTTTGCGTCGAAAAATGGAATGTTATGTTTTTTAAGAATCGGAATGATTCTTTCCTCGCTGTCTGAAAGCTCGGTGAAGTCATACAGGTCAATCGTCTTGCCGTCCTTAAGGACTAATACGTAGGATGGATTATCAAGCCATTCATTAAAGCCGTTGTACCTTCCCTTGATAAGCCAGACGGAATCGAGGCTGTCATAGGAATAGCTGGTGCCCTTTATATCGAAGAAATTGGATTTATCTACGAATCTGTTGCTGTAAAACGAAATCCCCGTGCTTGCCAGAAGTGCTGTTACAGTCAGGCTTGCCAGAAAGATAATATAAGCAAAAACCTTCATAAGTTTTGCTTCCGACTTTCCATTAAACAGAGCATCATATTCAAGCTTTTTCCTGTAGTTTTTCCTGAAAAAAATCCTGTATAAAAGCTTTCGGCTAAAATAAGACGGGACAATTGAAGTTATAATTGTTGGCAATAGTACCAACATGGAATTATACAGTTCGATGCCTGTGGAGTACAGGGCACCCCGTGTACTGATATATAATAGCAGATAATACAGCCCTAAAAATAACGGGAACAGGAATATTGTGTTAACAATCCATGAAATATAGATGATAAAAGCCTCGGAGATTCTTGTTTGTTCCTTCAGCCCTTGCTTTATGGTGTTAAGTTCAGGGATTACAGCCTGATATTTTTGCCCGTCGGGGATGGATTTCATAAATTGAAGCAGCCTGTCTTCATAATCAAGGCGCTTTTTGTACCTTGAGTATTTTCTTATGGCTTTGCGGTAATCTCCGGAAAGAAAGTCGCTGTAACATTTTGAGGCAAAGCGCAGCCTGACCCATTGATAATAGTATTGAAGATTGGATTTTAGAACAAGCTCATTTGTTTCAGGGTCAAGCTGG
>DUMT01000046.1 GCA_012839705.1 Clostridiales bacterium | reverse complement strand
AAGATGGAAAAGCTATTGACGATTCTACTGTTGAATGCACTGTAATTATACGGTTGCTGAATGGACAGACAAAGAAACACATAGTAAAGCTTAAAGTGAATGGTAACCGCTGGAGTGTCATTGAAGAAAAAGAAGTTAAATAGGTTCTAAATGGATTATACTCGGAAAGCCTGCAGTAAAAACCTCCTGTTGCAGAATGTAAACGCAACAGGAGGTAAATTTTTGCCCTGAGAATAACGTATTGCGTTTATTAAAAAATAAATTGCGGTCAGACATGCACATATATCTGCCTTTCAGCATACAATTGAGTGTCCGCCATTATACGAGTTTGAAAGGGGATGTCCATCGTGCTGGTTGACCTGATGAAGGCAATATCCAATATTTTTTACATGGCGCTGCACGTTATCAATTCCGGGTCCTTTCCAAGGCCACTGCCCCCGGAGGAAGAACGCCGGTGCCTTGAGCGGTATCACCTATACGGGGATATTAATGCGAGAAACAAGCTTATTGAACATAATCTGCGGTTGGTTGCACATATAATAAAAAAGTATTACAGCAATGTCCGGGACCAGGATGACCTTATTTCTATTGGCACAATAGGCTTGATTAAGGCGGTAAACACCTTTGACTATTCAAAAGGGGCAAGGCTGGCTACATATGCTTCAAGGTGTATTGAAAACGAAATATTAATGCACTTTAGGGCAAGCAAGAAGACTGCGCAGGATGTGAGTTTTTCGGAACCGATTGACACGGATAAGGATGGGCACCCGTTGACATTAAGCGATGTGATTGCAGAGGAAAACAACATAGCTGATGACATAGATTTAAGGCTTAATGCGGAGAAGTTATATAACTATATTAATGATATTTTAGAGGACCGGGAGAGGATAATAATTGAGCTGCGTTACGGTTTGACAGGGGAAGCCCTGACCCAGCGGGAGGTGGCAAAAATATTGAATATTTCCCGCTCGTATGTGTCCAGGATTGAAAAGAAGGCATTGGAGAAGTTGAAAAAGCGGTTTGATTTGGGGGATAAGAAAAAGGTGCATAGTACTATATAATAGCAAATTTAGCGTAGTATTCTTTCAAAGTAGAAGCATGAGCCCTAGTGGGACTGCTTCTACTTTTTGTTTTTATCGATTCGGTGATGATGAGTTTATATGGCAGACAGGTTGGGTGCGTGCTTGGCCGCTAATTTCGCAGCTTAATTCAATAGGCCCTTTGTGTCTGAATTAGACTAAGAATTGAAGTAAATCCGATTTCCGAAAGGGGGGTGAAAAATGTTGTTGATGGTAAACAACAGACGGTTTCGCGTAAAACCGAACGCAGATATTGTTAAGAGTATATCCATTGATATGGATGTACGTTACTTAACAATGGTACAGATTTGCCGCGCAATTGAACATGGCCAGACCATACGGCCGGGGGTTTTTGACAGAAACGATATACATAAAGACTCATGGAAATGCAGCCTTTTGGGGATCAAAGGTATCACCGGCTACCATCAGTGAACTGAACAAGAAAGCCTATGTGCATATTGAAGACTGGCGCAACCGTCCACTGCATGGCGGGAAATATCCGTATGTTTATGTAGATGGCATCTACCTGCGCCGTGATTGAACGCCTAAACCGGGAAATCGCCGCCGCACAAGGGTAGTCAGCACATTCCCTGACGGCAATTCGGCATTGGTGCTGGTATGCGCCCGCCTGCGACATGTCGCAGGAACCCAATGGGGCATCAAGAAATATATGAACATGAAGCATCTGGAAACCATCGGCTCTGACGAGTCGGATTTCATAGCTGGATAACTCTGTTTTACCAAGACTGCAAACTAATTTGCGCAAAATACTTGACGGTACCTAGTTGGATTATGACGATCAAATGATTTATGCGCATAATATTCTAAATAAAGTCCCTAAAGTGCTTGAACATTTCCAAGATAAGTACCGATACATTTGTGTTGACGAGTCTCAGGATACATCAAAAATCCAGCATGCCATTATTCGTAAGTTAGCACAAAAACACGGCAACATAAACAGCTACCTCTTAATCCCCCTAACCCATTTGGACAACCACACACTAATTTAGTAAAATAAAACAAACAGGAGGTTGTCGAAAATGAGATCAAAGCAAAATAGGTTTTCAGCTGAATTTAAAAACCAAATAGTT